>NZ_CP108109.1:3186500-3535500 GCF_036199905.1 Streptomyces sp. NBC_00223 | reverse complement strand
GCTCGGCTGCTGGGGACCGACCGTCAAGTGCAATGTCCCCAAGCGCGGCTGGATGAACGGTATCGGCGGCTGCCCGAATGTCGGCGGTATCTGCATCGGCTGCACGATGCCGGGATTCCCGGACAAGTTCATGCCGTTCATGGACGAGCCCCCCGGCGGAAAGCTCTCCACGAACTCGGTCGGGCTGTACGGAACGACGATGCGCCGGCTGCGGAAGATGACCACGCACACCCTCGACCAAGAACCGAAATGGCGTGAGCGGGGCAGGACCCTCACGACCGGTGCCACCCGCACCTGGTGACCGACCCACCGCAACGGACAGAGAGATGAGGCGGCGCAATGACGGCGACCCAGAACAGGGGTGGCACCGGGAGCCGGGGCACGGACGAACTGGTGGAGATGGCGTGGGACCCCATCACCCGTATCGTCGGAAGCCTGGGCATCTACACGAAGATCGACTTCAAGCAGCGTGTGGTCGCGGAATGCCACAGCACGAGTTCCATCTTCCGCGGCTATTCGGTCTTCATGAAGGGCAAGGACCCGCGCGACGCGCACTTCATCACCAGCCGGATCTGCGGAATCTGCGGTGACAACCACGCGACGTGTTCCTGTTACGCGCAGAACATGGCGTACGGGGTCAAGCCGCCGCACATCGCCGAATGGATCGTCAATCTCGGCGAGGCCGCCGAGTACATGTTCGACCACAATATCTTCCAGGAGAATCTGGTCGGGGTCGACTACTGCGAGAAAATGGTCGCCGAGACCAACCCCGGGGTGCTGGAGAAGGCCAATCGGACCGCTTCGCCGCACGCGGACGCCCATGGGTACAAGACCATCGGCGACATCATGCGCTCGCTGAATCCGTTCACCGGCGAGTTCTACCGCGAGGCGCTCCAGGTGAGCCGGATGACCCGGGAGATGTTCTGTCTGATGGAGGGCCGGCATGTGCACCCCTCCACGCTCTACCCGGGCGGCGTGGGCACGGTGGCGACCGTCCAGCTGATGACGGACTACATCACCCGCCTCCAGCGCTACGTCGAGTTCATGAAGAAGGTCGTGCCGATGCACGACGACCTCTTCGACTTCTTCTACGAGGCGCTGCCCGGCTACGAGATGGTCGGCAACCGCCGTATCCTGCTCGGCTGCTGGGGTGCCTTCCAGGACCCGGAGCACTGCAACTTCGAGTACAAGGACATGACCGACTGGGGTCGGAAGATGTACGTCACCCCGGGCGTCGTCGTGGACGGGAAGCTCGTCACCACCGACCTGGTGAAGATCAACCTGGGCATCCGCATCCTGCTCGGTTCGTCGTACTACGGCGACTGGGAGGACCAGGAGATGTTCGTGACGCACGACCCGCTGGGCAACCCGGTCGACCGGCGGCACCCGTGGAACCAGCACACCAACCCGCGGCCGCAGAAGCGGGACCTGGACGACAAGTACAGCTGGGTGATGTCGCCGCGGTGGTTCGACGGCAAGGACTACCTCGCCCTGGACACCGGCGGCGGACCGCTGGCGCGGCTGTGGACCACGGCGCTGGCCGGTCTGGTCGACATCGGCTACGTCAAGGCCACCGGCAGCAGTGTGCGGATCAACCTCCCCAAGACCGCGCTCAAGGGCCCGGTCGAGCTGGAGTGGAAGATCCCCCAGTGGAGCAACACCATCGAGCGCAACCGGGCCCGCACCTACTTCCAGGCGTATGTGGCCGCGTGCGCGCTGCACTTCGCCGAGAAGGCGCTGGTGGAGATCCGGGCCGGGCGGACCAAGACCTGGGAGAAGTTCGAGGTCCCGGAGGAGGGCGTCGGCTGCGGCTTCACCGAGGCGGTGCGCGGGGTCCTGTCCCACCACATGGTGATCCGCGACGGCAAGATCGCCAACTACCACCCGTACCCGCCGACCCCGTGGAACGCGAGCCCCCGCGACAGCTACGGCACCCCGGGGCCGTACGAGGACGCGGTGCAGGGCCAGCCGATCTTCGAGGAGAACGACCGGGAGCACTTCAAGGGCATCGACATCATGCGGACGGTCCGCAGCTTCGACCCCTGCCTGCCGTGCGGTGTGCACATGTACCTGGGCGAGGGCAAGAAGCTGGAACTGCTGCACTCCCCGACCCAGTCCGCGGGTGCGTGACGTGGCCGAGCGTCCCGAAGCCCCCGCCGACCGTGGGCCCGAATCGCCGGCCGACCACGGTCCGGCGTCCACCGAGGCCGTCGGGCACGTCACGTCCACCGAGGCCGACTGGCGTGCCACTGGCGAGCGTATCGACACCCTGATCGCCGCCGGCGCCTCCGGCGGCGCCGTCGCCCGCGAGCGCAGCGAGGAACTGGTCCGGCTGGTCACGGACTTCTACGGCGCCGGCCTCGAACGGCTGCTCGACCTGCTGTACGAGCGCGGCCACTTGGGCGAGGACGTCCTGGCCGCCCTCGCCGCCGACGACCTGGTGGCCAGCCTGCTGCTGGTGCACGGACTGCACCCGTACAGCGTGGAGACCCGGGTCGAGAAGGCGCTGGAGAGCGTACGGCCGTATCTCGGCTCCCACGGCGGCGATGTCGAACTGCTGGGCGTCGGTGACGACGGGGTGGTCCGGCTGCGGCTGCTGGGCAGTTGCGACGGCTGCCCGTCCTCCTCGGCCACGCTCACGCTCGCCGTGCAGGGCGCGGTCGAGGCGGCCGCGCCCGAGATCACCTCGATCGAGGTCGAGACCGCCTCCGACGAGGCGGCCGCCGGGCCGGTGGTCCCGGTCGACGCGCTGTTCGCCCGGCTGCACGACCAGGCGGCCGACGCCGACTCCGCCGGCGGCACCTGGCAGCCCGCCGGGGAGCTGGCCGGGCTGGAGTCCGGCGCCGTCACCCGCTTCACCGCCGCCGGCGTACCGGTGCTGGCCTGCCGGATCGGCGCGGACCTCTTCGCCTTCCGGGACCGCTGCGCCCGGTGCGACCAGCCGATGGCGGGCGCCGTCCTGGCCAGGCGGCTGGGCGGCGCCACCGGGGACGCGCTGCTGAGCTGCCCGGCCTGCCGCGCGCACTACGACGTCCGGCGGGCCGGCGCCTGCGTGGACGAGGAGGGCGCCCACCTGGACCCGCTGCCCGTGCTCGCGAGCGGCGGTACGGTCTCGGTCGCCGTCCCGGTGCCCGCCGCGGTGGCGACATGATCCTCCACGGCCGCCCGTCGGCCCCGGCCGCCGCCCTGCTGCGGATCGCCCGCGCGCGTCCCCGGCCGGCCGCGGGCGAGCGCTGCGAGATGTGCGCGGAGCCGGTCGGCGAGGGCCACGCGCATGTGGTGAACCTCGACAGCCGCGCCCTGATGTGCGCGTGCCGGCCCTGCTATCTGCTCTTCAGCGACCAGCGGGCGCATCTGCGCTACCGGGCGGTGCCCGAGCGCTATCTACGCTTCTCCGGGCTCGCGTTGGACGAGCGGACCTGGGACGAGTTGCAGATCCCGGTCGGGCTCGCCTTCCTGTTCCGCAACTCACTCCAGGGCCGTACGGTCGCCTTCTACCCCGGCCCCGCGGGCGCCACCGAGTCCGAACTGCCGCTGGACGCCTGGGACACCATCGTGACGGCCAACCCCGGACTGGCCGTGCTGCTCCCCGATGTGGAGGCGCTGCTCGTACGGCGCTCGAAGGGCGCGGACGGCTCGTGCCATCTGGTGCCCATCGACGCCTGCTACGAACTGGTGGGCCGGCTGCGGACGTTGTGGCGCGGCTTCGACGGCGGCCGACAGGCGCACGACGCGATGGACGCGTTCTTCGCGCACGTGGCGGAGCGCAGCCGGGACGCCGCCGTGGTCGGTACGTCATGAGCGGCCTCGGCTTCTCGGTGCTCGACGTGTTCGCCGAGCCGTACACCGTCGTGCCCCAACTGACCGCGCGGCTGCGGATCGAGGAGCAGACGGGCGAGCGGGTGCACGCGATCGTGCTGCGCTGCCAGGTCCGGATCGAACCGCAGCGGCGGCACTACGACGACGCCGAGGAGAACGGTCTGCGCGGGCTGTTCGGCGGGCGGGAGCGGTGGCCGGACACACTGAAGTCCTTCCAGTGGATGCAGTGCCACACCACCGTGCAGGGGTTCACCGGCTCCACCGAGGTCGACCTCGCGCTGCCCTGTACCTACGACTTCGACGTGATCGGCTCGCGCTATCTGCACGCTCTCGGCGACGGATCGGTGCCGCTCGCGCTGCTGTTCTCCGGCACGGTGTTCACCAAGGGCGCCGCGGGCTTCGGAGTGCGCCAGGTGCCGTGGGACTGCGAGGCCCGGCACGCGATGCCGGTCGAGGTCTGGCGCCGGATGATCGGCTTCCACTACCCCAACTCCGGCTGGATCAGGCTGGACAGGGATGTCCTGGACCGGATCGCCGACTTCCGCGCGCGGCGCGGGCTGATCGGCTGGGACGAGACGGTGAGCACGTTGTTGGCCGATGTCGGAGAGGTGGTCCCGTGAGTTCCGTCAGGCCGGTGGACCCGGTCGAACAGATCGAGAAGGCCGAGCCCGGCGGGTCCGTTGATACGCGGGGCCTCGACCAGGTCCGTACGGTCGCCGACGCGGTGCTGTACGAGGGGTATCTGCTCTATCCGTACCGGGCGAGTTCGGGCAAGAACCGGTCGCGCTGGCAGTTCGGCGTCCTCGGTCCGCCGCTCGCGGCGCCGGAGAGCTTCGGCGAGGAGCCGGGGATGGCCACGCAGGTGCTGCTGACGGACCCGGGCGACGCGCCCGCGTCGGTCGACGTCCGGCTGCGCTTCCTCCAGGTGCAGGTCCGCGAGGTGCAGCGGCTCGACGAGGACGGCGGCCACACCCCGGTCGGCACGCTCACCGTGGACGGGATGGCGGTGCTGAGCTGGGACGAGGCCGTGGAGCGGGAGATCGCGCTGCCCGCGCTCGCGCTCACCGAGCCGTACGACGCCCTGCACCGGGTCCCCGGCGGCGAGGACGTCGAGCCGCTGACGGACGCGCACGGTACGCCGGTCGGCCGCGTCGTACGGCGCAGGGAGCCGCTGGTGGCCCGGATCCGGACCGAGGCGGTGGCCGACGACGGCTTCGTACGGCTCACGGTGTCGGTGGACAACGAGCATCCCGCGCCGGCCGCCGACAAGGACGCGGCGATCCGCGCGTCGCTCATCGGTACGCACCTGATCCTCCAGGCGCGGGGCGCGCGCTTCGTCTCGCTGCTCGAACCGCCCGCCGAGGCGGAGGCCGCGGCCGCCCGCTGCCGGCAGCGGCGCTGCTGGCCGGTACTGGCCGGGCCGACCGGGTCGGCCGACACGGTGCTCGGCGCGCCGATCATCCTCTACGACCACCCGGAGGTGGCCGAGCAGAGCCCCGGCGCGCTCTTCGACTCCACCGAGATCGACGAGATCCTGACGCTGCGGGTGATGACGATGACGGAGGAGGAGAAGGCGGAGGCGCGGGCCACCGACCCCAAGGCGCGGGAGATCATCGAACGCTGCGACGGAATGTCGGCGGAGGATCTGCGGCGGCTGCACGGGCTGCTGCGCGATCCGTACGCGGTGCCGCCGCCCACGGGCGCGGGGCCCGGCGACGGCCTTCCCGGCCCGAGCCCCGACTCGGGCCCGGACCCCGACTCGGGCCCGGACCTTGGCGCCGCACCCGGCCCCGGCCTGGGCGGGCCCGGACCCGCACGCGGCGCTGGACCCGGCACCGGCGCCGCACCTGGTCCGGGCGGAGCCGGCATCGGCCTGGGCGCCGGCCTGGGCGCCGCACCCGGCCCTGACGCCGAAGCCGACCTGGGCTCTGGGCCCGGTGCCGGTCCGGGCGCCGCATCCGGCCCCGGCCTGGGCCGACCCGACCTCGGGCCCGGCTTCGGTGCCGCACCCGGCCCCGGCCCGGGCGGCCCCGGCCTTCCCGACGCCGATCCGACCCTCTTCGACACCGGCGGCGCCCCCTGGTGGGACCCCGCATCCGACGCCCAGGTCAGCCCCGAGTCCGACGCGGTCCTGATCGACGGGGTGAGCGTCGCCAAGGGCAGCCTCGTCCGCGTACGGCCCTCGCGCCGCGCCGACGCGCAGGACCTCTTCTTCGCCGGCCAGATCGCCCGCGTGGCCGCCGTCCTGAACGACGTGGACGGCGGGACGCACGTCGCCCTGCTGCTCGTCGACGACCCGGCGGCCGACATGCACGACTGGTACGGCCGCTACTTCTACTTCGCCCCCGACGAGTTGGAACCGCTGACCGTCGACAGTCCCCCGGAATCCCGAGAGGAGAGCCGATCATGAAGACCCTGGGCATCATCACCACCGCGGCGGCCGCCGCGGCCGCCGCCACCGCCGTGGTCGTCGGCGTGATGTCGATCCCCGACATCCGCCGCTACCTGCGTATGCGCTCGATGTGAGCGCGACCTCGGACACAGACACGGCCGCGGCCGACGGCATGACCGCGGCCGGTGGCGCACGCGCGGACCACGACGGCGCACGCGCGGCCGGCGCCGTCCTCGTGGCGGGCGTCGGCAACCTCTTCCTCGGCGACGACGGCTTCGGCCCCGAGGTCGTCCGGCGGCTGGCCGGGTCCGGCGGCCTGCCGCCGCAGATCCGGGTGACCGACTACGGCATCCGCGGCATGCATCTCGCCTACGACCTGCTCGACGGGTACGACGCGCTGATCCTGGTCGACGCCTACCCCGGGGACGGCCCGCCGGGGCGGCTGACCGTGCTGGAAATCGGTGCGAAAGACCTCGGTACGGGTGAATTCGACGCACATGGGATGAATCCCGTGTCAGTGCTGGCAAATATGGGTCAATTGGGCGGTATTCTTCCGCTCACCTACCTTGTGGGCTGCACGCCCGCCGGGGTCGAGGAGGGGATCGGCCTGAGCGAGGCCGTCTCCGCCGCGGTCCCCGAAGCGGTCGAGGCAGTACGCACACTGGTCCGGCGGCTCGTGCCGGCCGAACCCGCCGAGACCAGGAGCCCGTGAACATGTGCCTTGGCATCCCCGGTCAAGTCGTCGAGATCGTGCCCGGATACGCCGGCCAGCTCGCGCTGGTCGACGTGCAGGGGGCGCGGCGGCGGGTCAACATCGGGATGCTGGAGCAGCCCCCGGCCGATGGCGACTGGGTGCTGCTGCACATGGGCTTCGCGGTGGAGGTCATCGACCGGGCCAAGGCGGACGAGGCGCTGTCCGGGCTGGAGATGATGGGCCGCGCCCGTACCCAGCGGATCAGGCGCCGGTACGAGGTGCGCGGTGTCGTGCAGGGCGTGGGGTTCCGGCCCTTCGCCTACGTCACCGCCTCGGAGCTGGCGCTCGCCGGTACGGTCTCCAACACCACCGAGGGCGTGGTCGTCGAGGTCGAGGGCGGCGCCGAGGCGGTCGAGGAGTTCGGCCGGCGGCTGCGCGCCGACGCGCCGCCGCTCGCCGTCGTGGAGTCCGTGCACGCGTACGAGCAACCCACCCGGGGCGGCACGGAGTTCACCATCGAGGACTCCAGCGGGCAGGGCCGGGCCCGTACGCTGGTCTCGCCCGACATCGCCACCTGCGCGGACTGTCTGGCCGAGATGAGCGACCCGGCGAACCGGCGGTACCGCCACCCCTTCATCACCTGCACCCACTGCGGCCCCCGGTTCACGATCGTCACCGGCACGCCGTACGACCGGGCCGCCACCACGATGGCGGCCTTCCCCATGTGCGACGCCTGCCGCGCGGAGTACGAGGACCCGCGCGACCGCCGCTTCCACGCCCAGCCGATCGCCTGCCACGACTGCGGGCCCCGGCTCGAACTCGTCGGCAAGGACGGGCGGTCGCCGGTCGACGGCGAGGAGGCGCTGCGGTCGGCACGGCGGTTGCTCGCCGAGGGCCGGATCGTCGCGGTCAAGGGCCTCGGCGGCTACCACCTGGCGTGCGACGCCCGCAATGACGCGGCGGTGGCCGAGCTGCGCCGCCGCAAGCGGCGCGGCGGCAAGCCGTTCGCGGTGATGGTCGCGTCCCTCGACGTCGCCGCGGAGTTCGTGACGACGACCGAGGACGAGGAGGCGCTGCTCACCGGTATCCGGCGGCCGATCGTGCTCCTTGCGCGCCGGGCGGCGGGCCCGGGGGAGGGGGTGTCCGCGGCCGTCGCGCCCGGCAGCCCTGACCTGGGGCTGCTGCTGCCGTACACCCCGCTGCACGTACTGCTCTTCGGGCTCGGCGACGACGCGCCCGGGCCCGACGCGCTGGTGATGACCTCCGCCAACCTCTCCGGCGAGCCGATCGTCACCGACGACGACCGCGCGCTGGCCGAGCTTGACCCGCTGGCCGACGCCTGGCTGCGGCACGACCGGACGATCCACGTACCGTGCGACGACTCGGTCAGCCGGTTCGTGGCGGGCGCCGAACTGCCGGTGCGCAGGTCCCGCGGCTACGCGCCGCTGCCGCTCGCGCTGCCCTTCGAGGTGCCCCCGACCCTCGCGGTCGGCGCCGACCTGAAGAACACCTGCGCGCTGGGGGAGGGGCGTTACGCCTGGATCAGCCAGCACATCGGCGACATGGACGACCTGTCGACGGTGGACGCGCTGACCCGGACCGAACGGCACCTGGAACACCTCACCGGGGTCGACCCCGGGCAGCTGGTCGCCGACCGGCACCCCGACTACGGCTCCGCGGGCTGGGCCCGCGCGCACGCCGACGGCCGGCCGGTGCGTACCGTGCAGCACCACCACGCGCACATCGCCGCCGTGATGGGCGAACACGGGATCGGCGCCGGGGAGAGCGTGATCGGTGTCGCCTTCGACGGCACCGGCTACGGGACCGACGGCGCGGTGTGGGGCGGCGAGGTGCTGGTCGCCGACTACAAGTCCTTCCGCCGGGCCGCGCACCTCGGGTACGTGCCGCTGGCGGGCGGTGACGCGAGTGTGCTGCGGCCGTACCGGATGGCGCTCGCCCATCTGCGTACGGCGGGCGTCGGCTGGGACGAGCGGATCCCCGCGGTCCGCGCCTGCCCGGCCCGGGAACGGGACGTGCTGGCCCATCAGTTCGGCACCGGCTTCGGCTGCGTGCCGACGTCCAGCATGGGCCGGCTCTTCGACGCGGTCGCCTCGCTGGCCGGGGTGCGGCACGAGGTGGAGTACGAGGCCGAGGCCGCCATGGAGCTGGAGGGGCTGGCCCGGTCGGCCGGGCCCGGTCCGGCCGAGGGCTACGCGTTCCGGATCGGGCTCGGGCAGGTCGGGGAGCCCGCGGTCGCCGATCCGGGGCCGGTGGTCCGCGCGGTGGTCGCCGACGTCCGGGCGGGCGTCCGGGCGGAGTTGATCGCCGCGCGCTTCCACACGGCGGTCGCGGCGCTCATCGCCGACCTCGCCGAGATCTGCCGGATAGAGACGGGCCTCGGCGTGGTGGCGCTCGGCGGGGGTGTGTTCCAGAACGCCGTGCTGCTCGACCAGGCCCAACGCGCGCTGACCGAGCGGGGCTTCACCGTCCTGCGGCCCCGGCTGCTGCCCCCGAACGACGGCGGTATCGCGCTCGGTCAGCTGCTGATCGCCGCGGCGGGCTGACCGTCCGCCCCGGCCGGCCGGCCGTCACGTCGCGCCGAGGCGCCGGGCCCAGGCGTGCGCCGGACCGGCCGTCGTAGCCGGCGCGGGTCCACCGATCGAGGACTCACAGAGACGTCACAGAGAAGGAAGAGCGACATGTGTCTGGCCGTTCCGGGGCTTGTCCTCAGTACCGCCGAAGTCGACGGCACCTTGATGGCCGAGTGCGACTTCGGCGGCGTACGCAAAGAGGTGTGTCTGCAGTACATCCCCGACGCGGCGATCGGCGAATACGTCGTCGTGCACGTCGGATTCGCCATTCAGCGCCTCGACGAGCGGTCGGCCCAGGAGACCCTGGCCAATTTCGAACGGCTCGGAATCCTGGCCGAGGAGTTCGGGGACGGGTTCGAACTCGCCGCGCGACACAAAGAGTTGTCCGAAGGAGCAGCGAAGTGAAGTACCTGGACGAGTTCAGCGACCCGGAGTTGGCGAAGCGGCTGATCGACCGGATCCACGCCGTCACCACCCGGCGCTGGACCATGATGGAGGTCTGCGGGGGGCAGACGCACTCGATCATCCGGCACGGCATCGACCAACTGCTGCCCGAGAGCGTCGAGATGATCCACGGGCCGGGCTGTCCGGTCTGTGTGACCCCGCTGGAGATCATCGACCGGGCGCTGGCCATCGCGGCCCGTCCGGGGGTCATCTTCTGCTCCTTCGGCGACATGCTGCGGGTGCCGGGCAGCAGCCAGGACCTGTTCTCGGTCAAGAGCGCGGGCGGCGACGTCCGAGTCGTGTACTCGCCGCTGGACGCGCTGAAGCTGGCCCGGGAGAACCCGGACCGTGAGGTGGTGTTCTTCGGGATCGGCTTCGAGACCACCGCGCCCGCCAACGCGATGACCGTCTACCAGGCCAAACGGCTCGGCGTGCGCAACTTCTCGCTGCTGGTCTCGCACGTCCTGGTGCCGCCCGCGATCGCGGCCATCATGGAGTCGCCCACCTGCCGGGTGCAGGCGTTCCTCGCCGCCGGGCACGTGTGCAGCGTGATGGGCACCTCGGAGTACCCGCCCCTGGCGGAGAAGTACCGGGTGCCGATCGTGGTCACCGGCTTCGAACCGCTGGACATCCTGGAGGGCATCCGCCAGACGGTCGTCCAACTGGAGGAGGGTCGGCATGAGTTGGGCAACGCCTACCCCCGGGCCGTACGCGACGAGGGGAACGTGCCCGCCATGCGGATGCTGCGGGACGTCTTCGAGGTGACCGACCGCACCTGGCGCGGCATCGGGATGATCCCCGACAGCGGCTGGAAACTCTCCGACGACTACCGGGAGTTCGACGCCGAGCACCGGTTCGACGTGTCCGGCATCCGTACCGAGGAGTCGGCGCTGTGCAAGTCGGGAGACGTGCTCCAGGGCCTGATCAAGCCGCACGAGTGCGCGGCCTTCGGTCAGGAGTGCACCCCGCGCAACCCGCTCGGCGCCACGATGGTCTCCTCCGAGGGCGCGTGCGCCGCGTACTTCACATACCGCCGCCTGGAACTGGTCGATGCCAAGTGACCGACGCGATGGAGTACACGGCCCCGTCGACGCCGGCCGGGCCAGTGGCGTCGGACCTCGACTTCGAGAGCTGGGTCTGTCCCGTACCGCTGCGGGACTCCCCGTACGTGGTGATGGGCCACGGCGGCGGCGGGGCGATGTCCGGTGAGCTGATCGAGCATCTGTTCCTGCCCGGCTTCGGTACGGCAGCGGCGGCGGAACTCGGCGACTCGGCGGTCCTGACGGTCGGCGGCGGCACCCGGCTGGCCTTCTCCACCGACTCGTTCGTGGTGAAGCCGATGTTCTTCCCCGGCGGGTCGATCGGCGACCTGGCGGTGAACGGGACGGTCAACGACCTGGCGATGTCGGGGGCGACCCCGCTGTTCCTGTCGACCGCGTTCATCCTCCAGGAGGGCACCGCGCTGAGCGAACTCGGCCGCATCGCCCAGGCGATGGGCGTGGCCGCGCGGGCGGCCGGCGTACAACTGGTCACGGGGGACACCAAGGTCGTGGACAGCGCCGGCGGTGACGGCGTCTACATCAACACCTCCGGCATCGGCGTGGTCCCCGACGGCGTCGACATCAACCCCCGACGGGCCAGGCCCGGTGACGCGGTGCTGGTCAGCGGGGACATCGGGGTGCACGGCGTGGCGGTGATGAGCTGCCGCGAGGGTCTGGAGTTCGGCACCACCGTGGAGAGCGACACCGCCGCCCTGCACGGACTGGTCGCCGCGATGCTCGCCACGGGCGCGGATCTGCATGTCCTGCGGGACCCGACCCGCGGCGGTGTCTCCGCGTCGCTGAACGAGATCGCCCGCGCCTCGGACGTCGGCGTCGAGCTGGTGGAGCGCGAACTGCCCGTGCCGCAGCCGGTACGGGACGCCTGCGGGCTGCTCGGACTCGATCCGCTCCAGGTGGCGAACGAGGGCAAGCTGCTCGCCTTCGTACCCGCCGAATCCGCCGACGAGGTGCTGGCAGCCCTGCGGGCGCACCCGTTGGGGCGGTCGGCGTGCCGGATCGGCACCTGCGTGGCGGACCACCGCGGGATGGTCGTCGCCAGGACCGCGCTGGGCGGGACCCGGGTCGTCGGCCTGCCGATCGGTGAACAACTGCCGAGGATCTGCTGAATGAGCGCACAGGGCGCACTGCTCTTCGCGCGCTACGCCTACCCGCCGAACGAACTCGGCTACTGCGGACCCCCGGACGCGTCGGCCCTGCTCAGGGCCGACGCGGTGGCCGGGATCGAGCGCCGGGCCCGGGAGTTCGAGGGGGCGTGGTGCTATCTGGAGTTCCTCGCCGAGACCGCCGGGGTCGCCGATCCGCTCGACGCGCGGGTGGTCGAGGCGTACTGGATCGGCAACGACCTGCTGGACCGCGTGGACTCCGCGGCGCTGGTCGAGCGCATGCGGGACCGGTTCCGCGGTCAACTCGGCGGCACCTGGCGGGAGGCGGGCCACCGGGCGCTCGCCCACCACAGCTTCCAGGTGTTCGATGTGTACCCGTGGGCGCGGATGCTGCGGACCAGCGGTAATCCGAGCGCGCTTTCGGTGCTCGACCAGTGCCGGATCCGTACCGGGGTGGTGCTCGGGGTGGACGGGGAGTCGGCGACCGTGGAGTCCCGGCCGCTGGCCTGGGACGGCGGGGCGATGGTGACCGGGCCGGCCCGTACGGAGCGGGTGCGCTGGTCGACCGGCGGCCGCGCGCTGATCGACGGCCTCGCGCCCGGCGACCGGGTGGCACTGCACTGGGACTGGGTGTGCGACGTCCTCACCGAGGCCCAGGCCACCCGTGTCGAGTCCCTGGAATCCCACCAGCGCACCGCCCTCAACGCCCTGGGTGTGGGATAGCCGGCACCGCAGAGGCGCGCTCGGAAAGAACGGGGAACGACGGAAAAAACTGTGGGGATCGGTGCATCCATTTGCCGTGCTCGCGCATCTCATGGAGAGGCGGCATTCTCATACGGCCGCGCCGTAGGGGCATTTGGAGCAATCGACTTGATGAACAGCATAAGCGGCATACGTCGCGTGTCCGCGGTCCTCGTCACGACGGGGGCCGTTCTGACGGCCGGGGCGTTCGTCGTCCCGGCGCAGGCGGCCACGCTCAAGGTGCCCACGATCGTCGCCAAGGGCGGCTTCGTGATGAACAACGGCACCAAGGCGTCGCTCTACACCAAGGCCGCGGACACCCGTCGTTCCACGGGCTCCACCACCAAGATCATGACGGCCCGGGTGGTCCTCGCCCAGAAGAACCTCAACCTCAACACCAAGGTCACGTACCAGAAGGCGTACAGCGACTACATCGTCAAGAACAACGCGTCGTCGGCCGGTCTGATCGTCGGCGACAAGGTCACCGTCGGCCAGTTGCTCTACGGGCTGATGCTGCCCTCCGGCTGCGACGCGGCCTACGCGCTGGCCGACAAGTTCGGCACCGGGACCACCCGGGCGGCGCGGGTGAAGTCGTTCATCGGCAAGATGAACTCGACCGCCAAGTCGCTGGGTCTGAAGAACACGCACTTCGACTCGTTCGACGGTATAGGGGGCGGGAAAAACTACTCGACGCCGCGCGACCTGACCAAGCTCGCCAGCGACGCCATGAAGAACGCCACCTTCCGCAAGGTCGTGAAGACCAAGTCGACCAAGCAGAAGATCATCTTGAAGAATGGCCAGTACTACTACAAGACGTGGACCAACACCAACAAGCTGCTCAGCAGCTACTCCGGCATGATCGGCGTCAAGACCGGTTCCGGTCCGCAGGCCAAGTACTGCCTGGTGTTCGCCGCCACCCGCGGCAAGAAGACGGTCATCGGCACGGTCCTCGCCTCCACCTCGGAGACCACCAGGACGGCCGACGTCAAGAAGCTCCTGGACTACGCCTTCAAGAAGTAGCCGGACCCCCGGCCACGCGCCCGGCCCGAACACGGGGCCGGGCGCCCGGCCATCGGTCCGAGTGCCCGGTCGGCCCCCGCGGGATTGTTGCCTTCGTCCCGTGGGGGCAGGCTGGGGGCATGGACGCTCCCGTGATCGTGCACCCGCCCGGCCCCCAGGGGCGGCGGGTCACGATCCGTGGCCAGGACGCCGGCCGGGCGACCAACCTCACCGATATCCTGGAGTTCCTGCGCCGCGCGGGCCTCGCCGACCTCGACGAGATGGACCTCACCCGCCCCGACCTGGTCGAATGGCGCGGCGCCGGATACGACACCTGGAGCTGAGCCGGCCGCCGTTTCCGCAGAGCCGGTCCGGCTGCCGGCTCAGTACACATCGCGTACGTACCGCCGCTCGGCGGCCAGTTGCTTCACATACGCCGTCGCCGCCTCCGCCGGGAGCCCGCCGTGGGCCGCCACGACCGCCCGCAGCGCCGCGTCGACGTCCCTGGCCATCCGGGACGCGTCCCCGCAGACGTAGAAGTGCGCCCCCTCCTGGAGCCAGGCCCAGAGCTGCGGGCCGTGCTCGCGCATCCGGTCCTGGACGTAGACCTTCGCGCGCTGGTCGCGGGAGAAGGCCGTGTCGAGCCGGGCGAGGGTGCCGTCGGCGAGGAGACCGGTCAGCTCGGCCTCGTAGTAGAAGTCGGTCGCCCGGTGCTGCTCGCCGAAGAACAGCCAGTTGGGGGCGGTGTGGCCGCGGGCCCGGCGCTCGGCGAGGAAGCCGATGAAGGGCGCGATTCCGGTGCCGGGGCCGACCATGATCATGGGGGTCGCGGGGTCGGCCGGCGGGCGGAAGTGCGGCGCGCGCTGGAGGGCGACCGGCACGGGGGCGCCGGGGGCCGCGTCGGCGAGGAAGGGCGAGCAGACACCGCCCCGGGGACGGCCGCGCGGGCTCTCGTAGCGGACCACGGAGACGGTCAGCGCGACCTGGTGGGGGTCGGTCAGCGGGCTCGACGAGATCGAGTACAGCCGCGGCTGGAGGCGTTTGAGCAGGTCGGTCCACTCCTGCGGGGTGGCGCGGACCGGGTGCTCGGCGATGACGTCCACCGACTGCCGGCCCCACGACCACTGGGCGAGCTGGTCCTTGTTGTCGGGGCGCAGCAGTGTCTTGAGCCGCCGGTCGCCGGTGCGCTCGGTGACGAAGGCCATCAGGGCCGGGGTGATCCGGGTGATGTCCAGATGGCGGTGCAGCGCCTCGCCGAGCGCGATCTCGCCGACGCCGCTCACCCGGACGGCCGCGCCCGGGTCGAGACCGGTGACGGCGAGCCATTCGGCGACCAGGTCCGGGCTGTTCACGGGGGTGACGCTGAGCGCGTCGCCCGCCTCGTACCCGAAGGGGGTCTCGCTGTCGCGCGTGTCGAAGGTGAAGCGGCGGACCTCCTTGGCCGCGCCCGGCCCGCTGAGCAGCAGGTTCCCGGTCAGCCGTGCGGTGACGGGCACAGGTCTGGACGCGCGGGCCGGGGCGGGGGAGGGCGCGGCGGCCGGGCGTTCGGTGAGTGTCGAGAGCACCGTGTCCAGCCAGGCGCCGGCCGGGGCCGCCCAGTCCGGCTCGCAGTCGGCGCGCGGCGCGATCCGGACCGCGCCCAGCTCGTCCAGCCGCTGGTCGAGCCGCCGCCCGTGGCCGCAGAAGTCGTCGTAGGAGGAGTCGCCGAAGGCGAGTACCGCGTACCGGCGGCCCTCCAGACGCGGGATGTCGGGCGCGGTGAGGGCGTCCCAGAAACCGGAGCCGTTGTCGGGGGCCTCCCCGTCGCCGAAGGTGCTGGTGATCAGCAGCAGGTCGGCGGCGGCGGGCAGGGTACGGGGATCGGCCTCGTCCATGGCCACGAGGGCGGCGCGGTGGCCGGCGGCGGAGAGACGTTCGGCGGTGGCGGCGGCGAATTCCTCGGCGTTCCCGGTCTGCGAGGCCCACAGCACGACCACCTCGCGGCGGGGTGCGGCCGGCGGCTCCCCGGCGGCGGGCGTACCGGACGCCGGGGCCTCAAGGGCGGGGGTACGGGGCTTCGGCGCGCGCGAGTACATGCCCGCGAGCACCCCGTTCACCCACAGCGCGTGTTCCTCGGCGAAGGGCGCCCCCGGCGGCAGTACGGGCACCCCGGCCGGACCCGGCCCGAGCCCGGCGAGGAAGCCGACCAGATACCTCCGCTCGTGCGCGGCCAGGACCGGCGGCTGCGCGTCCGCCAGCCCGAAGAGCTCGGGGAGCGCGGGCGCTACGGCCGCGGGTACAGCCGCGGGTACGACGACGGGCGCGGGCGCGGGCTCGGGCGGGGCCGCCGGGGCCCGGTCGGAGGGTGCTTCGGCCGTGGCCACCGTCACCGTGCCCCCCACCCGGGTCAGTTCGACCGCGCACACCTTGAACTCCGGCTGGAAGGAGATCGGGTCGACCGCGTCGCTGGTCACGGCGTTGACGCTGAGGTACTCCCCGAACAGGTCGTTCCAGTGGAAGGGCGCGAAGCAGCACCCGGGCCGCACCCGGTCGGTCACCACCGCGGGCAGCACCGCCCGGCCGCGCCGCGAGGCGACCTCCACCGCGTCCCCCTCGGCGATGCCGAGCCGCGCGGCGTCCTGCGGGTGCACCTCCACGAAGGGCGCGGGGTTGAGCTTGTTGAGCCTGCCGACCTTCCCCGTCTTGGTCAGCGTGTGCCACTGATGCGGAAGCCGCCCGGTGTTGAGGACGAACGGGTAGTCGTCGTCGGGCATCTCCGCGGGGGGTATGTGCGGCCGGGCGAAGAACACCGCGCGCCCGCTCGCCGTCGGGAACACCGGCCCCTCCCCGTGACCCTCCCCGAGCCCGTCCCCGAGCCCGTCGCCGGAGCCGCCCCCGGCCATGTACCGGATCGGGTTGCGGTCCGGCCCGTCCGGGTCGGAGGCCGGCCACTGCACCGGCGTCTCGCGCAGCCGCTCGTACGTCACACCCCGCAGGTCGTAGCCGGTCTTGGGGTTCCAGGCGCGCTTGATCTCCTCGAAGACATCCTCGGCGCTGCTGTAGTCGAACCCGGCGGTGTAGCCCATGGCGCGGGCCACCCCGGCGATGATCCGCCAGTCCGCCATGGCCTCGCCGGGCGGGTCGACGGCCTGTTGGGCGAGGGTGAGATTGCGTTCGCTGTTGATCAGTACGCCCTCGGCCTCGGTCCACAGCGCGCCCGGCAGCACCACGTCGGCGTACGCGGTGGTCTCGGTCTCGGCGAAGACGTCCTGGACGACGACGAACTCGGCGGTCTCCAGGCCCTCGATGACGGTACGGCGGTTGGCGACCGAGGCCACCGGGTTGGTGCAGATGATCCAGCAGGCCCGTATCTCCCCGTCGGCCATCCGCCGGAACATCTCCACGGTGCCCCGGCCCGAGCCGTCCGCCCGTACGGTCCCCGGCGCCAGCCCCCACAGCTCCTCGACGAAGGCCCGGTCCTCGTCGACCAGCACCGAGCGCTGGCCGGGCAGCCCCGGGCCCATGTACCCCATCTCCCGGCCGCCCATCGCGTTGGGCTGGCCGGTCAGGGAGAAGGGGCCGCTGCCGGGGCGGCAGATCGCGCCGGTGGCCAGATGCAGATTGATCAGCGCGTTGGTGTTCCAGGTGCCGTGCGTCGACTGGTTGAGGCCCATCGTCCAGCAGGAGGTCCACTCGCCGCCGGCGGCCGCCTCGCCGATCCAGCGGGCGGCCGTGCGCAGATCCTCCTCGGGGACGCCGGTGATCTCGGCGACGGACGCGGGCGGGTAGTCGGCCAGGAACTCCGGCATGGCCTCCCAGCCCTCGGTCCGCTCGGCGATGAACACCGGGTCGGTGTGGCCGTCCGCCACCAGCAGATGCAGCAGCCCGTTCAGCAGTGCCAGATCCGTACCCGGTCTGACCTGGAGGAAGAGATCGGCCTTGGCGGCGGTCGCGGTCCGCCGGGGGTCAACGACGATCAGCTTGGCGCCCGCCTTCACCCGGTCCATCAGCCGCAGGAAGAGGATCGGGTGGCAGTCGGCCATGTTGGCGCCGATGACGAAGAAGAGGTCGGCCTTCTCGAAGTCCTGGTACGAGCCGGGCGGTCCGTCGGCGCCGAGCGACAGCTTGTAGCCGCTGCCCGCGCTGGCCATGCACAGCCGCGAGTTGGACTCGATCTGGTTGGTGCCGAGGAAGCCCTTGGCGAGCTTGTTGGCCAGATACTGCGCCTCCAGGCTCATCTGCCCGGAGACGTAGAGCGCCACCGCGTCCGGCCCGTGGGTGTCGACGATCTCCCGCAGCCGCCGGGCGGTCTCGGCGATCGCGTGCTCGGCCGGCGCGGGCTCGGGGGCGGCGCCGCGCTCGGCCCGGACCAGCGCGGTCGTCAGCCGGCCGGGAGCGGCGAGCATGTCGGCGGTGGTCGCGCCCTTGGTGCACAGCCGCCCGAAGTTGGCCGGGTGCGTCTTGTCACCCGAGGCCCTGAGCACGGTTCTGCGTCCGTCCGGCCCCCTGCCGATGTCGAGGACCATCCCGCATCCCACCCCGCAGTACGAGCAGACCGTACGCACCTGTTCCGCGTCGGTCCGCGAGTCCGGTGCGGACACGCGCGTCCCCCTCTCGCGATCGGATGACCGGTCGACCGTACGAAACGCCCATGACGCCCCTGTCACACCCGCGCAGCAACTGCGGTTACACCCGGCACACATGCCGGGCGCGGGGTGTGTGAGGAGCGCCGTGACAAGAATGCCTTCACCGGACAGAGGCTGTCCGGGGCTCTGACACTCCCGTCGTCGCGGTGGCTGAGCGGATCCGGCGGCCCGCGTGCGTACGCTCGGAGCGCGGCGGCGCCGGGGCCGTCCCATCCCCGCGGCGCCGCCGGCCGGACCGCGCGGCGGACGGAGCTCCGCGCGGGTACGACACCGGACACGAACCCCCAGGGAGCAGCCGTGCTGTCCATCAGCCACTACGGACGCCCGTACGTCGACGACGCCAGGGACCGGATCGACGCGCAGGTCGCGGCCTGGCGTGAGCTGGCCGACGCGGGGGCCAGATTCCGCGGGAGCGGGGCGGCCAAGGTGGAGTACGAGCAGGCGGCCGCGGCCTTCGAGGTGACGTACTTCACGAATCTCGTCCACGTACTGGACAACTACTTCGCGCGGCGAGACCGGGCCCTGGAGGGCGAGGACGGCAACGCGCTCAACGAGGTGCGGGTGCTGTGCGCGTCCCTGATGAACAACGGCGGAAAGCTCGCCGCCGATCAGCGGATCGGGCTCGCGCCGGAGCGCTCGGTACTCGGTTACACGGCCGGCGACCCGATCCGGCTCGGGGAGGAGGACTTCGTCCGGCTGGCGGAGGCGTTCTTCGCGGAGATCGAGGCCAAGTTCGTCTGAGCGCGCGCCGAGGTCCGCCGGGCCGCCTGGCGGGCGCAGGGCGCCGGGCGGGCGTGCGTCGGGAGGGGCGGGTGACGGCTCCCGGAGGCGGGTGGGGGCGGCGGGGTGGCCGGTGGGGGCCGTGGGGCGGCGGGGTGGGCGGGGATCGGCCAGGCGGGCTGATCGGCCGTCAATTACCCGTCCACCACGTGGAATTACCGTTTCCAGGTCAGTGGCCCCTGGCATAGTCCCCGGCATGGAGACCGATTACTTCTGGACCCTGATCGCGGACTGCCGCCGTCAGGGGCTCAGCGGCGACGGACGCGACACACGGCTCCGCGAGGCGCTGCTGCGCCTGCCGCCGCCGGAGGTGATCCGCTTCCAGGCGTGTCTGGAGTACGTGACCGGCGAGGCGTACAGCTGGAATCTGTGGGCCGCCGCCGACCGGATCTTCGGCGGCTGGTGCTCCGACGACACCTTCTGCTGGTTCCAGCGCTGGATGGTCGGCCTGGGCCGGCCGGTCTTCGAGGCCGCCGTCGCCGACCCGGACGTCCTCGCCTACGCCCCCGAGGTGCTGCGGCTGTCCGGTCGCCCGCGCGAGGCGTGGGCGGCCGCCGACCGCCCGCAGTGGGAGTCGCTGGCCCACCTCGCCCCGCGGGCGTACGAACGGCTCACCGCCCCCTTCACGGACTTCGGCGACGCCTTCCACGCCGCGGCCCGGGACCTGCTGGAGGCCGAACTTGAGGCGGCGGGCGCGACCGGGTCCGTACGCCGGGCGGCCGCGCCCAGGGGCCGGCGCTGGAGCGCCCTGGACGAGGCCGAGTCCCGCCGCCGGCTGCCCCGGCTGACCGCGATGTTCCCGCTCACACCCCGTTGACCAGGCGGAGGTAGCGGACCCAGTCCCAGTTGGGGCCCGGGTCGGTGTGGTCGGTGCCGGGCACCTCGACATGGCCGATGATGTGGTCGCGGTCCTTGGGGATGCCGTACCGGTCGCAGATCGCCGCGGTCAGGGCGGCGGAGGCGTGGTACATCGCCGCGGTGAAGTACGACGGCTGGTCGACCCAGCCCTCGTGCTCGATGCCGATGCTGCGGGTGTTGTAGTCCCAGTTGCCCGCGTGCCAGGCGACGTCGTGCTCACGGACGCACTGGTCGATCGCGCCGTCGGCGGACCGCACCACGTAGTGCGCGGCGGCCGCGTGGGCGGGGTCCTGGAAGAGCCGGATCGTGTCGGCGAAGGTCTCCTGGGTGACATGGATCACCACCAGCTCGATCGGATAGGTCGAAGGGCGGTTCGAGGCGGTGAAGTTGGCGCCGCTGGCCGGGGCCCAGGTGGCGGACGGGTAGTCGACGGTCGCCGCGGCGGCGGGCCCGTCCCCGGACCACAGCTCACCCGCGAGGGCCGCGCCGGCGGCGGCGCCCAGGACGAGACCGCCGCGCAGCAGTGAGCGGCGGGTGGGCGAGGGGCGGTCACCGGGGGCGCCGGGCGTGGCACCGGTCGCCGAGCCCGAGTGGCCGGATCGGGCCGGTGTGCGGGGGAGTTGGTGACGGCTGGCGCGTTCCATGACGGGCTCCCTGATACATCGAGATGCGGACGGGTGCATGACAAGAACGTCGAGCCTGCCCATCGTGGGGCCCACGCCCTTGACCTGCCAAGCGATTCGCGCATCGGCAGAGGTCCATACCGGTGAAGGGCGCTCCGCACGCCCTGTCGCCTCCCCGACCCATCCGCGATCAACCGTTCACCAAGGGTAGCCATTCGGACACCTCCGCATAACAACTGACACACACTCACATCACTGCCCGGCCACGTCGACTGACCGCTTTGTCGGTTCTACGCGTCGCATGTCCGATTGGTTCCCGCGTTCAACTCTTCGATACGGCTTGGAAAACGCCTCCGGCTCTATTAACGTTCGATAACGCAGCGCGGTTGTCATCGCCGCCGCAGAGGCGGCAAACCGTGCGCTTGCCGAATCCCGTCCGCGGGAACCGGGGACCCAGAACATGGGGTGAATCGGGCAGCAGTCAGGCCCGTAGGAGACCTTCCTGCTCCGAACCCGTCAGCTAACCCGGTAGGCGAGAAGGAAGGAAAGGAGTGCGCCCGCAGTGGCGTCCAACCAGCCTGCCTACGCCCCCGCCCGACCGGAGGGCGACACCGCCCCCGAGTGGGACTACTTCGCGCCCTCCGCGCACACGGCACCGTCCACGCCCTCGACCGCCCCGGCGCAGCAGTTCGTGTCCGAGGCCGCCGGCGATCCGCACCGCCTTCCCCAGCAGCGCACCGCCGCCCGGGGCACCGCGGGGATCGACTTCGCCGACATCACGGGGAGCCAGGCCGCGCCCGTGGCCCCCGTATCCGTATCCGTACCCGTCCCCTTCTCGCTGACGGACGCCGTCGCCGGCGCGCCGCTGGCCGGGACACCGTCGTACGACCCCACGGCGGTCGGCGGGCGGCTGCGGGACGACGAGGATCCGGCGCGGCCCGAGGCGGCCGACGTACCGGCGCCCGAGGAGGCGCCGGCCGAGGCCGCGTCGGCCGTGGCGTCCGAGGCCGCCCCCGCGGGCGCCCAGGACCCCGGTGAGGCGCTGTGCGCCCGTATCCTCGGCCAGGTCGCCGCGCAGCGCGAGGCCGTCGCCCAGGCCGAGCGTGAGGCCGCCGAGCGCGACGCGGCCCGGGAGGCCGCGGCCCGGAAGGTACGGGAGCAGGCCGCCGCCGCGAAGGCCGCCGCCGAGGCGAAGGCCAAGGCCGAGTCGGAAGCCGCCGCGCGGGCCGAGGAGGAGCGCCTCGCGCTGCTCGCCGTCTCGTACATCAAGCCGGTGGCCTCCTACACGCTCACCGCGGGCTTCGGCGAGGCCGACCTGTGGGCCAATCTGCACACCGGCCAGGACTTCACCGCGCCGACCGGTACGCCCGTGCACGCGATTCACACCGGGACGGTGACGTCGGCCGGCTGGGCCGGGTCGTACGGCTACCGGGTCGTGCTCACGCTGGACGACGGTACGGAGCTCTGGTACTGCCACCTGTCGACGATGGTCGTGACCGAGGGACAGGTCACGACGGGCGACACGGTCGGGCGGGTCGGGGCGACCGGGAATGTGCCGGCGCCGCATCTGCACCTGGAGGTACGGCCCGGTGGCGGGGCTCCCGTCGACCCGCTGCCGTGGCTGCGCGGGCACGACGTGGCCGTCTGACGTTCGGGCCCTCAGTCGCCGGGCGGGCTTGTTCTGGCCTCAAGCGCCGGCCGGGGCTGGTGCTTATTTGGTGCGGCGGTCCGAGAAGGTCCAGGAGAGGGCCGCCACCGTGGCCGCCGTCGTGAAGACGGCGGGCCACGAGCCGATCTTCTTCGCCAGCGGGTGGGCGCCCGCGAACGCGGCCACGTACGCCCCCGTCAGGCCCGCCGCCGTGCCGCTCCCGGCGTCCCTGCTCCACTGCCGCGCCGCGACGGCGCCCGCGGCGACCAGCGCCACGCCGCCGAGTTCGCGGCGCTTGGTCCACCGGGCGATCCCGTAGCCGCCGATCAGCCCACCGGCGGCCACCACACTCGCGGAAACCCCAGCCATCGTGTCCTCCTCAGCCCGATTCGCCACGGTCCGAGGCTAACCCGCGGCCGCGGTGCCGCCGCCGCGGGGGCCCTACGACCGCCAGCGCAGCCGCAGCGCCGCCGTCACGAAGCCGGGGCCGAAGGCGGCCGCCAGGCCCGTGGAGCCGTCCGCCGGGGGCTGTTCGTCGTCGAAGGTGCGCTGGAGGACGTCGAGGATGGCCACCCCGCCGCCGTTGCCCCGCGCGGCCAGGGTCGCGCGCGAGTGCCGTACGAAGTCGTCGGCGGCGTCCAGCCCCTTGACCACGTGGTCCAGGATGGCCGGGCCGCCGGGGTGGATGACGCCGAACGCCGGGTCGGGCGTCCACTTCGCCAGCTCCGGCATGACCTCGCCGACCGCGTCGACCGCGGCCTTCGTGCTGTCGAAGTGGTAGCCGTCCGCCTCGACCCGCAGGTAGTACGCGGCGGTGCTGCCGGGCAGCCAGAACTCGAAGGTGTCCTCGACCACCGGGCCGGGCCCGATCGGGTCGCTGGTGACCAGGCAGGCGGCGGCCGAGTCGGAGAAGAGCAGCTTGTAGATGACCGAGTTGATGCCGTCGTCGGCCCGCTGGTAGACGGTCGAGAGCGTTTCCGACACCACGACCAGCACCCGCCGTCGGCCCGTGGCGACCAGCCTGGCGGCCTGGACGAGCGCCTGGGCGCCGCCCGCGCAGCCGAGTTGGGTCATCGGGACCCGGGCGACCGTCGGCGACAGTCCCAGGTCCTCGATGAGGTGGACGTCGAGGCCCGGGATGGACAGGCCCGTGCTGTGCGACGTGACCACGCCGTCGATGTCGCCCGGCGCCACCCCGTGGTCCGCCAGCACCTGCCGGGCGGCCCGTACGCCCATGTCCCGGACATGACCGTAGGTGACGGTGTTGCGCGGGGTGAACTCGCCGGGCTCCGCCACCTCGGCCAGCGGCGCGACGAAGTGCCGGGTGTCGACGCCGATCCGGCTGCCGAGCCGGTCGATCACCTGCGGCCTGGGGTGGTCCGGGTGGTCCGCGTGGATCTGCGCGAGCACCTGCTCGGTGGTGGCGACGTACGGGGACATGACGACGGCCGGGCGGGCTATGTGGGCGACGGGCGTGGCGGATTCGACGGATGCGGCGGTCACGGCGGGTCCTCTCAGGAGACGGGCGGCAGAGCGGCCGCGGGTGCGCCGATCGGCGCGGCCGGGGCGGAGCCGGCCGGGTCCGCCGCCAGGGTGGTGAACCCGGAGGCGAAGTCGACCAGGCGCACCAGGTTGGGCGGCGTGTCGTCACCGTCCAGCGACCGGTATTCGATCGACGCGAGGATCGCCATCCGCTCGGTCAGTCCCCAGTGGGGCCGGGTATCGGTGGCGATCAGCTCGGCGGCGATGTCGGCGAGCGGCCGTCCGGCGGTGTGGGCGCCATGGATTCGGTCGCGCAGCTCCAGCAGGTAGTCGGCGTAGACGCGTACGTCCGCGGGTGTCATGACCGGCCCGTGCCCGGGCACGATCAGCCGCGGGTCAAGCTCCAGTACGCGCAGGGTCGCGCGGTGGATCTCGTCGAGCGGCCCGGCCCAGTGCACGGGGTGGTCGTCGCAGAACACGACGTCGCCCGCGCACACGATGCCCTCGTCGGGCAGGTGCACGATCAGGTCGCCCTCGGTGTGGGCGGGGCCGACCTCGATCAGGCTGACCGCCACCCCGCCGATGTCCAGGTCGAGTTGACCGCTGAACGTGCGGTTCGGGTGGACGGTGTCCGCGACGCCGAAGTCGCCGTAGCGGCCGAAGTGCCGCTGAATGTAGGCGCCCAGCGGGGTCTCCGGGTCGCCGGTGGCGATGAGCGCGGCCAGTTCGGCCGGCGAGGGCTCGGCGCACAGATGGACGCCGTTGGCCCGGGTGCTGATGATCTCCACCGGTGGCTCGGCGGAGCCCTCGGTCCCGTCGCCGCCCGCCGGGTCGGGCAGGAAGAGCGCGTTGCCGTAGGAGTGGTCCCCGTTGCCGTGGGTGTTGACGACCGTGTCGATCCGGGTGTCCGGCGCGAGCACCCCGGCGGCGAGCCGCAGCAGGTGCCGGGTCATGTCGGCGGTGTACGGCGTGTCGACCAGAAGGGCGGTGTCCTCGCCCGTGACGACCACGCAGTTGGCCATGCCCCAGGTCGCGTGACCGTCCGGCAGCCACACATGGACGTGGGGCGTCAACGCCCGCAGTCTGCGGGGCAATTGGAAGCTCATGAAGCCTCATTGTGCTGGTCGCGGGGGCTGTTGGCCCCACGGGGGTCGGCACCGGGCCGCGATACGGGGCCGGTGTGAACGGGGAGATCCGGGGGGCCGGTGAGGTCACCCGAGGGGCCGCCCGGGCCCTGCGCGGGTCGGGGGTCGGCGGCCGAACTCCCTTTGCCGGAGAGGTCGTTGGAGCCATCGCGTTCGGGGTCCACCGGGCCGTGCGCGGGCGCGTGCATCGGGGGGCGCGGCACCGGCCGCTCGCCCTGGTCGTACAGCACGAACATCAGCCGGCCGCCGGGTACGCCGAAGGGGCCGGCCGCGCACATCGTCGCCCAGCCGAGGCCGAGTTCGGCGTGCATCAGCGGGCGGGCGCCCTCGGCCCGCGGCTGGATGTACTCGGCGGTCGGCGACCCGTAGATCTCGCCGACGACCGGATCGTGCCGTACGTCGGCCTGGAGCTGGGCCAGCGTCCGGTTGTGCGGGTTCGCCGCGACCGCCGCCCTCAGCTGGGGTACCAGTAAAGGAAGCCAACTTCCCCGCCAGTCCGCGAGAACGACCTCCCTGGCCTCCGGGTCGAGCAGCATCCACCGCATCGTGTTGGCCGGCACCTCGCGCCGCGGGAACAGCCGGCTGAACGCGCTGTTGTAGGCCACGAGGTCCCACGCCACGTCGTTGATGTACGCCATCTCCGAGAAGTCGCGCAGCACCCGCTCCCAGGGCCGGGGGACCGCCGTGCCGAGCCGCGGGTCGAGCGGGTACGCCGGCGGGAGGCCGGTCGCGTACAGCACCAGCGCCTCCCACTCGTGGTCGGACAGGCGCAGTATGCGGGCGATCGGGTCGAGCACCTCGGTGCTGAGGGTGGCGAGCTTGCCGCGCTCGACATAGCCGTACTTGTGCTCGGGCCAGCCGAGCAGCCGGGTCATGTGTTCGTGGGTGAGCCCCTCGACCCTGCGCCCGCGCGGGTCGGCGCGCGGGGTGAGGCCGAGGTCGGCGGGGTCGACACGGGCGCGGGCGCGGGTGAGAAGAGTCTGCAGGGCCTCGCGGTTGCGCATCACGTGTTCACGTCCCCTTGGAGCGACTTGCGGCGTGCGGTCAGAGATCTCGTGGATCGAGCTCCCGGGCAAGCTTGTACCCGACCTCGAAACGGCTGCCCGCGCCCAGGCGTTCCATCAAGGTGACCATCACGTCCTCCACGGCCCGGCGGTCGATGCCGAGCCTGGTGGCGATCCGGTCGTCGCCGTACCCGTTGGTCATCAGACGGATCACGGCCCTTTCCTGCGCGCTGAGTTCGGCGTGGTGCGGGCGGGCGCCGGCCAGCGACAGCGGGGTCGCGCCCTGCCAGTACGTCTCGTAGATCGAGGCGAAGGACTGGACGAGCAGGGAACAGCGGATACGGATCATCGAGGGTGCGTCGGGGGTGTCCGTGCCGTAGGGGGTGCTCGGGGTCGTGCCTGGGACCGCTGTCGGGCGCGTGGTCTGTTCGTGGGTTTGGGCCTGTGGGTGGGTGTGGGTGTGGGCGCGGGCCTGGGCCGTGGCCGTGGCCGCGGTCGTGGCCGTGCGGGCGTCGAGGCCGGCGCAGCCCGGCAGGCAGACGGTGTGCCGGTCGAAGATCAGCATGTCGTGGGCGATGTGGTCGGTGACGCGTACGGTGACGCCCACGTCGGAAAGCCGGCGCAGATAACGGGCGTTGGCCGGCTCGCTGAGCAGCCTGCGCGGGTACAGCGCGCGTACGCGTATGCCGCGCCTGGCCAGTCCCGCGTCCATCTCCAGCGAGCGGTCGAGCGCCGCCGGGTCGGTCGGCAGCGGCCCCTGGTGCAGCGAGTCGGCGGACTCGCGCAGGGTCGCGGCGATGTCGCGCAGCGCGCGTTCGCGGCTCTCCGGCCCGGTGTACTGGTCCACCAGCAGCTGGACCTGCTGCTGGCGCCGGGTGGCCGCGGGCTGGAAGACGGTCAGCAGCTTCTGCGTCGCGTCGTTGACCGCGAGGGCGGACTGCAACTGCTCATGGACGTTGGCGGTGTAGCTGCCCATGAGCACGGCCAGCGCGGCCTGCGGCTCCACGGTCTCGACCCGGCCGTCGACGACCTTGACCAGACCCATCTCCTTGAGCGTCCGCCAACCGGCCGCCGTACGCGCCGCGTCCAGCCCGGAACGCGTGCTGATGTCCGCGACCTCCCCGCCGTACGCCGCCGCGACCTCGTACAGGGTCACGGCGGCCGACACATCGCGCTGGTGCCTCACTCCGGTTCCTTGACCGCCCGCCAACGGCGGTGCGCACAGGACTTGCATCGCTTCGGATTTCATCCGCCTGGACCTCCATCGCTCGTCCACGAACGCCGCAGGTCCATGGCCCCGGGCGCGTACGAGCCCCCCGTGGGCCGGTGCCGACCCGTCAGACACAGAGTGTTACAGCGGTATCACTGGTTTTCCAGGTCGAATCCTTCAAGGAAATAAAACGGGTGGGCTGGTTCATTCCGGTCATATGATCGGACGAAGTGGCGATGCGTGCGGGGGGCGATTCCCGTGCGGGGGCCGCCGGGGTGGCTCTGACCTCGGCAGAAGCGGCGCGCTGTGGCGGCGGCTCGCCGCATCCCCCGATCCGTGGGGGGCGGTTCACGCGGCGCGGGGGCGGGGGCGAGGGGCGTGCCGGGTGGCTGGAAAGCGCTCTGTGGGCCGTTCGACCCGCGTGCCACGGTTCCGGAAATCGTCATCAAACGGGGGGAATTGACGGCGGTCGCCATGGGGGAAATCGCCGCGGGCCGTCGAATACGAAGGAAACGGCCTGCTCGCGCGCCACGTATACGATTCCGGACGCGGCGGATCCGGTGCCCCCTCACGCGACGTTATTCGGTCGCGTCCGATCGACGACGAAAAAGCCCTGGCCGTTACGGCGTGGCGCGGCTCGTGACGCGAGCGCTCGATCGCCTGGCGGCCGGGTCCGTCAGGAAGCGGAACCGGTCGCCGTAGCGTCGCGGGGGATGCCGACCTGGGGGACACCCAGATCGACATCATCTACTGACCCACCCTCGTCTTCCGTGCGTGGCCCGGACGGTGGACAGGTGACTCAACTTGCCGCGATGGCCGAGTAGGTCCACACATCGGCGGGCATGGCATGGCTGAGCTTCCAGACGATGCCCATCGGCTTGCTGCCCTTGTGCTCGACGTACTCGGCAGGGCCGAGGAAGAGCCAAGGTTGCGGACCACTGATGTCCGTGTGCTTGTAGCGGCGGACGAAGAGCAGTACATGGGTGCCCTGGCTGCGGTGGGTCCGATAGCGCCTACCGGTGGCGGACGTCTCGGACGTGCGTCCCTGGCTCTCCCAGTGGAACAGGGACTCGTTCATGGCGTAGTCCCGGTATCGCGTCTGTGGCGAGAAGTCCTTGTCGTCCTTCTCCAAGGTGATGAACAGAGCGTCCGTGTTGATGGTCGGACACCACCTCACACCTTCACGGAAGTTGCCCGGCATAAAACCACCGATCACCGACTCACCGAGGGCGGCCAGGATTTCTTCGCGGTTGTACGAGGCATGGATGGCCAACGGCAACCCGGAGTGCGCGCCCAGGAGAGGAACCGGTACGTGCTCGGTGTGGTCGAGCCCGTACGCGAGGATCTGTTGCACCTCAAGCCGGAATGCCTCCTGGGAGCGCAAGGACCGGAAGGCTTCGCCGTAGTCATTGAAGCCGCCGAGAGGCCAGAGGGAGAAGTACAGCATGCGGGCGTACGCCTGCTGCTGGTCGTCCAACGAGTCGTACGCGGGAGCGTCGTCCTCGAGGAGCCGGGTGTATGTGGCGACACGAACCGGATCATCGACGTGGAGAAATGCGGATGCGCGCCGGAGCAGTTCCTTCTCATTGCTCGGAGCGGCTTCGGCGAGCAGGCCGGCACGGCGTAGAAGTCCGGTCCAAGTGTTTCCGGCACGATAAAGCTCACGGATCTCGCGTCCGCTTTCCTTGAGATAGTCTGCAAGGTTGGGTCGCGCGTACGATGCGACTTCGCGGGCCAGTTGGGTGACGTTGACGCTGATCTGACTCTTGATGTTCTTGAGGATCAGATCCTTGGCCTTTGGCTCCAGGATGATCTGGCAGCCCGAGGGTAGTTGGGGGAAGTCCTGTTCGACGCTGGAAAACAACCGCGTTCGGGTGAGATTCGTCAGCGCACGGAACTGTTCTTCGAAGCGGAATTCGGCACGGTGATGACCGATGAAGTCCAAGACAGTCAGGACAGCCTTGCCCTCGCTACGTCTCAAGCCGCGGCCCAATTGCTGGAGGAAGACGGTCGCGCTTGAGGTCGGGCGGAGGAGCAGCAGTGTGTCCACGTCCGGGACATCGAGACCCTCGTTGAAGAGGTCCACTGAGAAGATCACCTGCATGCTGCCGGACTTCAACTCAGCCAGCGCAGCCTTCCGCTCGTCCTTTGGCGTATCGCTGGACAGAGCCACCGCATTGAATCCGGCCCTACGGAAGAAGCCGGCCATATAGCGGGCGTGTTCCACCGAGACACAGAATCCGAGGGCCCGCATGGCGCCGGGATCTGTCACCTTGTCCTGGACCGCACGCACGACCAGTCGTGCGCGGGCGTCATTTCCGGTGAAGAGATTGCTCAGGTCCTTGGTGTCGTAAGAGCCACGTTTCCATGTGATCGCTGTCATGTCGGTGCTGTCACTGATGCCGAAGTAGTGGAACGGGCTGAGAAGGTCGTTCTCCAGGGCCTCCCACAGGCGCATCTCTGCGGCGATCCGACCGTCGAAGAACTCATCCTGGATACTGAGGCCGTCCATACGCTCTGGCGTGGCTGTGAGGCCGAGCAGTTCGGTCGGGGTGAAGTGATCGATGATGCGGCGATAGGTGGGAGCTGTGCCGTGGTGGAACTCATCGATCACGATGATGTCGAAATGGTCGGGCGCGAGTCGTTCGAGCGTCCGGGGATGCAGAGATTGAACGCTGGCGAAAACGTGAGTCCAGTTCTCCGGAATTTCGTTCGAATGAAGCGATTCGCCGAAATTCGCGTCGTCGAGAACTTCTTGATACTTCCGTAGCGACTGTTCCAGGATCTCTCGGCGATGGGCGACGAACAACAGCCGTAGGTCGCGGCCCAGTTTGCGGCGCAGGTTCCGGTAGTCGATGGCGGCTATGACCGTCTTGCCCGTGCCGGTTGCGGCGACCAGCAGGTTCTGGTGCCGGTCATGAACCTCACGTTCGACCTCGAGCCGTTCCAGCATGTCCCGCTGGTAGGGGTAAGGGCGGACCTCAAGTCCCGAGAGGCTGATGATCTGACGTCCGGCGCTGTCCTTGCCCCCGTTGCCTGCGGCGGCGAGGGCGTCGGAGAGCCGTTGCCCGTCGCGGTCCGGGTCGTAGGTCTCAAAAGCTGCTTCGCTCCAATAGGAGTCGAAGGTGGCCTCGAACTTCCTTATGACGGCCGGGGTCGCGACCGACGAGAGACGTACATTCCACTCCAAACCGTCCAACAGGGCAGTTCTGGAAAGGTTGGAACTGCCGACATAGGCCGTGTGGTACTCGCTGTTACGACGGAACAGCCATGCTTTCGCGTGGAGGCGGGTGGAGCGCGTCTCATAGTTGATCTTCACCTCCGCGTCGAATTCGCGGACCAGCCGGTCGAGCGCACGTCTCTCCGTGGCACCGATGTAGGTCGTGGTGATGACCCTGATCGGCACGCCGCGATCCCGTGCCGCCTTCAAGGGCTGCTCCAGCACACGCAGGCCGTGCCACTTCACGAACGCGCAGAGGAGGTCGATGCGGTCGGCGGTGGCCAGTTCCGCGCGCAACTCAAAGCCCAGGTTCGGGTCTTCAGGCGAGTTGGTGATCAGGGCCGTGTCGGAGAGCGGAGTGGCAGGGCGGATGGTGTAGACCCCGGGGGCTTCCTGCTCGGCGATGGCCAGGAGTTGGCGGGGGCCGTCCGCCACCAGATTGATCCACTCCTGAGCGCCCTCGACGGTACCCATGGACGTGAGGATCTGGTTCGCCGCGATGACCTGCTCACTTGGTGTCAGGTTCTGGAGGATGCGACGAACCGTGGTGCCGATGTGCCGGGCGAGGACATGAGGAGCAGATTCCTTGCCCAAGGGGCCATCGATGACACGCAGGCCCGCAGCTTCGAGATCCTTGATCCGTTCCGCCAGCCGTGTGGTGATCAATTGCTCATAGAGCCCTGCCACGGGAGTGCCGAGCCCACCGTCGAGTCTTTCGTCGATCACCGTGATCATCCCTCTGCGCTGAGTAGGTCAGCCTCATATGTAACAGGAGCCGCTGACAATTGCGGCGTTGAACCTTCGGCCAGAGGAGAGTCGAGGAGACGACGTCGGCCCCGCCGTCCCGATCGAGCCCAACTTGGCGGACGACAGAGTCGATTGCCGGCCGTCCCCGGGGAACGGGGCGTAACTGTTACACGGTGGGGTGGGTGTCCAGGGGCGTGTGTTCGAGCAGGGACCGTAGGCTCGGACGGTTCGAGAGGGAGACAGCCCCTTTCGACGGTTCTCAGGGGTGGGGAATGAGCGCGGGACGTCACAAAACGCGGCCACAGCAGGAGCGGCCGCGGACCTTCACGCTGCCGTCGACCTGGGGTGAGATCCCCTGGGCCGACCTTCCGCGGCGGATGCGGCCCCGCTATCCGCGACCCGAACTCCGGGGAATCCGGCGGTGGTTGCCCTCCACGCGCCAGGTGACGATGCTCTTCGTCTGGGCCGCCTTCGCCCTGGTCGCCTTCATCGGCTACGTCTATGTGCAGACCGACATACCCAAGGACCTCAACGCCGTCGCCACCCAGCAGGACAACGTCTACTACTGGGCCGACGGCACCGAGATGGCCCGCGTCGGCCCCATCGACCGCCAGTCGATGCCGCTCGACCGCATCCCGACCTCCGTCCAGTGGGCCGTACTCGCGGCCGAGAACGCGTCCTTCTACACCGACCCCGGCGTCTCGCCGAAGGGCATCAGCCGCGCGCTGTACGAGATGGCGACCGGCGGGGACACCCAGGGCGGCTCCACGATCACCCAGCAGTACGTGAAGAACGTCTACCTCAACCAGAACCAGACGCTCTCCCGCAAGATCACCGAGATGTTCATCTCGGTCAAGCTCGACAACAAGATGGGCAAGCAGCAGATACTGGACGGCTACCTCAACACCAGCTGGTTCGGCCGGGGAGCGTACGGCGTGCAGCGCGCGGCCAAGGCGTACTACGGCAAGGACGTCTCCCAACTCAACGCCAGTCAGGGCGCGTTCCTCGCCACGCTGCTCAAGGGGGCCGGGATCTACGACCCTTCGCTCAGCGCGGCCAACCACGCCCGGGCGGTGCAGCGTTGGAACTGGGTGCTGGACCGGATGGTCAAGATAGGCAAGCTGTCGCGGGCCGAACGCGCCACGTACACGACCTTTCCCGAGCCCATCGCCCCGCCCAAACCGGTGGGGTTGAGCGGGCAGACCGGCTATCTGGTGGACACCGCGCGGGCGTACGTCGCCGCGCACAGCGGGATCTCCGACGCGCAGTTCGACCTCGGCGGCTACCAGATCTACACGACCTTCGAGCGGCCCCGGGTCACCGCGCTCGCCGACTCCGTCAAGAAGCAGATCAGCGCCCTCGATCCGAGTGAGCGGGACGCCGACAAGGACGTACGGGTCGGCGCCGCGTCCGTGGCCGCCGACGGGCGCATCCTCGCGCTCTACGGCGGCCCCGACTACCTCAAACAGGGCTTCGACGACGCCAACATCTCGATCGTGCCGGCCGGCACCACGTACACGCCCTTCGTCTACGCGGCCGGGCTGCGCGACGGCGTCGTGCTCACACGCGACGCGCCACGTACGCCCGTCACCCCGGACTCGGTCTACGACGGGGACGACGAGGCGATGATCACGACGCCCGAGGGGCCGTACTGGGACCGGGCCGGACGGATCGCGAAGGGGCACAACGACGGCGACCGCTCCTGGGGGAAGATCAGTCTGCGCAAGGCGGTGGTCGACTCGGTCAACGGCCCGATCATGCAACTCGGCATGGACGTCGGCCTCAACCAGGTACGGCAGGCGTCCATCGACGCGGGGCTGCTGCCCAACAGTTTCGGCGAGCAGATCCCCGACTTCTCGCTCGGCACCGCCACGCCGAGCCCGATACGGATGGCCAGCGCCTACGGGACGTTCGCCGCGCAGGGCACGCACACCGATCCGTACTCGGTCGTCCGGATCACCCACGACGGGGTGCGGATCGCGGTGCAACAGCCCACCGTCACACACCCGTTCACCGCGAAGGTGGCGGGCGAGGTGGACGACGCGCTGCGCGGCTCGGTGAGCGAAGGCGCCGCGGTGGAGGCGGGGGAAGCCGGACGGGGGCTCGCGGGCAAGGCGGGAAGCACGCTGGACGACAAGGCGGCGTGGTTCGTCGGCTACGACCCGAAGGTGTCGACGGCCGTGGCGCTCTTCCGGGTCGACCCGAAGACGCAGGAGCTGAAACCGCTGACGGGGATGACGGGTTGGTCCGACTCCGAGGGCAGCAGCACGTATCCGACGGAGATGTGGACGCGGTACGAGAAGGCGGTGCGGTGAGGGCGCCGGCGGCTCGGGTGATGCCCGCCCAGTGAGGGCCCGCGGACTCGGATGACGCCCGCCGCCGTGACGCCCGCGTGAGCGTCGGGGGCCCGAACTCCCTTGCCCCCGGCGCTACTTCTTGAGGAACGTCGCCCAGTCCGGCGACTCGCTCGGGTCCAGATTGCGCAACTTCGCCAGTACGGCCGGGTCCTGGACGTCCAGCCAGTCGCACAGCTCCTTGAACGACACGCAGCGCACCCCGTCCCGCTTGCACACGTCCTTCACCACGTCCTCGATGGCCTGCATGTAGATGCCGCCGTTCCAGGTCTCGAAGTGGTTGCCGATGAACAGCGGGGCCCGGCTGCCGTTGTAGACGCGCTCGAAGCCGTTGAGGTAGCCCTGCCGGGTCTCCTTCTCCCAGGCCGGGTACATCGCCGGGTCGCCCTCGGTGACGTCACCGCCGGACTGGTTGTAGAGGAAGTTGAAGTCCATGGACAGGACTTGGAAGTTCTTGTTCGGGTACGGCATCAGCTCCAGCGGGAAGTTCCACACCCCGTCGAGCTTGGCCGGCCACAGCTGGAAGTCGCCGGGCGAGCTGGCGTCGTAGCGCCAGCCGAGCGACTTGGCGGCGGGCAGCAGGTTCTTCTGGCCTTCGAGGCAGGGCGCGCGGCCGCCGACCAGCTCCTGGTCGTAGTCGAAGGGCAGCGGCGGGATGTCCGTGAAGCCGGTGTTCGTCTTCCAGTTCTGGACGAACGAGTACGCCTGGGCTATCTCGCTCTTCCACTCCTGGGTGCTCCAGTCGATGCCGGCGCCCTTGTCCGGGGCGCAGAAGTGCCCGTTGAAGTGGGTGCCGATCTCGTCGCCCTCCTCCCAGGCCAACCGCAGTTGTTCCAGCGTCCACTTGACGTGCTCGGCGGTGGGGAAGTCGATGGCGGAGTCGCCCGGGTTGTGCTCGGGGGCGTGGTAGAGCGTGGACTTCTCCTTCGGCAGCAGGTAGATGCCGCTGAGGAAGAACGTCATGTTGGCGTTGTTCTCCTTGGCCAGCTCGCGGAAGCGGGAGAAGAAGTGGTCGTCGTTCTCCAGCGCGCCGTCCCAGGAGAAGACCACGAACTGCGGTGGTTTCTGGCCGGGTTTGAGCTTCTGGGGCTTCGGCTGGTGGGGCTGCGGCCCGGTGTACGAGGTGGAACCGTCGCCGATCACCCGGGTCTTGCCGTCCCACGAGGGTGTCTGCGTCGGCCCTGGGACATGCCCGACGGGTTCGGCGGCGACCGTCGCGCCGCCCTGGCCGTCCGCGCCGTCGTCGTGCTTGTCGCCCGTCCCCTGACAGGCGGTCAGCGCCAGTGCCAGCGCGACCCCGGCCGCGGTCACCCCCGCCGCGGCCCCGCGCTTGGCGTTCACCATCGGTCCTTGCCCCCCACTTGCTCACACGGATGTTCCCCGGCCCAGTATTACGTTCAGACCTATGTGCTTGTCGCGGGGGCGAGTTGGGGCACGTTGTGTCGCCGCGGTTCCGTACGAGCTGTACGGATCAGGGGAGTTGGGGATGCGCGCCCAACCCCAGGTGGCGACCCGTCACATGGGCGCGTGCCGAAGCCTCGCCGGATGTCCGCCGCCGGGCGACCGGCGGCCTCCGGGGCTCAGGCCGGGCGGGGGTACGGGCGCAGGTCGCCGGTTGCGAGGACCCAGGGGCCCACGGCGACGCGATCGCCGAAGACGTAGTCGTGCCGCCCGCGGTAACGAGCGCCGTCAGGCCCGGGCCCCGGGTCGCTGAAGGCGCTGAGTGTGCTCTTGCGGGGGTCGACGAGAAGGTAGTGCTGGATGCCCATCGCCGAATAGTCGTGGACCTTCTCGACGTAGTCGTTGGTGTGGTTCGAGGGCGACACCACTTCGACGACCAGAGCGACGTCATCGGGGTGGAAGGGGTCCATCGTCTCCTCGGCGAAGACGGCATAAGGAACGACAATCACATCAGGACGGCGCAGCTTGCCGAGCGAGGCGTCCTCGACCTCTCCGCCCGTGTGAGCGACGAGGGAGGCATCGAGCTGCCGGTCCAGCTCCTGGCGGATGCGCAGCGCGATGAATTCGTGCGGCCTCGACGGGGACATCATCATGACGATCTCGTCGCCACTGATCTCGTACCCGCGCACGGTGTCCGGAGTGTGCTTGGCGAGTTCCTTGGCGACGGCACGGATGCGCTCGTAGTCCATGAGTCCATCCTCCTACAGACGCGCGCGGGACGGCGGGGGCGCGAGCCGCTAGAGGTGCTTCGGGCCCGGAGCCGTCCACGTCGGAGTCGGGCCGTACGGCACCGGCCGCTGCGCAGGCACTCCGCCCGGTCCCCACCCGGGCGCACCCCAGACCGGCGGCGGCGCCCCCCAAGGCCCCCGCGCGCCCCAAGCCGGCGGCGCGCCCCAAGGCACCGACACCCCCCACGCCGGCACCGGTCCCCACCCCTCCTCGGTCCGCGCCGCGGCCGCCAGCGCCGGCCGAGCCCACTCCTTGCGGTGCCAGAGATTCCCCAGCAACTCCGCCTCCCGCGCCGCGAAATCCGGCTCGGGCGCCCCCTTCGTCGCCGCTCCCCGCAGAAACGCCAGGTGCGTCGCGAACGCGATGTAGTCCCGTACGGCCCGCGCCGCCGCCTCGCCGTGGAAGCGCCGGGCCTCCCGCCGGGCCTCGGCGCGGACCTTCATCGACCCGAGCGCGTACGGCTCGGTCACCCCGATCCACCCGGCCCGCGCGTACGCCGGCAGATGCGTACGGATCGTGCGCAGTTGGGCCGACCTGGCCCAGAAGGCCAGCCACAGCACCAGGCCGAAGGCGGGGATCATCACGGACACGTACACCGTCAGAAAGACCACGGGGGAGCGCGAGGAGCCGTTCCACGTGCCGTGCAGGGTCATCGCGAGCAGCCAGCCGGCCAGCGGGAGCGTCCAGCGCCAGCGCCAGTGGCGGCCGGGCCGTACGGTGGCCGCGAGCGCGAAGCCGATGCCGGTCATCGAGGTGAAGAGCGGGTGCGCGAAGGGCGTCATCAGCCCCCGGACGATGAAGGTCGCCACCGTGGTCGAGCCCAGCGTGGCCGACCCGAGCGCCTTGTCCTCGCTGAACGCGGTGCCGAGGTAGAGGACGTTCTCGGTGAACGCGAACCCGGTCGCCACCAGCCCGCTGACCACGATCCCGTCGAGCACCGACTCGAAGTGGCGGCGCCGGAAGAGGAAGAGCAGCAGGATCGCGGTGCCCTTGGCGGTCTCCTCGACCAGCGGCGCCACGAAGGTCGCCCCCCACTGGTCGGACTGCGTGTCCGTACCGGAGAACGTCGTGACCAGCAGCTTCGTCCCGTACTCATTGGCGAACAGCGCGACCAGAGTGGCCGCGCAGGCGCCCCAGCAGAAGGCGAAGACCACGTTCTGCCAGGGGGTCGGCGCCACCCGGTCCAGCCACAGGAACGCCGTGACCAGCAGTGGCACCGGCAGCACCGCGAGCGCCATCCCGACCAGGAAGGGCTCCGTGCCGATGTGCTTGCGCAGCACCGCGAGGATGACCACACCGCAGACCGCCAGCGCGGTGAAGAGCGCCCCCGTCCGTACCCCCCGGCTCTCCCAGAAGGGCCGCCGCGGCGCGTAGTGCACGGTGGTCGGCTCGGCGGCGGTCACCTGCTCGGCGGCGGTCACCTGCTCGTCCGGCGAGCCGGGCGCGGACGGGTACGAGTACGTGGACACCTTGTCGACAGTACGGGGGCCGGGTGGGGGTACGCGAGAGGTTCGGCGAGGTCAGACGGGGACCGCGCGCCGACCGCCGGACGGGGGCACCGAGGCCGCGGAAACGGATACGGACGCGGACGCGGGCGCGGGCGCGGAAAAGGATCAGGTCCGTACGAAGAGGAGATCGCGGACCACATGGCCCTTGGCCAGCCCCTGCCGTTCGAACTTCGTCATCGGGCGGAAGTCCGGCCGGGGCGCGAAGCCGTCACCGCAGCGGTTGACCAGGTCCGGCGCCGCGCTCAGCACCTCCAGCATCTGCTCCGCGTACGGCTCCCAGTCCGTCGCGCAGTGCACCAGCGCGCCCGGCCGCAGCAGCGGGGTGACCATCGCCAGGAAGGACGGCTGGATCAGCCGCCGCTTGTGGTGCTTGGCCTTGGGCCAGGGGTCGGGGAAGTACACCCGCAGCCCGTCGAGGCTGGCGGGCCGGAGCATGTCGCGCAGCAGCACGATCGCGTCGCCGTTGGCGATCCGTACGTTGGTCAGGCCGCCGCGGTCCGTGAGCGCGAGCAGATTGCCCTGGCCGGGGGTGTGCACGTCCACCGCGAGGATGCCGGTCGTGGGGTCGGCCGCCGCCATCGCGGCGGTCGCGTCGCCCATCCCGAAGCCGATCTCCAGCACGACGGGCATCTCCTGCGACCCGAAGAGCGCGGCCGGATCGAGCGGCGAACCGTCCAGCTCCACACCCCACGCCGCCCAGTGCCGGTCGATCGCGGCGGCCTGGGCCTGCGTGATCCGGCCGCGCCGGGCGTGGAAGGAACGGATGCGGTGCTCGCCGCGCGACCCGGCGGGGTCGGGCGCGGGGCCTGCGGGGAACTTGGCGCCGGGGGCGAGGGATGAGCTGGACACAATGCCGTCGATTCTACGGGGCCGCCGTGGGGAGGCCGCGCGGGCGGGTTCCCGCGGTCCGCGCGGGGTTCCGCGGTCCGCGCGGGGTTCCGGGGCCGGAGTGGGCCGGGGTCCCCCCGGCCGCGGGTCACTCGGCGCCGGCCAGGGCCTCCAGCGCGCGGCGGGCGATCTCGCGGCCGATGGGGAGCGCGGCGGTCGCGGCGGGGGAGGGGGCGTTGAGCACATGGACGAAGGGGCCGGCGCCGGCGAAGAGGAAGTCGTCGACCAGGGTGCCGTTGGGCAGCACCGCCTGGGCCCGTACGCCCGCGGGCGCCGGGATCAGGTCCGCCGCGCGCAGGGCTGGCAGCAGTCGGCGGGCGTCGGCGGTGAAGGCGCGCTTGGACAGCGAGCGGCGGATCTCGCCGGTCTCCTGGCGCCAGTGCCGTCGGGCGATCCGCCAGGTGCCGGGGAAGGCGACGGTGTCGGCGAGGTCGCGCAGCCGTACGGTACGGCGCCGGTAGCCCTCGCGGGCCAGCGCGGGCACGGCGTTCGGGCCGAGGTGGACCCCGCCGTGGACGTCCCGGGTGAGGTGGACGCCGAGGAAGGGGAAGTCCGGGTCGGGCACCGGGTAGACCAGGCCGCGGACCAGACCGCGGCGGGCCGGTGTCAGCTCGTAGAACTCACCGCGGAACGGGATGATCCGCATGCCCGGGTCATGGCCCGCCAGACGCGCGACGCGATCGCTGTGCAGGCCCGCGCAGTTGACCAGGACACGGGTGCGGTACGGCGTGCCTTCGGCGGAGCGCAGGACGACCGTGCCGTCGTCGGCCCGGTCGATCGCGGTGATCCGCCGCCCGTGGACGATCGTGCCGCCGGCGTCCTCGACCAGGCGGGCGAGGGCGCGGGTGATCGCGGGGAAGTCGCAGATGCCGGTGGAGGCGACGTGGATCGCGGCGAGACCGGCCACCTCGGGCTCGTGGGCGGCGATCTGGGCCCGGCCCAACTCCTTGACGGTGAGCCCGTGTTCACGGCCGCGGACGACGAGGGCGTGCAGCCGCGGCAGTTCGGCCGGGGTCGTGGCGACGATCAGCTTGCCGGTGATCTCGTACGGGATGCCGTGCTCGGCGCAGAACTTCGGGGTCTCGGCGGAGCCCGCGAGGGCGTAACGCGCCTTGAAGGAGCCGGGGCGGTAGTAGATACCGCTGTGGATGACGCCGCTGTTGCGGCCCGTCTGGTGGCGGGCCGGGCCGTCCTCCTTCTCGATCACGGTGACGCCGAGGCCCGGGGACTGCCGGACGAGGGCGTAGGCCGTCGCGAGGCCGACGATGCCCGCGCCGATCACAGTGACGTCCGTAGCGGGGCGGGGCATCGGTGCGGCTCCTCCGTGGGGCCCGGGGCGTCCTCGAACACCGTGCGGGCTGCTGATTTGGGTGGGCCTCCCCCGGTCCGGCGGCCCTCAAACGCCGGACGGGGGCGAATCACGCGGGCGCGCGTCCCGATACGGGCACGCGCCCGGACCGGGACGCGGGGTCCCGGCCCCGGACGCGCGGACCGGGTGCCCGTGCCGGCCCCTCGCGCCGGGGCCCTTGGCGCCAGGGCCCTTGCGCCGGAGCCCTTACGCAGGCGCCGCCAGCAACGGCCGGGCCCGTTCCCGCAGTTCGAGGACGCGGGGCTCGTCGTTGTACGGCTCCAGCCGGTGCAGGAGGTCGCGCACGTACTCCGTCGTGCGGGCCGAGGAGATCCGCCCCGCGACCTCGACGGCCTTGACGCCCGCCGCGCAGCACGCGTCCAGATTGCCTGACTCCAGCTCGGCGACCGCGGAGACCACCAGCCGCAGCCCGTGGGAGCGTACGAACTCCTCGGTCGGCCGGGCCAGCGCCTGTTCGGTGAAGCGCTGCACCTGACGCGGTATCCGCAGGTCGCGGTAGCACTCGGCGGCGTCGGCGGCGAGCCGGTCGTAGGAGTAGAAGCCGAGCCAGCTCGGATCGGCGTCGCCCTCGCGGGAACGTTCCAGCAGCGCTTCCGCCGCCGCGAGGGACGCTCCGCAGGCCGCGGCCTCGCCGGCCTTCGCGTGCGCGCGGGCCTCGACCAGGTGGAAGAAGCTCATCGTGCGCGCGGTGGCCAGGCCCCGGTTGCGCTCCAGCGCGGCCTGGGCGAGATCGACGCCCTCGTCGGCGAAGTTGCGGTAGGTGGCCTGAAGCGACATCGATGCCAGGACGTACCCGCCCAGGGGGACATCCGCGGCCGCGCGGGCAAGGCGCAGCGCCTGGATGTAGTACCGCTGGGCGGCCTCCTGTTGCCCGGTGTCGAAGGCCATCCACCCGGCGAGCCGGGTGAGTTCGGCGGTCGCGCCGAACAGCGCGCGGCCCACGTCGTCGCTGTACGAGCCCAGCAGCAGGGGCGCCGCCTCCACCCGCAGACACTCCGGGACCATGCCCGAACGCCAGTCGCCGCCACCGTACTTGGAGTCCCAGCGGCGGGCGTCCTCGGCGGCCTCCCGCAGCTTGGACACATCGGTGTGCCCGACGTGCGCCATACCGGGGGCGGGCGCGTCACGGGCCACCGTGGCGTCGGCCGGAGTGATCAGCCAGCGAGAGGCCGGAGTGACGTAAGCGCTGACTGCGAAAGATCCGGCCAAGCTCTGCCAGATGCCCCCGCCGCCGGGCCCGCGCCGCCCGGCGAGGTCGAGCCGCCACAGATCGGTGGCCGATTTCACCGCCTCGCCGACGTCCCGGGGGAAGGCGAGACCGACCTCGGGCGCCGGATCGGCGTCGGCCAGACCTATCTCGTGCAGGGGCACCGGCCGGCCGAGCTTGCTGCCGATCGCGGCCGCTATCAGATGGGGCGCGGCGCCCTGCGGGACCATGCCCTTGGTCACCCAGCGGGCGACCGATGTCTTGTCATAACGCAGCGTCAGACCGCGTTGCGCGCCCAGGTCGTTGACCCTGCGGGCGAGTCCGGCGTTGCTGATGCCCGCCATGGCGAGAAGGGTTCCGAGTTTCTCGTTCGGCCCGCGGTGTTCTCTGTTCACTGCGGTTCACCTCGTGATGCCGCTGGGGGCAGGCCGGCCCGGCCTGGTGATGTCATGGGGTACGGGGGTCGCCCTCCCCTGGAGTCCGATTCAGCCACTGAGGGAGCCGCCTCACGGCCACCTCGGTGCATGTGCCGGACACCCGAGCCGCGCGTACAGGTGCGAACCGGGTACACCCAGCGTAGTTCGCCGCATCCCGACCGTTAAGAGGCTTGTGCCGGATGGCCGGAAACAGGCCCCATGCTCGGGGGTGCTCCAGGAGCGCCGCGCGCGCGATCCGGCGTGTGCTCCCGGTATATGTGGCCGTGCGCCCGGCCGTGCGCTCTGTGCCGTTCCGCACGGCGGCGCTTGCATGGGGCGAGTGGGTCGGCCCGTGGCCCCGGCAGGCGGCTATGGCGGGGATGGGCGGGCCAGGGGGTTCCGCTGCCACAATCCCCGCGGGTGGCGGACCGGCCCGGGAGGCCGCATACGTCTCCCGGGCCGTTGAATCCCTCCATCGTTCCCCACAAAGTCCCATCCCCCAGGCGCAGTTGGACCCGTGATCGTCCCGGGGTTCGACGGCGGCATATCAACTGCGGCATGTGCCGCAGACTTTGGCGCGAATCAGACGTTTCGTCTCATGAGCGTTTCCCGCCCGCCTCCGGCGCGCGACCCGGCGCCCCTTGGTGCACCCATGCGCCTCTCAGCGCGCTTCCACGTGGCAGCATGGTCTTCCGGACGTCAGACACGTGGCGGCGAGGCGGGGCGAGCGGCGGTTGTGTCGAGTCGTACCCGCATCGGCTGTCCACAGCCTGTGGAGGCGGCGATGCGGTGGTTGGTGGGGTGGAGCAGTGCCGCCGTGGGTCCCGTGCCCGGGTTCGGTTCCCGCACGCTCCAGCCCGTCGGCGCCCAGTTGCTGTGGGGTGACCCCGATCCGCTGTGGGTGGTCGGCGACTGGCGGCCCGACGAGGTACGGATCGTGCACGCCGACCCGGCGGGCGCCGGCGCGGCCTACGCCAGGGGCGGCGCCAACGGAGGCTCGGCGTACGGCGACGGGAGCGCCTACGGCGGCGGCGCGTACACCCGCGGCGGGTACACGAACGGCCGCTCGTACGACGATCCGTATGGCGATTCATACGGTTCATACGGTCAACAAGGCCGTGGATCAGGCCACTTCACCGGGTCAGGCGCGAACGGCGTGGCCCGGCTGGCCGTTCTCGGCCGCTGCGGGGCCAGCGACGCGGAGCTGCGGCTCGGGCTGGTCGCGGCCCGCGGCGGGGCGCTGCGCCATGTGACCGCCTGGTCGGGCAGTTACACCGCCGTACTCCAACTCGGCCGCCGGATCACGGTGCTGGGCGACCTCGCGGGCGCCCGGCCGGTCTTCCACACCCGCTGGTCGGGCGGTACGGCCTACGCCACGGCCGCACTGCCGCTGGCCGACCTGATCGAGGCCGGCCTCGACGTCACCCACCTCGCCGCGACCCTGGCCTGCCCGGACGCGCCCGAGGCGCTGCTGGACGGCACGCCCTACCTCGGCGTACGGCGGGTGCCGCCCGGCCACGCGCTGATCCTGCGCGACGGCGCGCCCGAGGTCACCGGCTACGAGCCGACCGCGTCGCTGGCCGTCGGGCACCAGACCGGCAACGCCGCCGACTCGGAGGCGGCCGTCGACGGCGTACGGGACGCGCTGGTCGAGGCGGTACGGGCGCGGCTCGCGCAGCCGCGGTTCGTGCCCGACCCGGACGAGGCGCCCGCGCCGGGGATCGGCGCGGACCTGTCGGGCGGCAGTGCCTCCGCGACGCTCGCGCTGCTGGCCGCCGGGCTGCCCGGAATGCCGGGCACCCTGCCGGGCGCCCCCGGCTCGCTGGCCGGCGAACGGCTGCTCGCGGTCACCTTCAACGATCTCGTCGGCGGCGGACTCCCCTCCCGCGAGGCCGAGTTGGAGCGGGCCCGGCTGATGGCCACCGATCCGCGGCTGCGGCATGTCGTCGTCCCCGGCGGCGCGGAGGCGCTGCCCTACGCCGACCTGATCGCGGGCGGGCTCGGCGCGCTCACCGACGAGCCGGGGCCCTCGCTGATCGTGGCCGAACGCCACCGCCGTCGGCTCGCGGCCGGCGGCGCCGACCACCTGATCGGCTACGGCGCCCGGCAGGTGCTCGACGCGCACCCGGCGCGGCTGGCCGATCTGCTCATGGACCGCCGCCGGCGCCATCTGGTCCGTCCGGTGGCCGCGCTGACCCGGGCGGACGGGGCCGGCGGCCGCTCGGTGCTCGTGCCCTTCACCGTGCCGCTCACCGTCTACCGCGCGGCCCGCCGGCTCGCGCGGACGCCGTACCAGCAGGGTGTGGAGGACGTGGCCGCGCGGCTGCTGCGCAACGACTTCGGCGGCTCGGGCTCCGGCGGCGGGCCGCTGTCCGCCTCGCTCGCCGCGATGGCCTGGGTGCGGCCGGGCCCGGCCGCGCGGTGGCTGACCGGGGAGGCGCTGGCCGAAGTATCGGTTCGCCTCCAGGACGCGGCGCGGCGGCCCTGGCCGCTGGAACGTCCCGGCGAGCGCCGCGCCCGCGCCGCGCTCGCCCGGCACGCGGCCGACTACCGGGTCTTCGAACAGGCCGCGGCCGTCCCCAGCCAGCGGCTGCACGCGCCCTTCCTCGACAACCAGGTGGTCCGCGCCTGCCGCGCGCTGCCCGGCGCCCTTCGGGTACGGCCCGGCGCCCGCGCGGACGTGCTGCGGGACGTACTGGAGGGGGCGGGCGTACGGGAGCTGCCCGCGGGGTGGGGGGCGAGTTCGGCGGCATCCGCGGATTTCGCCGCCGCGCGGGTGGGACTGCGCGCGTCCCTCGGCCCCCTGCTCGATCTCTTCGACGCGCCCCTGCTGGCCGACGCGGGCCTGGTCGACGCGCGGGTGGTACGGGCGGCGCTCCGTGGCGCGGCCTCGGGGGAGCCCGTGTCGATCGACGGGCTGGGCGAGGTCATCGCGACGGAGCTGTGGCTGCGGCGGCTGATGGGCCGCAGGGGCTCCTGCTGGACGGGATCGGAGGGGGTCTCGCGCCGGGCGGTGGGCAGCGGCGTCCAGCGCCTGTCCCTCTAGGAGCTGCGAGGTCGGGCCGGGCGTCACGTCGTCCCGGGCGTCATAGGGAGGGGTGTCACAGGCAGGGGGCAGAATGGGGGGACCGCGGAACCACGAGAAGCGAGGTCGTACGAGATGCCCGTATGGGACGACGTCGTCGGCCAACCCCGCGTCGTGGCGGAGCTCTCCGCCGCCGCCGAGGACGCCAACACCCTGGTCACGCCCGGCGCGGCCCTCGGCGGAGGGTCCCGGATGACCCACGCCTGGCTCTTCACGGGCCCGCCCGGCTCGGGGCGCTCCACCGCCGCCAGGGCCTTCGCGGCAGCCCTCCAGTGCGTCAGCCCCGACAAGGCCCTCGGCGCCCCGCCCGGCTGCGGCTTCTGCGACGGCTGCCACACCACCCTGATCGGCACGCACGCCGACGTGGAGACCGTCCGTACCGACCTGCTGTCGATCGGCGTGAAGGACACCCGCGACCTCGTCCGCCGCGCCTCGATGTCACCGGCCGGCGGCCGCTGGCAGGTGATCATCCTGGAGGACGCCGACCGGCTGACCGAGGGCGCCGCGAACGTCCTGCTCAAGGCGGTCGAGGAGCCCGCCCCCCGTACGGTGTGGCTGCTGTGCACCCCCTCCGTCGAGGACGCGCTGCCGACCATCCGTTCCCGCTGCCGGCTGCTGACCCTGCGCACCCCCTCCGCCGAGGCGGTCGCCGACGTGCTGACCCGCAGGGACGGCATCGAACCCGGCCTGGCCGCCCGCGTCGCCCGCGCCACCCAGGGCCACATCGGCCGCGCCCGCCGGCTGGCGACGGACGAGTCCGCCCGTACCCGCCGCGCGACCGTACTGCGGCTCCCGCTGCGGGTCGCGGACGTCGGCGGCTGTCTGCGGGCCGCCCAGGAGCTGGTGGACGCCGCCTCCGAGGACGCGAAGGCCGTCGCGGAGGAGGTCGACGGCAAGGAGACCGAGGAGATGCGCGCGGCCCTCGGCGCCGCGGCCGGCGCGGGCAGCCGTATGCCGCGCGGTACGGCCGGCGCCATGAAGGACCTCGCCGACCGGCAGAAACGCCGTTCCACCCGTACCCAGCGCGACACCCTCGACCTCGCGCTGACCGACCTCGCCGCCTTCTACCGCGATGTGCTCTCGGTGCAGTTCGGCGCCTCCGCGGACCGCGTCGCCAACACCGAGGCCCTGGAGGGTATCGAGCAGATCGCGCGTTCCTCCCGGCCCGAGCAGAGTCTGCGCCGCATCGAGGCGGTGCTCGCCTGCCGCGACGCCCTGGACCGCAACGTCGCCCCTCTGCTCGCCGTCGAGGCCATGGCGCTCGCGCTGCGGGCGGGGTGAGTCGTACGGCCGGGTGACGCGGGCCGCCGGGTGACGCGGTTCTGTTGACGCGGTTCTGTTGACGTGGGCGGCTGGGCGGACCGTACGGTCGGGCGCCGCCGCTGGTGCCTTCGGGTGATCACGGGCCCGCGACGGTAACGGCTCCCGGCCGCCGCGCGGGTCCCGTTGCAAGGTGCAGGCAAGCGCCCCCGCCGTCCGTCCCTGTCCCCGCGGGGCCGCAGCCGTCCCGAGGGGTTGCCGCCGTGGCCGACGCCGTACTGACCGTATTGCTGCTCCTGGCCGCCGGCGCCGCCGTCCTTCTCACGCTGCGGGCTCTGCGGCACTGGCACCTCCAGCGGTCCGGGCGCCCGTACGAACTCACCGAGGACCGGCTCGGCACCATCCTGCGGTTCTGCGGTTCCGGGGCGGCCGCGCTGGTCGCCGTCGGGCTGGCCGTACCGCTGCTGCACTCCGCCCCCGCGCCGCGTACGGTCGCCGCCGTCCGGTCGGCCGAACCCGCGCCGCCGCCCCCGCCGCCGCGTACGCCCGAACCGGCCCCGCCGCCGCCCGAGATGCGTACCCTCGGCCACCCCTCGGGCGGCACCCTGGAGGTCCTGCTGGACGGCACCCAGGTCTGGCTGCCCCCGCACTACGACTCCGCGCACGCCGCGGGCGTCGCCTATCCGGTGGTCGTCGCGCATGTGGCCGGGGGCGCCCGGGACCTCTACAGCGGCTTCGCCCTCCAGGCCCAACGCGGTCGGGCCGACCCGTTCCTCGTGGTCATGCCGCCGGAGTGCGGTCGCGACCCGTCGGCCGTACTGGCCGAGACGGCCCGGCTGTTCCGCGCCCTGACCGCGCGTACCGCCCGCGCGGTGATCGGCCTCGGCCCGCAGGCGCCGTGCGCCGTACGGGAGGCGTTGGCCAATCCGTCGCGCTTCGTGGCCGGGGCCGGGATCTCCGGTACGTATCCGCCGTTCGCGGCCACCGCCGGCCCGCGTCCCTCGCTGCTTCTCGCGGCGACCGCCGGTGAGAGCGGGCCGCGGGCCTCTGCCCGGCGGCTGCGGGAGGCGCTGCACCCGCACGGGGACGAGGTGCGGATCGTCGACGGCGTCGAGGGGCGGCGGCAGCTGTTCGCGCTGGTCGCGGGGTATCTGACGGAGAAGCTGGACGGGCCGGCGGGGGCGGGGTCGAGGGCAGGGTCGGGGGTCGGGGTGGGGGCGGGCGCGCCTTCGGCTTCGGTTGCTGCGGGGGCGGCGACGGCTGCGGGGGCGGCGCATGCCGCGGCTCCTGGGCGGGTTACGGCGCCGGCTTCGGGGGCCGCGCCGGCCGTGAAGCCGTCGGCCTCGGAGCGGACTTCGCGATCGAGTCCGCGCCCGAGTCCGCGGCCGACTTCGCGCCCGAGTCCGCGGCCGACTTCGCGACCCACTCTGCGGCCGACCCCGAAGCCGTCCATTGAGCCGTCACCGACGCACCGTACGGCCACGCACCCGCCCACGCACCCGGCCGCCTCCCCAGCCGCCTCCCCGACCCCGGCGGCCGCCACGTCCACGCCCGCTCACGCGAAAATCCGACCGTAGTCTCGTAAATCACTCAAAAGGCGACAGTATTGTCGATCACCGGCCGTCCCCGGCCGATACGCTCGCAGTCACCCGACGGGAGGACCCGAGCCGCCGATGCATTCCAAGCGCCTGCTCCGCATCCCGGCCACCGTGTGCGCGGTGGCCGGACTGCTGCTGTCCGCATGCACCTCCGGAGGGGGCGGTCACAAGGCCGCGGCGTCCTCCCCGGTCCCCACCAGCGCCGTCGCGGACACCGCCACGGCCTCGCTCCAGCCGCTGCCCTCCCGTACGCCGTCCGACCTCGCGTCGTACTACGACCAGAAGCTGAGCTGGCGCGACTGCGGTGCCACCGGCTTCGACTGCACGACGATGAAGGTCCCGCTCGACTACGCGCACCCCGTCGCCGCGGACGACCTCAAGCTCGTGGTGGCCCGCAAGAAGGCCGCCGGCCCCGGCAAACGCCTCGGCTCGCTGCTGGTCAACCCCGGCGGCCCCGGCGGCTCGGCGATCGACTACCTCCAGTACGCGGCCCTCGGCTACCCCGCGCCTGTCACCAGCCGGTACGACATGGTCGCCGTCGACCCGCGCGGAGTCGCCCGCAGCGAGCCGGTGGACTGCCTCGGCGACAAGCAGATGGACGCGTTCACGGCCGTCGACACCACCCCCGACAACCCCGGGGAGATCACCGCGCTGACCAAGGCCGACCGGGACTTCGCGGCCGGCTGCGACAAGCGGTCCGCCGCGCTCCTCGGCCATGTCTCCACGGTCGACTCGGCCCGCGACATGGACGTCCTGCGCGCCCTGCTCGGCGACGAGAAGCTGACGTACGTCGGAAAGTCGTACGGTACGTTCCTCGGCGCCACCTACGCCGGGCTCTTCCCGCAGCGCGTCGGGCGGCTCGTGCTCGACGGCGCGATGGACCCGTCGGTGGACGCGCTGGAGTCCAGCCGCGCCCAGGCCGGTGGCTTCGAGGTGGCGTTCGACGCCTTCGCGAAGGACTGCGTCAAGCGGTCCGGCTGCCCGCTCGGCACGTCGTCCGTGGACAACGCGGGCAAGCGCCTCGACGCCTTCTTCCGCGCCCTGGACGCGCACCCGCTCAAGACCGGCAGCTCGCGTCCCCTCACCGAGTCGCTCGGTACGACCGGTGTGATCGCCGCGATGTACGACGAGTCCGCGTGGCCCACCCTCCGCCAGGCGCTGACCAGCGCGAACAAGGGAGACGGTGCCCCTCTCCTGCGGCTGTCCGACAGCTACTACGAGCGGGACGCCTCCGGTAAGTACAGCAATCTGATGTACGCCAACGCCGCGGTGAACTGCCTCGACCTCCCCCCGGCGGTCACCTCGCCGGCCGGCGTCGAACACGTACTGACCGCCTTCCGCAAGGCGTCCCCGCACTTCGGTACGACGCTGGCCTGGTCCTCGCTGATCTGCGGCTACTGGCCGCTGCACGCCACCGGGCACGCCGAGCGGATCACCGCCCAGGGCGCGGCGCCGATCCTCGTGGTCGGCACGATCCGCGACCCGGCGACGCCGTACGCCTGGGCCGTCTCGCTCGCCTCGCAGCTTTCCTCGGGCCACCTGCTGACGTACGACGGCGACGGCCACACGGCGTACGGCCGGGGCTCGGACTGCATCGACTCGGCGGTCAACGCGTACCTGCTGGAGGGCAAGGTCCCGCCGGACCACGAGAAGTGCGCCTGAGCAGCGCCTGAACGCGTCCCCGGGGGTGTGCCGACCACCCCCGGGAACCCTGTAGACTTTCCCCCGCTGCGGCTGCCAGGCTTGGCCGCACAGCAGCAAGCCGCCTTAGCTCAGTTGGCCAGAGCAACGCACTCGTAATGCGTAGGTCTCGGGTTCGAATCCCGAAGGCGGCTCCGGAGAACCCCAGGACTCACTCGCCGTGACCTGGGGTTTTTCCTTTTCCTCGGGCCTTCGCGAGGCCGGCCGCTCTGGGCGGTGGGGGCCTCCGGAGGTCAGGGGAGCACGAGGGGAGCGCATCGGGACAGTCGGAGGACAACGGGCCGTTCCCGGGGAGTGCGTGGTGCGCGCCGCAGAGGCTCGTTGCCGGTCCTTGATCTGTGGTGGCCCGTCGATATCTCTCGGCGTTCTGGGGCCTCCGGCGGTCGGAGCGGGTGTCCGGGTGGCTGGCGCGCGGGGTCTTGCGGTGTGCTGTCGGGGTTGTCGCATCCCGACAAGAGCGAGGCCGTAGGCTGAAGTGGTGCCGGACATCCAGCAGAGTGTGGACTTCAAGGCGATCGTCGCCCAGACGAGCGCGGTGCTCTTGACGCGCGGCGTCGAGGTCGAGCCGGTGGCGGTGCGCGACGTGGTGGCGCTGATGGTCCGCTCTGTCGCCGAGCGCATGAACCTGGACCCGGAAGAGGCCATCCATATGGTCGTGCCTGAGACCGTCGCCGACGCCATCATCGTTGCCTCGGACCCCAACCGTGAGGGCGCGGAGGACGTACATTCTGTGCGGCCCGTCCGAGTCGACGCCCGAACCGTCGCGGTGCCCGTACCTGTGGCAGGCCGCCTGGTGATGGCCGCCGCCCAGGCTGCCAAGTACGCACGTTTGAACGGCAACGGGCGCATCGCCGATCAGGCACTGGACCTGGCCACCGAGATCGAAGCAGCGCTGTCCTCCGTCTCTGCCGACGGGGCAGACCTGCCGGTCGGCGTGCTTACTGAACTCGCTGGTATCACCGAGACGGTAGCCGTACGCGTCGAACGGGACGGCTGGAGCATCTGCCCCTGCGGCGAACAGCACGGCCAGGAGGAAGTGGACGCAGGCATGCCCGCGACCCTGCGCACCGACGCTTCACTTGCCCGCCATTGGTCCAGGGGTTGAGCCGCGTGCGGCGACCGCGAGGTGCGCGGCCCCGATCTGGTCGATGATCGACACACGACTCCGTGTGTAAATTAATAGGTGATCGGAGGTCGCGGGGCAGTACAGTACTGACGATGGCGTTGCCTAACTCTATGAATCCGTGTACTTAGGGCACGGGTGCATAGACGGCAGCCGCCGACACAGCACGTGGGAGCCACGCTGCCTTGCGCGACCCCCACGTGTGGCGCGGTTCTAGCGCGCCTATGACCGCGTGCGGTCACTGTTGTGGACAGGAGATCCGACTACACGTCTCAACGGTTGCCGAGGTGCGAGCTGACCGCGTCGGCGAGGACGCGGGCGGCTACTGCACTGGCGAAGGTTAAGACGACTCGTAGTCGGGTTTCCCCTTTTCTCGTGTTGCGGTGCCGGCCTTGGGGCACGAGTTTCCTTCCTGCATCGGGTTTCCGGCTGATCGCCGGAGCGCGGCGTTGTTGCCGCGCCGCTGGTGCCGATGCATGAAAGCGTTGCCTGTGGGCCGTCAGCCGCTGGGACGACTTTAGGGCACCCGAACTGTGCGGGGGGTGCTTTCATCTCCTCCAGGAGGGCGACAACGCTCCATTTCCCAGGGCCTCTTCGTGTGTGCGTGGTGGTGCGGGAAACGGTGGCGAACCATGCGTGAGGCCCCGGTCAGCGAGGTGCTGGCCGGGGCCTTTGGCGTCTGTGGCGCTCATGCGCCGTGGTCGTCAGCCTGTTGCTCGTTCTGCCGGGGCCGGGTCATCCCCGGCATCCGTCGGACGGGCTCCATCGGGCGGCTCGTACCGCCCTTGGTGCGGTTGCGGGGCACCAGCCTGATGACGGCTTCGGCGGCGGCGCGGGCGAGGTCGTCGAGGACGGCTTGGTAGATGTCGCGGGTGATGCGGGTGTCGGAGTGGCCGAGGGTGTCGGAGACGACCTTGATGTCGATGCCGGCGGCGAGCATGAGGGTCGCGGCGCCGTGGCGCAGGTCGTGGAGGCGGACCGGGGGCAGTCCGGCGGTGGCGACCAGGCGCTCGAAGAGGTCGGAGACCTTGCCGGGGTGGAGCCAGGAGCCGTCCTCCTGGGTGTAGATGCGCCCGGTCAGCTTCCAGGAGGTCCCCCACTGGGCACGCTCGGCGGCCTGCCGCTTCTTGTGGTCGCGCAGGTAGGTGATGGACTCGGTGTCGAGCGCGATGGTGCGCACTCCGGAGTTCGTCTTGGGTGCGCCTTCGATGATCTCCCAGCCGTCCTGGACGAGTTGGGTGGCCACGGCGAGCGAGGAGCCGGCCCAGTTGAGGTCCATCCACCGCAGCCCGCAGGCTTCACCGCGCCGAAGGCCCCGGAAGGCGATGAGGTGCCACAGGCCGTAAAGGCGGTCGTCGGCGATGAAGTCGAGGAAGCGCCCGGTCTGTTCCGGGGTCCACACCATGACCGGGGAGGGCTTCTCGCTGGTGGCCTGCCAGTGGGCAAGGCGCTCGTCGGTCCACACCAGCGCCTTCGGCTTGGCACCGGGCTCCACTTCGACATGCTCGGCGGGGTTGAAGTTCGGCATGGCCTGCTGGGCGATGGCCACGTTCAGCGCGGCGCGCAGGGTGGCCTTGATGTGCTGCTGGGTGCTCGCCCCGGTGACCCGGCGGAAGGGTGGCATGGCGTCGATCGTCTCCTGGAGTGCGGCACGCTGAGCGCGGCCGTCCGCACCCTTGCGTGAGGTCGCCCGGAACTGCGTGATAGCGGCCCGCCGCTGCGTGTTCTGCTCGCCGATTTCGATGTTGGCCTCGTTGATGGCGTCGAACATCGTGTCCAGGTGGTGCACCCGGAGCTTGTCCAGCCGCAGGTGGCCCAGGTGCGGCTTGAGGTGGACGCGCACGTCCAGCTCGTAGCGCTTGAGTCCGGTCGGCCGCAGCCGCTTGCGGCCCGCGAGCCACAGGTCGAGCCATTCGGCGACGGTGGTCTTCGCGTTGAGGGCCTGGCCGGTGGCGAACCGGCGCCGGGTCTCGTCGTAGTCGGGCAGCGGCTCCTTGCCGCGGGCACAGGATTCCAGCAGGTCGCTGATGAGCAACTGCCCGGCGGGGTCGTCCTCGTCGGGTATGGCCAGCAGAGCCCGGACCTTGTCCAGTTCTTCGGTGGCCTTGGTGGCGGTGGTGAAGCCCGAGCGGCGGTATTCGCGCCGGGTGCCGTCCTGGCGGGCGGGCAGTTCGTGGCGCACGGCGTAGGTGCCGTGCCGCTTGCTGGACAACTTCGGGCATGCCTTGCCGTAGTTCTTCCCGGTCTCGGGGTCGCGGCATGAGCACCGCCGTGTGGTCGTTCCGCTCACTTGGGGCCGTCCTCCGGGTGGGTCGGGATGTCGGGCTGGTCGACGAACGCGAGGTCGGCGGGGAGGGGCGGGGGTACGAGGTCGCGCTCGCGCATCCGGGTGCGGAAGGCGCGCAGGTCGGCGCAGTCTTCGAAGGCGTGCTCCTCGTAACCGGCTGCGCGTTCCAGGAGGGCGGCTCTGCGGGCGCGGTCCAGGGTGGTGCTGGCCTCGCGCCGACGCTCCTTGGCCAGGGCGTTGGAGGCGGTGGCGGCGGCGACGAGATCGCCGTGGCTGCGGAAGAGGTCGAGCAGGTCGCGGGCAATGCCCTGGGGTGCCGACTGGTCGGTGGGGGTTTCGCCGGTGAACCAGGCGAGGGCCTCCCAGGTGGAGATCTCACGGCCCGGCAGGACTTCGACGGTGGCGTTGGTGCCGATGGGGAAGAGGAGGGTGACCGGCGGGACGCCGAGGACGTCGGCCAGGACGACGAAGTCGGCGATCGTCATGCCGGCCCGGCGTCCGGTCTCCAGGTTCTTGACGGTCTGCTCGGTGATCTCGGGGTGCCCGCGGTCGGCGCAGCCCTGGGCCAGGCCGCTCATGGTGAGGCCGGCGGCTTGCCGTGCCTCGCGCATCGCCTGGACCACGCGTGCGGTGAACACTGCTGGCCATTGATCTGATGTCATGACCGCACTCTACGATCAAGAAAAGTGCATCTGCAACTCTGTGATACACCTTCCCCGCGCACAGGGCACCAGCAAGCACCAGGAGGTCATCGTGAAAGCACTCAACTCGTCCCATGGGGTGCGGGGACTGACGGGTGAAGAACTTCTCGACCTGCCGGCGGTCATCGACCTCGACACCGCGAACCGTGCGCTGCGGATCGGACGCTCCACCGGGTATGGGCTCGCCAAGCAAGGGGAGTACCCGGTCAAGGTGCTCAAGCTCGGGAACGCCTACCGGGTCGTGACGGCGGACCTCCTGCGGCTGCTCGGGCTGGAGCGTCGGGCGAAGGAAAGTCAGGCCGACGGCAGAAGCGAGCGTCACGGCCTGGCTGCCTGATTGGCTGGGATATTCGTCGAACTTGTAGTCGTCGACCCCGCACGGCTCCAACGCGGGTGCGGTCCCCGCGACCAGGATCACGTTCCTGGTCCTTAAATCGGACCCCGGGAGCCCGCGCCTGGGAACCGTGTCCGGGATCTCGTACTGGAGGCGGCTGTGGAGATTCGCCGACCTGGGCTGTCGGCAGGGCGGCGTCGTTCAGACGGTCTGACCGGCTTGATGGCGATTCATGTGGCTGGGCTGGCCGCCATATCCGTAGACCGGGCCGGAACGGAGGCAGGCACGGCCTCCGGGTGATCATGAGGTGTCGAGTCCCTGATCACCGCAACGGAAGACCGTGCCTGGCCGCTCATCATCGCCCATCCCTGCCAGTCTGGGCCAGCTCACTACCGCCCGGCCTCCCGCGCCCGAGGAACATCCGGAACTGCTGGACTGTCTCGCCGTGGTACCCGATCCGCGCCGGGCCAAGGGCCGCCGCCATCCCCTCGCCTTCGTCCTCGCGCTGACCGCCTGCGCGGTGCTGGCCGGCGCGAGATCCCTGACCGCGATCGCGGAGTGGGCCGCAGACGCCCCGGCCACCGTGCTTGCCGCCCTCGGCGGCCCGAACCGGGAACCCAGCGGCCCGACCGCTCCGGCCGAGGCCACCGTGCGCCGAATCCTGCAACGCATCGACGGCAACGCACTCGACAACGCGATCGGCACCTGGCTCGCCGCTCGGGACCCCGGCCGCACACCGAGGGACCAGGACCTGTTCAAGCAGTCCCGGCGTTCCCTGGCCGTGGACGGAAAGACGGTGCGGGGCGCCCGCCGCGCGGACGGCAGCCAAGTCCACCTCCTTGCCGCGATGACCGGCACCGGCCTGGTCACCGCCCAGCGCGAGGTGGACGGCAAGACCAACGAAATCACCGTCTTCCGGCCCCTGCTCGCAGAGCTCGACCTGACCGACACCGTGGTCACCTTCGACGCCCTGCACTCCCAGACCGCGCACGCCCGCTTCCTCGTCGAGGACAAGAAAGCCCACTACATCGCCGTGATCAAGGGGAACCAGCCGTTGCTGCACAAACGCCTCAAGCACCTGCCCTGGCGAGACGTGCCGTTGCTGGACAAGACCCGCGCCACCGCGCACGGCCGCAACGAGATCCGCCGGGTCAAGACCGCCACCGTCGCCGACCTGGACTTCCCGCACGCCGCGCAGGCCGTCCAGATCGTGCGCCGCCGCCGCATCGTCGCCACTGGCAAGGTCACTCTCGAACGCGTCTACGCGGTCACCGACCTGGCCGCCGAGCAAGCACAGGCCGACGAAATCGCGCACCACGTCCGCGGACACTGGGGCATCGAGAACCAACTCCACCACATACGCGACACCACCTACGCCGAGGACGCCTCCCGCGTCCGCACCGGCACAGCCCCACGAGCCATGGCCAGCCTCCGCAACCTCGCCATCGGAGCCCTCCGCCTCGCCGGACACACCGGCATCGCCGCCAGTCTCCGCCACCACGCACGCGACGCCACCCGCCCGCTCGCCACCCTCGGCATCACGTGATCAAACCGGACCAAGCGACTGAACGACACCGCCCTGGTGAACCAGCATGGTGAACCGGGTCGACCGCTCGACAACGGTGCCGATCGCGGAACGCTCCAGCCCGATGATCAAATCCCCTTCCCAGTGGCCGGAGACAGCACGGTCCTCGGCCTCGGCGGGTCTCTCGCTGATCAACGCTTCTGGTGTGACGTGCGCCCAGGTCTTCCGCCGTGACCGCGCCCGCGGCGCACGCAGAGCGCGGCCGGTCCGAAGGCATAGGATGAGTTCGCGTTTCAGCGCCCCGCGGCCCTGGATGTAGAGGGCCTGGTAGATCGCCTCGTGACTGATGCGCATGGATTTATCATCCGGGAAATCAAGCCTGATCCGGTTCGCGATCTGCTCTGGGCTCCATGCCCGAACCCAAGCACGATCCTGGCGATGTGGCTTGTTCCGCCCCGTCCACGAGCCCGTCACCGGTCCCGCGATCGGCATGCCGCCAGAGGTGGTGATCTGGCCGGACAGCCTCTCCTGGACATAGGCGTGCAACCGCGGATCGGCGACCAGTTTTGCTGTCTTCGGACGCCGGGCCGCCATATCTGCTTTCCACTGTGCCACCGACGCCCGGTAGTCGAGCTTCCCGCTTCTTGTGGCGGCATTGCGTCGCAGCTCACGGGAGATCGTGCCTGGATCACGACCGACGTCCCGGGCGATCTCGCGTACTCCCTTGCCCCGCGCCCTGAGCAACGCGATCTCCTCCCGCTCGCAAAACGACAGGTATCTGCCCGAGGGCGGCTTCGGATCGAACGGTCGCATGCCGCCACACTGTCGGTACCAGCGCGTTGCGACCGCCGGCGCCACGCCAACGACGGCGGCGGCCTCCTCAGGCAGAAGACCCTTGGCGATCTCCGTCCAAAACGCCCCCTCGACATGACGCTGATACTTCGGATGCCCCGGAGACCTCAGCTTCGGACGCAGCGCCCGGTCCGCTGCCTGCTGACGACGCACCATCCAACACCTCCACGAACACGAGGTGTTGCGACCACCAGTTGAATCCGCCCTCGCTGCCGCGGTCGGACTGGAAGATCACCGGCCGCTTCGGGCGGCGCTGCCGGCAGGCGGCGGTCAGGGCTTCGGCGACCAGGTCGGTGCGCATGTGGTCGGCCATCGACCAGCCGACGACGCGGCGTGAGGCAATGTCGATGACGGTGGCCAGGTAGAGCCAGCCCTCGTCGGTCGGGATGTAGGTGATATCGCCGCACCAGCGGGCGTCCAGCCCGGTGGGGTCGGGCTGGAAGCCCCGACCAATGAGGTCGGGACGGGGATCGGGAACGGTGGCCAGGTGCCGTCGGCGGCGGTGCACGCCTGCCAGCCCCACGGCCCGCATCAGTCGGGCGACACGGCGACGCCCGCACGCGGCGCCCTCATGCTGGAGAGCGGCATGGACGCGCGGGGCACCGTAGGTTCCCCGCGACCTGGTGTGGACGGCGGTGATCTGCGTGGTCAGCTCCGCGTCGCGGACCGCGCGGGGACCAGGGGTCGCGACGCGGCGGGCACAGTAGGCAGCTCGGGAGACCTTCAATAGCTCACAGATCCTCCCGGAAGATTTCAAGTCCAGTGAGACGGTTGTGGCGCTATGGGATCTGTGGTGTGGGGTCCGTGCGTTTGGCGGGGTCGTTGATCCACGCTTGCTGGGGTATCTCGGGTGGTCTGGGGCGGCGGCCGAAGCGTTCGGGGTGGCGGCCGTAGGCCGTGGCGAGGGTGACGGCTCTTTGGTCGCGGACCTCGTCGGCGGTGCCGAAGTGGACGGAAGCGGGGGTGTGCCAGCCGATGCCCGAGTGCCGGTGCTGATGGTTGTAGTACGAGGTGAAGGCGTCGAACCATTCACGGGCGTGGGCTAGGGAGTCGAACCGGTTGGGGTAGCCGGCCGTGTACTTGGCGGTCTTGAACTGGGCCTCGCTGTAGGGGTTGTCGTTGGAGATGCGCGGCCGGGAATGGCTTCGGGTGACGCCGGGGTCGATCAGGAGCTGGGAGACCTTCTTGGAGGTCATGGAGGTGCCGCGGTCGGCGTGGACGGTCTCGGGGACGATGCCGTTGCGGGCGATGGTGTCGCGGATCAGCTCCTCGGCGCGTGCGGCGGATTCGGCTCGTTCGACGGTGTGGCCGACGATGTAGCGGCTGAAGATGTCGATGACGACGTAGGCGTGGTACCAGATGCCCTTGTCCGGACCTGCCACCTTGGTGATGTCCCAGGTGAAGACCTGCGAGGGGGCGGTGGCGACCGGTTCGGGCACCGCCCTGGCCGGATGGGTGGCCTGACGGCGGCGTTCTCCGGCCTGGCCGTGTTCGCGCAGGATCCGGTACATCGTCGAGATCGAGCAGTGGTAGCGGCCCTCGTCCAGTTCCCGGGCCCAGATCTGTGCGGGCGCCAGCTCGGCGTACTCGCCGCTGTTCATCAACTCCAGCACCGCAGAGCGCTCTTCGGCCGTCAGGGCCGACGGCTGCGCCTGCACGTGGGCGCGGGGTGCGCGGACGGTCAGGGGCTTGAGGCCGCGGTAGTGGGTGGCTCTGGAGCGGCCGGTCAGCCGGCACGCGGCCGTGATGCCCAGCTCGGCTTCGACGCCAATGAACGCGGTGTCCACGACAGGGCCGACGGCAGGTTTCAGTCCGCGCTCTCGGAGATCATTTCCAAGAGCGCGGAAGCTTTTCCCATCACCTCGAGTGCGGCCTTGTTCCGGGCCAGGTCCTTGCTCAGCCGTGCCACCTGCTGCCGCAGCTTCTCGTTCTCCACCTCCGCGGCGGACTTCCTCGCGCGGGCCGGACCGGTCCGGCGGTCGACCAGGCTCTCCAGGGCCCCGGCGTCCCGGGCGGCCCGCCACTCCTTGACATGCGAGTGGTAGAGCCGTTCCCTGCGCAGCACCGCGCCCTTCTCGTTCCTGGGCGCCGCGTCGTACTCGGCAACGATCCGCAGCTTGTACTCCGAGGTGAAAGTGCGGCGCTTCGGCCTCGGAGCCGGGTCGGACCCGACGGGTTCGGTACTGGTCATAAGGGGCGATTCTCCTGTCGTGCCCTCTCAGGCTAACCCACCGAAGCAGGATGTCTCACCCAAGGCTGACAGAGAGGGACCTCCTGCGGCTGCTCGGGCTGGAACGTCAGCCGTTGAGTGCCGGCCAGGTTGAAGGTGAGGGTAGGCAGCACGGCCTCTGTGCTTGAAGTGCGGGTCTGTCTCTGTCGCCCGCTCCTGGTCGATCTCGGAGATGGGGGCGAGGGACTGCTGGCCAAGGTAGTGGCATTGGTCCGGCAGGTTGCCGCGTAGGTGGAGGCGGAGCACGGGGCGGTTTCCCGTCACGGCGAACGTCGGGCTCTCAGGAATCCCGGCACCTGCACTTCCACCTGTATCACCGTGGGGAGTCCGAGGAGCAGATCTTGTCGAGGTACGGCACCAGACGACTGAGTCCTACTGGGCGTTCTGTGCCTGCCGTGGCCGGGCCGCCGTCACTGTCTCCCGGGTGATGAGGTCGGCCGCGCGGTGGACTGCATGCCGGTGGCGAAGGATCCCCGGGGCCGGTGGCCAGCTACATGTGCCCCTTGGCATGTGACGCTCCGCTCCGCAGTTCTTCGTCGTCGGGGATCACGACGCACTGTCCGGGGTGACGGCGGGCGTAGGTGTCGGCGTTGTCGAGCTGGTCGCCGCGGCCTACCGCAGTGAGGACAGCCCGTTCCGAGTGCTTCGAGTTCCGCGAGCGTTGTTGCGCCGGCGCCCCTGATGACGGGCTCAGCGAGCCACAGGGCGTCGGCCATGACCGTGCTGGCACAGACGGTGGTCGGCGCGAGCGCGACCACGGGAGGCGGCTGAGGTGGTTCGCAGAGGCAGCGGAGAACACACGCGCTGAGCTTGCCCCCGCAGCAGTGGCTGCAGTCCCTCGTCGAGATGGAACGAGTGGGTGGCTGACCGGGGCCCGGTCCGGAACCATGTTGCAGCGGGCAGCAGACCGGGCCAGCCGTGGCAGCCTCCGCCACTCGATCGAGCAAGAGAGGGGCAGGTGGCTCAGGGTCTTTGAAAAGTGATCTTGTGCCCGGGTTCGTTATGCCAGGCCGAGGGTGGTGAGGGGGCGCAGGTGGTTTCGGGCGGTGTGGCGAAGGGCGGCTGCGATGTTGGTGTGGCCGTCCTGGCGGTGGACGCCGATGGCGAGGTTGCGCAGGCCGGCCATGACGCGGGGTAGCTGGCGGGTGCGGATGTGTGAGGCGTCCTCGTGGAAGGTGCGGTCGCGGACGTGGTGCAGCTGGTTCTCGATGCGCCAGTGGCCGCGGATCCGGGCCGCGAGTTCGCTGCCGTCGGCCGCGCCGGGCGGCAGGCTCGTGACCAGGTGGATCCGCTCGATCGTCAGCTTGCCCGTGCCCAGGTCCCGTCTCCAGCGGACAACTTGGAGGGCCTGGCGTGCGTGCGGGTAGTCGATGTGGGCGAACGCGGCGGTCTTCAATCGGCGGATCTCGTCGCGGTGATGGGCCCGGGTGTGCTCGATGTGGTCCAGGCGGATGTCGCGCCGGGGAAGGCCGCGGACCCGCTCGTGCAGTCCGGGGTGGTTCCGCTTGACGACGGCCAGGTAGTGAGCCCCGCGTTCGTGCAGGTAGGTGGCGTGGTCGTGCTGGGTGTGCAGGGCGTCCGCCGTGATGACGGCACCGGTCAGGTCGATGCCGTCCAGGAGCGGGGCGAAGGCCGGGATCTCGTTGCTCTTCCCGTCGATCTGTCGTTGCGCGAGGACCTCGCCGCTGTGGGTCATCGCGGCGATCAGGGCCGTGGCCGTCCGGTCGGCGGTGCGGGAACCGCGGAGTGTCTTGCCGTCGACAGCGATGACCTTCCGTTCCGGGGCCGGGGCCGGGGACTTGCGTTCCTGGAGGAAGTCACCGATGGCGCGGTCGAGGGCGTCGCCGTCCGCGGCGGCCAGCACGAGGCGGATGGTCGTGGCATGGGGCGGGCGGATCAGGCCGGTCAGCGGGTCGGGGCGGAACCCGAGCAGGGCCAGGACGCGCTGCGGCGCGTCCGCGACCCACTCACCGATCGCCGTGATCGAGGCGGCGCCGGCCAGAACGGCGGCGGCCGAAGCGGTGAGCAGAGCCGTCCATGGATGGCGGATGCCGCGACGGGCCCGCGGGTCAGGCACCGCGGCCAGATAACTCCGCAGGTCAGCGGCCGCCTCCGGCAGGGCTGGGCCAGAGGCGTCCCCCAGTTGCCGGAAGCATGACGGCATGCGGGAAGATGGGTACGCAGGCATGGACTCGCTCGGTGCTCATACGGACTAGACACCCACATGATCACCAACGGCCATGCCTGTTCTGCATCCAGGGCCAGCATCGACAGAAGCCGACAAGCCGTCACATCCGGTACTCAGCAGGCGAACCACCCACCTCAGCACTTCTCAAAGACCCTGGCAGGTGGCTGCTGTAGGGGCGGGCCACGGTCAGGTGGGTCGTCAACCTGGTCGCTGTTCGGTCGGCCGAAGAACGAGTGCGAGTCCAGAACTGCCCACTGCTATCTGGTAATTGTAGACACCATGGCCATCAGAACCGGTGAATCCGGCGAAGGCTGGCTTGTTCCGATGTCGGCATAGCCCCACGCTTCGTAGAGGGCGTGGACTTTTCCTTCGCCCGCCAAGGGATTGACCATGAGGGTCACCTGGGTCTCGGAGCGCTGAGCCAAGAGGTCATCGTGAATCCTGCGGGAGGCTCCCGTCTTGCGCCACGGCACGCGAACCATGATCTCCTTGAGGGCCACCGTGGGGATTTCCGTGAGCGAGTCCGGAACTGGGCTGGTGACTCGCTTCCAGTAGCGGTCACCCTGATTGATGGTGTTGGCGTACGCGTATCCAACGGCGTCTTCCCCGTCGTAGCCGACGACGGCTTCCCAACCCGGCTCGGACGCGTGCCGGGCCAGACGTTCTCCGTATCGTTCGACCGAGTAGTGCGGATCGTGAAGGCGATCGGTTCGTACCTCTGCGTAGACCTGGATCAAGGTGTCCCAGACAGGCTCGATCTCACGGAAGTGACGGAGGTCGATATCTACTGAGGTCACAAGGAATCCCCTCCAGAGTTGGTGTATTCATCCCACATCTTCTCTGCTTCGCTGTGGGGGGCCATAGCGCGCAGCTTGCTACCGAACTCTTCCAACATTCGGGTAACTCGCGGATGTGAACTCTTCGTACTGATGGCCGTGGAAACCGCGTGCTCAAGGTCGCCCTGGCCGAGTTGGGCGTGAGCGAGGCGAGCGGTGGCGATAGCCCGACTTCGCAGCATCTGAGGGCGAAGTTGCGCCATGCCGCGGTGAGCGTGGGCCTCGGCGCGTTCGTAGTTGCCCAGCGCCAGATGAGCGGTGAGGGCAAGGCTTTCAATCTCGGCCTGGTCGAAGAACGCCCTGATCCAGGCCGGCCGCTCATCGTCCAGGTCGGCCCGGCTGTAGGCGGCTCGTGCTTGGCCGATGGCGCGTTCCACGGCCACCGCATCTCGTGTGAGTCCGAGAATCGCGGCGTGTCTTGCGTGACCCAACGAGGCAAATAAAGGGTCTCGGCGGGCTACCGACAAGTTGCGAGCCACGTCATTCGCGGCCAGAGCGTCTATGGGGCGTCCGAGGTGGCGGTAAAGACTCCCTGCATGGGACCAGATCCGGAACTGGATTGTCGGGTCGCCGGACATCGCTGCCAAAGTGGACGCGCGATCAAGATAGCGCTGAGCTTCGTTGAACCGGCGACCGTCGATCGCGGCCCACAAGGCGCTGGAGGTAAAGCTCGCCGCGGAGGCGTAGAGGCTGTTGCGGACTCTCTGGCTGGTAGCGCCTCGTTGCAAAAGCGACAAGGATTCTCCGGCCAGGGCGGAGGCGAGGGTCTCAATACTGATGAGGCCGCCGTACTTGTGATCTTGATCGATGATCGTGGTGAGCTTCGCTTGCAAGCGAGCGACATCGCTTGCGCCGACCTGCTTGGGTGCTGTGAGGGCGGGGACAACGGCGGCGGTGAAGCTTCCCCGTTGACCTGGACACCTGGAGACTGGGACGTGGTCCCAGAGGAAGTAGAGCCAGGTGAGCAACAAGCAGGGCAAGCGGTACTCGGAGGAGTTCAAGCGTGATGCCGTCGCGCTGGCCCGATCCTCCAGCAAAACGGTCACCGAGGTGGCCCGAGGCCTGGGAGTGAGCCCCGAGGGGCTGCGGAGCTGGGTCAAGCAGGACAAGATCGACCGCGGCGAGGGCGGCCCGGGCGAACTGACCAGCGCCGAGCACGAGGAATTGCGTCGCCTTCGCCGGCAGAACCTCGAACAGCAGAAGACCATCGAGGTCCTGAAAAAAGCCACGGCCTTCTTCGCGCGGGAGAGCGACCGGTGAGCGAGGTCTACCGGTTCATCGCGGCGGAGAAGGCCACCTACCCGGTCACCCTGCTCTGCCGCGTACTCGGTGTTCCTCGCTCCTCCTTCTACGCCTGGAGCGACGGCGAGGACACCCGGCGCGCGCGCCGTCGGGCCGACGAAGCACTCGTGCACGAGATCACGGTGGTCCACCTGGCCTCCAGGGGCGCCTACGGCGTCCCGCGCGTTCATGCCGAGCTGCGGCGGCTGGGCCATGGCGTGAACCGCAAGCGTGTCGAGCGGCTGATGCGCGAACGAGGCATCGCCGGAGTCACCCGCCGTCACCGCCGGTCGCTGACCCGGCCGGACAAGCAGGCGCGGCCCGCACCGGACCTGATCGGCCGTGACTTCACCGCGGACCGGCCCGGCACCCGCCTGGTCGGCGACATCACCTACCTGCCGACCGAGGAGGGCTGGCTCTACCTCGCCTGCTGGCTGGACCTGGCCACCCGCGAGATCGTCGGCTGGTCGATGGCCGACCACCACCGCGCCGACCTGGTCGTCGACGCCCTGCACAAGGCCCACGGACGCGGTCGCCTGGAACCGGACTGCATCGCGCACAGCGACCGCGGAAGCGAATACACCTCGGCTCAATTCCGCAGCGAGGTAACCAGGTTGGGCATGAGGGCGAGCACCGGACGCACCGGCTCGTGTTACGACAACGCCGCAGCCGAGAGCTTCTGGGCGGTTCTCAAAGCCGAGATCGGCACCCGGACCTGGCCCGACAGGGCAACCGCCCGCACCGAGGTCTTCTCCTTCATCGAGACCTTCTACAACCGGCGCCGACTACGCAAACACCCCAACTGGGGCTACCTGACCCCGCACGAGACCCGACAGCGGCACACCATCGCCGCATAAGAACGAGTGTCCGAGATCACGGGGAAACTTCACCCCTGCACAGCTCTAGCAGATTGTCAATGGTCAGGCATTTTCCTCGCGGCGAATGAGGTGGGCGAGCTCTTCTGCCGGGGTCATCCCGGGGGCGAGGGCCGGCCAGCACTTGCACCGTGTCGGCCACCGCCTCATAGGAGACGGCGCAGACTTAGCAGAGATCCTGCGTCAGCACCATGTCCGGCGCGAGAGCAGCCAGCAGACCGGTGTCCATGGTGTACAGCGAAGAGCCCTGATGCGCCGCCCCGCCACCGCCTGCGAGATCTCCGGCTGCTCAGTGACTCAGGGTCGAACCCCGCTGCCCGTCACTACGGGCACCAGGGCGACCACCGGCTTCCGGCGTCCACCGCGACGAAGATCTGCGTACATCCCCTGGCGGGAGCGCTCCTATCGCCGTCGCTTCCCAGACCCGTCACCGGGCCCAGTACGTGTGACGGCGGTGTTTCCCATTCACCACTGCGGGGCAGTCCAGGATTCCCACGGGGTTCCCCCCTACGACGCGTGCCGCCTGGCGGACGGACGCCGACCAGTCGCACGGCTCAGCCCAGGCCCCGGACCTCCGCACGAACGCCGCTGAGCACATTACGGACACCGAGTCGTGGCCGTGAGAACCGTAGAAGACGCATCACCGGCCGGGCCCTACGAACGCAGGCGATAAGCCCGAATATTCACAGTTTGCCACAGGAGGTTCGCCCACCTCTCCCTGCTTCGGCCATGATGTTCCCATGGCTATCATCCAGTCCGCAGCGGAGATCAACCCCCTCTTGGCGCACCTCAAGGGGCGGACAATCTCAGCGTTGCAGGTGCTCGGCATCAACTCGCTGAAGTCCGTTTCACCGTCGCCAGAATCACTTGTGGGTGAAGTTGTAAGGGCGGTTGGGATCGTCGAGCGAACCATCAACATCCACACGGCCAGCCACGTCATCACGTTCGATCTTCAGCGGACCGGTCGGGTTGTCCTGCGCGAGGCCGCAGAACCATTTCGGCTGGTGGCCGGGGCCGCCCGCCCCACCGTACGCCTCCTCATGGACGACGGATCGGGCCTGGATCTCACCGAGCCCGCGAAGACGAAGCGGATCACGGCCATGATCTCAGCCCAGCCCGAATGACCTGCGCAGCAGCCAAACGTTGAGCTTCCAAGGCGGCATCGATGCAGCTACTCTCGACGTAGGGATCGAGCACGTCATCGGGAGAGCCATGGTCCAGCAGAACCACCGCAAGGACGACCTTCTGGTCTCCTGCAACTTCATCCGCGCAGTCCGCGAGTCCGGGTACGTCAGCCTCTCAACCGCCCTCGCTGAAGTCATCGACAACTCACTACAAGCGGCGGCTTCGGTGATTTCCATCACAATCGTGCGGCCCGCGGTCGGCGGATTCCCGGAGGTCCGAGTCGAGGACAACGGGGTGGGCATGTCTCGCCCGGAGCTCGAGGCGTGCCTACGGTTCGGCGGCTCATCCCGCTTCGACGAGCGGAAGTCGTTCGGCCGATTCGGCATGGGCCTGCCTGCCGCGTCTCTTAGCCAGGCCAGGCGAGTCGAGGTGGCTTCGTGGCAAGGCAGCAAGGCTGCTCACCAGGTTTGCTTGGATGTTGATGCGATCGTCGGAGGTTCTCCGGTCAACCTTCGCGCTCGCCGATGGAGCGGTGGCACCATGGGGTCGGGCTGCCTTGTAGTCTGGCGGAACTGTGACCGCATCGAGTACAAGCGTCTGGCTTGGCTCGAACGTGCCTTGCGCCGCGACCTGGGCCGCATGTATCGAAGGTTTCTCAGCAACGGTGATGTCACCCTGAGTATTAACGGGAAGCAAGTCGACCCGGTCGACCCCCTGCTCCTCACAGCCAATATCGAGGGCCGCAGCGCATGTATGCCCTTCGAGCCGCTCCGCTACGAACTGGCATCATCTTCGGGCGAAACGGCCTTCGTCACGGTTCGGTTCACCATGCTCCCAGTTCATCACTGGCACCATCTCGACAACGTGACCAAGCGACGTGTCGGCATCGTAGGGGGCGCTGGCGTCTCGATTCTCCGCGCTGGTCGTGAGATCGCAAGCGGCTGGCACCTCATGGGCGGGAAGCGAAAGGAGAACTACGACGACTGGTGGCGCTGCGAGATCGAGTTCGACCCTGTGCTCGATGAGCACTTCGGCATCACCATCAACAAGCAGGGCGTGCGGCCCTCCCAGGTGCTCCAAGAAGCACTCGGGCCGGAGTTGGAGTCGATTGCCCGGCTGTTGAACTCTCGCACACGTCAGGCCTTCGAGGAGGTCAAGTTTCGGGCGGCGACGGAGACGTCATGCCGGATCGCCGAGGCCGCTGATCTCGACCTGCCTGTGATCCGAAGGACGGGGAGGGGTTCAGGCGCATTGTCCTACCGGATCGGATCACAGCAACTCCCAGTCGGGACCATGTTCACCTCGGCCCTGAAGCGGCGCACGCTCGACGTGACGCTAAACGTTGATCACCCTGCTTTTGCTGCGCTCTACCACCCGCTGCAGACCTTGAGCGACGAGGCGGCAGGAGAACTGCGCGTCGCCCTCGAGCTCTTCCTCTTGTCGCTTGCCCGCACCACAACGCTCCTGGGCCGAGATGGCCAGAGCTGCGATACTCTCCTGCAACTTTGGAGCAGGACCTACGGACGGATGCTCCAGAAGTCATGAAAGAAAAGGCCGCGCTCCTTCCCCTCAGCCTGCCAACCGAGGCCTCTCACCAGGAACGCCGAGGCTTCGCCCGCCTGTGTGCCCTACTTGAGAGCGCTGCGGCCGACGGCAAGGACGTGGGTGGCCATGAGCACTGGATCCTAGCCGCCAAGATCACCAAGCTCTATGAGCAGCCTCTGCTCGCAGCAGCTGCTCATTGCGTCATCGATCTCGTGGACCAGGGCTGGACGGTCAAGGTGGACAGGTCCAATGCGATCTTCGCTCCCCCGTCAGCGCATGGTGATCGCGCGACGGAGAAGGCTCGGATCCGGCGCCAGGAACTCCTCCGTCGAGACGAACAGCTCAGCAGGAGTAGCGTTCGACGATTCATCGAGGGGATGGAGCGCACACACGAGCACGGCGACCGGCTGGTCTCCGTTTTCAACCTGATGAGAGACGGCCGGGAGTTGGCAGACGCCCTTCAGGGTGCGGCTACAGCCACGGACGCCGTCAAGCCCTATGTTCAGGTCGTCGATTCCTCTACGTGCGAACGCACCGGATTCAAGCTCCACGACATCTGGCGCTACTTCCGGCACACGTGGTCCAATGCCTATGCCACTGTCCCCGGGCGGTCAATGCCGATCTTGATCCGGGACGCGGCCACCGCATTTCATACGGTGATCGGCCTGGCGGCGATCTCCAGCCCGATCGTCCAGATTGCCGAGCGAGACCGATGGATGGGGTGGGAAACCGACCAGTTCCTTGAGCACCTGCGCGCGGAGCCCACGGACGATGGCGCTTCGTGGCTAGCTCAACGGATTGAGGCTCAGCGAACTGAGATCTACCTCGAAGACCTCCTGCGTGACGGAGTCCTCCAACCCACTGACCTGGTGACGCCCGCACCCGAGGCCGTTGCACGGCTGCGGGATGATGCTGAGCGGCACCGTCAGAGGCATCACCAGACAACCAGCATTCGTGAGATCCGCAATATCGGACGCAATGCGTGGGTGGAGCGCGCCATATCAGATCTTTTTCGCAGCAAACGCTCGGCAGCCCTCGCAGATGCGCTGGAAATCGAGACTTTGCTGGGCTCCTACCTGTCCCCGCCCACCGCCGAAGGGCTCGCTAAGGCCTTCTCGGACCCGAAGGCCCGTACGCAGATGCGTCGCGTGGTCCGTCGCGCACGAGGAGAACGAGTTGGCACGGTCATCGCCGACCTCACGGTCTGCGGTGCAGTGGCACCGTATAGCGCACTGGCCGCCGGCAAGCTGGTAGGGGCATTGGCCGTCTCACCCACTGTGATCGCGGCCTATCGCAAGAAGTACGCGCGACCCAGTGAGATCGCATCCGCAATGGCAGGCCGTCCGATCATGCGCGAAGCCCGTCTTTCCTTCGTCGGAACCACGTCCCTCTATGGAACCGGGTCAAGTCAGTACAACCGGCTGTTCTGGCCAGCAGAGGTCATGGGAGGCGACAGCGCTACCCGGATGGGCTTCCACGAACTCGGACGTTCCCGCTCGTTCGGAACCTCCCACTTCTCCGAGGTGACCGTCGACGCGCTTACCCGGCTGCAATCGTTGAGCGACTCGCTCGTCCGTGTAAACAGTCTCTTCGGCGAAGGCGTCAGTCCTCGCCTGCGCAAGGTGCGGTTGGGGCTCGCGGCACTCGGATGGCCGGCGAACGAACTCCTCCGGCACGGGCGGGAACGCATCCTCTACGGTGTTCCGTTGGTCGAGAACCTCCGTGACTACTCACTCGGAGTCGACCGAGAACCGCAGTACCTTCTGGATCCAGACCTCCCGGACGCTGACGCCAAGGTCGCCGAATGGTGGCTCGAACGCTGGGGCCGGCCGCGCGCACAACGCAAGGAAGTCCTTGAGTCCATGCGCGCCCACCGGTTGGTCCGTCCAGTTGAGCACGGTGCCCGCGTGCCGCTGCCCCCCCGAGACATAGAACTGCCCGTCGGCGAGGGGATGCTCCCTCTCACTGACTAGGATCCGCCCGCTCAGGACGCCGACACATCGCCCTGGTCGCTGGCTGTCGCACCCGGATCTCCAGAAGTGTGGCAACCAGCGACCGGCGGGGAGCGATGCGTTGAAGGCATCGGTCGGGCAGCGTTCACACAAGGCGCGCGCCATCCCTAGCCATCTCCGGGGTCCGGAGCTGAAGACCCTGAGATGTGACGCAGGAAACTTGAATCGACCACGATCTCGCCGGTCAGGCGCCAAGCACGGCGCTCATAGGACAAGTCCCCGGAAACGGTGAAGGGGAGCTGGCGTCTGTACGCCATGATGGCCCAGCCATGGTCTTCCCCTGCCAGAGGAACTTGAGCCCGCAATACCCTACCATTCACCTCTGCCGCGACGGTGACAATCGCCGCCTCGTCGCCTCTGGGCGTGAAGTCGTCTCGCGCCAGGGACTTTACGAGTCCGACCAGTGTTTCTCGGCGGACAGGCTCATACCTCCGGATGAGTCGCTCCCGAATATGGGGAAATTCGACAAACAAGTCCTGTCCGAACACAATCGTCGCCAGCCCGACGTCCGGCCTTTGTTCTGCGGCCGCCCACTCAAAGGACAAATCCAGTGAATGGAGATCTTCTGGTGCCGACAAGTCCTCAAGCGACTCAAGCAGGCCCACACTGAGCCCTGAACCGTTCGGTGCCACGAGGGATTGGTGCCCCCCAGATTGGGCCAACAGTCTCGTAGTCTCCAGCCCCCTGGCCAGGGTCTCCATCACTCGCCGAGGGAAGGTGGTAGACGGCCCATCGGGGTCATTCGCCGACTGGGAGTTGGCATCTCCCAAGCGCGTCACCACGGTGAACACAAAGCTGCCCCGCTTAGTGTGGCCGAGCCTTACGGCCCCCTCCAGGAATTCTCCCACCGCAAGGGGCCTGCGCCCCTTGTGCGAGTGATTGGGGTCCGCGGTTGTCGTGGCAGAGGCCTTCATCATCTTGTGGATCCCCTGCAATGTTCTTTCGGCCTGCCTGAAAGGGATCGTGCCGTCAGTCATGCGCTGGTCGAGGCGAACGAAGAACAAGTCGGCGCGCGTGGCCAGGACATGCTCGAGAAGTTGACCCGCATCCCAGTCGTGAATGTGCCCCAGCGACTCCAGTACATCAATAAACCGCGGTGCGAAGTCGGCATAATCCGTCGCCAAGGGAATCATGACCCGTGGCGCTGCCAGAAGCGGACCATCCGAACGATGGCGCCAGACTTCGCGAACTTTCGGCTGACGCTGTTCCAGTTCCCAATCTTGGGAGGCGAGAAACTGAGATACTGCCGCCGGAGTCAGCGCGGATGCGATCTCGCGGTAGGTGTCAAATGCCGTCCCGCTCACCTCTGCCCCTCCTCTGCATCACCAATGAACTTCATGATGCCCCGGAGCTGATCACCCGTAAAAAGATTCCGACGCGGCAGGTGGACCGTGTGGTAGTCCTTGATCGGTCCGTCGTACTTGAGATTTTCGGCAGATTCCCAGAACATGCGGCTACGCGTGAACAGCCCCCACTCTTCTACGTTGAGCCATGGCTCCGGTTCGCGGGGTATGAGGAGAACACCGAGGTATGCCGGAATGTACCGCTTGCTGCGCGTCAGTTTCCGAAATGGTCTGGCCTTCATTCGCCAAGTCATGCCATCGTCTTTAAGTAGGCTTTCTTGGTAGGTGCACTTCAACTGAAGCTCGAATTGAGGGCCATAGAAGCCGCGATACTCCGCCGATGAGGCGATCGTAATGTCGACGCCTTCGAAGTCAGTCTCGTGAGGCTTGATGGAACATCCGGCCGCGTATGCGATCATTCGCGTGAACGACACGCTGAAGTGTTCCTGTAGTGCGGTGATGGGAACCTGGCCTTCCGCGAGGTCCTCTTCACTCATCAGCTCATCGATGTCATCTGCTGGCATATACCCCCTCCTGGCTTCTCCTGACGGCGTCAACACCGCCACTCTGATCAGCGACCGTTTCCGCTCGGACCGTGCTGCAGTAACAGCGGGCCCGCCGCCCTCGGATTAGGTGGGCGGCGGTCCGTTGTCCACTCTCGCTTAGGTCACGGCCTGAAGTATCTGCCCGCTGGCGAACGGAAGGTTGCGAGAGATCACCATGTCGTCGATCAGATGCACCGGCACGTTGCCCGACTTTTTCGCGCGACGCAATTCATCGGTGGGTGGCACGCCAGGGCTTAGCGGATCATGCACGCCGAAGATCCACTGCTGGTCGCCACGCCGGGCGAGAATGGGCGCTGTAACTGCTCCGACACCCTCGATTTCGATCTTGCAGCCACGCTTGAAGAGCACGTCACTAATTCGACTGCTGAGGTCAAAGTAGAGAGCGTCGGCCGATCGTTCGAGCCGTTCCTCGTTCAGGGTCGGTTTAGTTCCGTGGACAAGGTACCGCAGAAGGCTGGCGCCAACATGGCGGTCGAGGAGGCTGTGCTCGAAGCGATTGCGGAAGCTGCGCAGACACCTGTAGCAGGACTGGTCGCAGTTCTCCGGGCAGTCCTCAAGGAGTTCCAGTGTCTGTTCGAGGATCTCCACGCCGTAGTCGTTGACTCTTCGGGTGAAGCCGGCTCCGCCAGCAAGCGTGTCGTAGACGTAGATCTCGGCCTCCAGCCCTTCCTTACCTAGGGGAGTCAGCGCTGGTCGGTACTCCGCCTGCAGTTCCGATGCCTCAATGCCGAGCCTTCGGGTCGCCGCGATCGTGAGCGCCTCAGCGACTGAACGCAGCGCGATGTGCGTCGAGAGATTCGCTGGCCCTAGCGTGATCGGCGAGTCCACCTTGAAGCGAACCAGGAGCACGTCCGAAATGAAGTCGGTGCCCAGCACCATGCCTCGGGTCGAACCGGTGCCGGGACATTCTGGTGCCTTCTCGTCGGGGTAAGGCTTCTTGTGGGTAGCGAGCAGTTTTCCCGTGGCCATAGCGGTCGGTTCGATGAGCCCGCAACGGGTGCAGTAGGTGTATCCCTCGTTGCGGGGACCGGTGTTGGTGACGAGCAGAGTCTCTCGGCGGTATGTCTGAGCCAGGCGGTCAGTGACCCTCTTCCAGGCGGTCTCCTCCGTCGGCCCTGGTGCCATGAGCTTGGCGCGCGTCGCGTAGCTGCGCGCGGGGGCGTCGTCGGGACTGGTTCCCGGATCCTGTTCGGCTGGGTGCGCAAACCCGGGCGGTCGCATCCAGGTCTTTGCCTTGCCGAACTTACCCTCGGCACCGCAGGCCAGACAGTCTCGTTCCTCTCCGCGTTCCGCCTCATCGAGAGGGAAGTGTTTGGCGTAGTGGCACACCTGGCATTCGAAGTAAAGCAGGCGTTCCTGCCATGCTTGAAAACGCTCTTTCTGGACCGGTGAGTAGATGGCTCCAGAGGTCCACTCCTTGTTATCGATCCACACCACCTTGCCCGGTGCGTACTGGCTAAGCGCCACCGTGAGCCCCTGGCTGGCCGCATATTGGAACTCGGTGTTGAACCGGGTAGAGCTGTTGACATCGAAGACGTGGAAGGCGACCACATCGGTCGGAAACGCGTAGCGCGGCAGGACTCCCTTGTACAGAAGACGGTCAAGCAGGTTCTTCTGGCTTCGTCGGGCGCTCGGCTCCTCCGCGTCGTCCTCGGCCGGGGGTTCCGCCTCCACTTCGGTGCCTGCCCGTGAGGCCTCCCCCGCCTCGGTCTCCCCGGGCGACCCGTCGAGGTCAAGTTCAAGGGCCCTGTCGATCTCGAAGAGTGACCTCGTCACGATGTCTTGAAGGACTGCTGTACGGGCATCCGGGTTCAGCTCATGCGGAAGCCACGCTGCGACCTCTTCGCGTAGCGTGTTCTCCTTGCTCTTCAGCCACTCTTCCAGGTCTGCTCGGTTCAGCGGGGATGTTGTCCCTGTGAATGCGGTGACCTTCCCAAGAACCTCGAAGAGTTGGGGCTGATCCTCGGGCTGGATGGCTGGAAGCCGATCCTGGTGGTAGCGCTGCAGCAGGTACGCAATGACATGACGCTGGACGATTTCTTCGTTGTCCATCGTCAGCACCGGATCGTCGACCTTGCCGCGGATCATCAGGTCTGGCTGGCGGAAGTAGTGGTCGTCGTGGGTGTCAGCGCTACCGAAAGCAAGTACGGTGGCGACCGCGTTGCCGCGGCGGCCGGCCCGGCCCGCTCGTTGCTGGTAGTTGGCGCGGGAGGGTGGCATGTTCCGCAGGGCTACACCAGTCAGGCTGCCGATGTCGATGCCGACTTCCATGGTGGTCGTGCATGACAGCACATCGATGGCGGCGCGCGGCTGCTCTCCCTGCCGGGACAGGCCAAGATCAACGTCTTGGAAGAGCAACTCGTGCTCTTCTGCCTTGGAGAATACGGCGTCAGACTGCGCGGAGTTGAGCTGAGCTGTGTGCTCGGCGGCGATAATGCTCATAGGCAGCTCAGGTGGGTCGTTGAGAGCCCGGACCGCGCTGGCCCGATAGTAGCCCTTGCGGGCCTGGAAGACCGGATCAGTATCCGGGTTGAGGATGCGGACTCGATCAGCGCCGCAACTGGTGCACTTGCGGCTACCGGGAAGTGGCCTCTGCGTGAAGCGACACCGTTCGCAGTAGCCCCACTGCCCACCGAGTTCCAAGGCCAAATTCGAGGCAGAAATCCGGTGCGCACCACTAGCTACCGATTCGCAGAACGTTGTGAGCAGCGTCTGCAGCCACCCATCCCTGAACTTCTGCCTCGCGGCTTTCGATCCGAGCAATCGATCGACGGACTCGAATCTTCCCGCGTGTGGTTGGACGCCTCCCTTCTGCCTCCACCAGTCCCCGTCGGTCATCGACGAGAACCAGATGCCAGGGGTACTCCACGCAGCCAGCCACAACCGGATAAGCGCGAGCTTGGCCTCGTCGCCCTCTGCGACACCACCGATGTCCGGCAGCTTCGCGAGCAGTTCGTCGGTAAGGTTCGCCCGCTCACGGATTGAAGCCAAGCTGAGCGATGACAGCCCGTAGTACTTGTCCGTGAGCGTTGCATACATTGCCCGCAACAGCGACTGTGGCGCAGGAGCGGTCGTGAGGAGCGCACCCATCTCATTGAGGTTGCCTGTCAGCGCACCCTTGTCGATAGCCCGTGCGACCGTGCCCATCACGTGGAGTGACTCTGTAGTGCGCAGTTCCGGCCTCAGTCGTACTGACAGCACATGCGCTCCGACCATGACGGCCACATACAGCTTGTCCAGGTCGAGAATCGGCCCCAGAACTGGGTGATTAGCGAGTTCCCGCCACCCGCGCAGGATCAAGGGCCGCATGACGTCACGCAGCGAATAATTTTGCAGGTTGGGCGCAAGCCGCGCGGCGACCTGCCGAGAGTCAGAGAAGGCGAGCACCTTGCGACCGCGCAACGGAGCGAAGTCGCTGTACGGCTGCGCGCCCGGAGGCTGGACTTCGACCTGACGAGTCACCAATGCCCGGAAGGGCTGGTCACCCTTCGTCTGGTGGTCCTGCACCGAGGACCGACCGCCAGCGAGGCGCCCGCACACACCGCAAGGCTTGAACTCCCCATTTGCCTCGCCCTCTTCACCATCGTCGTCACTTCCAATGGACTCTCCCCCTCGGAGCCGAGGAATGAAGACGCTGCGCGTGCGGTCGCCGAGTTCCCCGAGTGGATTGAGCCGCCCGGTGATGAGGTCGAGGTCCGCAGGCTCTACCTTGGTTTGGTCACCCGACGGAACCTCTAGCAGTAGATCGAGTGCCTGGAGTTCGGGAATAGAGCCAACTGAGGACTGGAATGCCCCACCCGGCTCGTGCCAGAGGTGAGATGGGTTGAGTACATCGTCCGTATATGCTCGCGCGTAAGCGGAGCCACAGTGCCTACAGGTGTACAACTCGAAAACTCGGGCTCCGCATCCACAGGTGGCCTGGGGCTGGGCGTAGAGCCTGCCCACCGGCCCAGGTTCCGGGTGCGCCTCCCGGTCGACCTCCGAGCAGCCGGGATCGAGGCAGGCCCATAGCCCTGCGAGCCCCCGGAAGAACGCGTGCACGCGACATGGCAGCAGTCCGGCGTCATCCGTTGACCGGCGGGCGGCGCTTCCGAGCGCTACCAGCGTAGAGGCCGCCCTGTCGGCAACCTCCTTCTCAGCCATCGGAAAGATGTGGGCGCCCAGTTCATCGACCGGATGTGCCCGTTGCATTGTCTCGTTCACAAGCAAATTCATCGGGGCGAAGTCGCTGAGGGCTTCGTAGAGCAGTTGGCTGGCGGTGGCCCCCGGCGCCTCAGTGACCCCCCGGTACTCCAGCAATCCACGGACCGCGTTGACACGGCCCGCGTCTGATTCCGCGTCGTAGAACGCGTGAGTGGGTACGGCGGCAAGGACGCGTGCGTCCTCGACGTCTCCAGAGGTGGCGGGTTCCCGCAGTGCGAGCTGCCCTTCCACGGTCTTGAACTCAGTTGCGGACTTGCCACTCAACTGCGCGGCAAACTGGCGCGCGTACTCCGGGCTGGCAAAGCTTGCGCTCGTACAGATCACCTGCAGCCGATCGGGCGTGATACCGAGCCTTGCGCGGAGGCGACGCAGGAGGAGCGCCACCTCAGCGCCACCCGCTCCGCGGTAGAGGTGGGCCTCGTCGACGACAAGGAGGAACCTCTCGTCCGGGTTGTTCTCCAACCATGTTCGGGTTGCGTCGAAGACCGGCCGCTCCAGCGGACGCATGAGCATGTACTCAAGCATCGAGTAGTTCGTGATTAGCACGTCTGGCGGCGTGTCCAATACTTCATGTCGCGTGAGAAGTTCGGGGTCCTCAGGTCGGAGGACGGCACGAATGAACTCGCCCTCTCTGTTTTTCCAGCGGGAGCCGTGTTCGCCATACCAGGCCTTCAGGTCCGGTTTGGCCGGCCACTTTCCACGCGACTGCAGCTTCTCAACGAGGGCGGACGCCTCGCTATGTCCTTGCGCCGACGGGTTGGACGCCCGGTCGATCAATTCGATGTAGAAATCCTCAATCGAGCGTAGCCGCTCCTGGTCCTTCTTGAGCTGTCGTACACCGGGATAGAGCGTGCGGCTTGTGTAGCGGGCGAAGCGCGCTGGCCGTCCAGCCCATGCCGTGAACTGTGCAGTGACGCGCGGATCGCCGAGCAGCAGGCGGAGACGTCCCAGTTGGTCGTTCACCAGCGCATTCATCGGGTAGAGGATCAGGGCTCTTACTGAAGGTGCCGCGAACGACTCAGGCTTGTGCGCAGCCTCCATCGCGAGCTTCGCCAGCATCGGCTCGAGGAACGTCTCTGTCTTCCCAGAACCCGTGCCGGTCGTGACCGCGAGGCTGAAGCCGTCGCGAACCGCCCACTCCAAGGCCTCCGCTTGGTGCGTGTAGGGGGGGTCGTACAGGAGTGGCTGGCGATCACCGACGTGTGTACTCAGGCTGACCAAAAGCCCTCTTGACGCTGCATCGATTTCAAGATCACCAAAGCCTTGGCCAGGCTGGTAGCGGGGAGTACTTTCGATGAACGGCGCGCGGAAGAGTACGCCCTCCCGCTTCAGCAACTCGCGACGCTGCTCGATCACGGTGGGGTGTCCCACGTGGTACGTGGCCTCGATGTAGTCCCGAAGGGCCGCCTGAATGCTGGCGACCGTCTCTGCGATCGTGGGCGTTTCCGCGGTCACGCCGCTCCTCCCTCATCGTTGACGTGCATCCACAGCATGTCAGTGAAGAACTTCGTTAGTTCGCCGATCGTCCAGAGCGGCATGCGATACGTGATCAGGGCGTCCCTGGCCCTCGGGGCGGGGACGCCCACGAGTTCCAGGTAACGTTGCGCCCACCCGGGCACAGGGCCGAATAGGTCCAGAGTTCGGCTCTCCGTGGTCCCACCGGCGGACCGGATACGTACGAGCTGCGGCCTTCCCCGTGCTGCGTCGATCGCTGCCTGAAGCCGCCACGCCTCGTCGCACGCTGACGCAGCAGGATCGTCAGTCGGCAGATCGATGAGCGACCAGGGCACGCCGCTCTCCAGGCGAACACAGCACCACAAGTGAGCGCCGTACGCCTGAGGTCGACGGGCAATGTAGTCTCCGCAGTCGCTGTCGGAGGGTAGCCGCCAGCGGCTCCGGTAATGGAGAATCGACGACTCTGGATCGAGGAGCGTCAGGTCGCTGACGGGACCTGACTGTGTTGCCCCGTCGAGGCGCTGATGCATGCCGGCGACGATGGCGGTGGCGCTACCCACGCTCGGTCGTCTGAGCCAGTCGTGAGTGCTGATTCCCTGCAGTCCGGCGGCATGCAGCCGAGTCGGTCCCGTCGTGGCATCTAGCTCGACGGATCGCACGTGGCCCTCGTGGCGCACATCCGCGCCGACGGACTCGTCCAAGAGCGGGATACCGTCGGGGCGTACACCCAGCAAGAGGTATCGCCCGGGTGCCTTCGTCACATACGAGGGCGGAGCAAGATAGAGCCTCCTACTTCCGCGATCCTTCCGGTTCGGGAGTTCGACTAGGTCGCCGATTGCCACCAAGAGATCCAACTGTGTGGCTAGCTGGCCACGAGTGATCGAGGACGGGGCGTCGAGCGGGCCGAGTACCTCCAACACCGCGTCGATGAGTTCACGTGGTGTCGCCGGGCAGAGCAACGCAGCTGCACGGCGCAGTGACGAGCAGATCGTTTCAGGCGCGCTCAGGTCGATCACCGTCTCGTCCAGGCCAAGCGCGTAGACGGTGCGTCTTGCGGCCTCCCGGCCGCTCAGCGCATTGATGTTCATCGGGCGGCCCCGGAATTCGGCTGCTCGGATGCATCCCGGAGGGAATCAGTCCCCAGCACCGCGAACCTCGCCGCCCGGATGAGTGCAGGGGAAATCAGCGCGCAACTCAGGAGCCGTTCCTTTTCGGGCTCTGCCCAGTTCGCTACCGAGCCTGGCCTGCTGGCCAGCGCGAGCAAAAAATCTGCTGCAGCACGAGGATCGCCCATGCCGCTGGACGTCACGATGAGTTCAATAGCATCAGCAAATCCCTCGCTCAACGCAGCCGGTGAATCCGCCCACTGCCAAAGATTGCGACCGATCTGCTGGGCAGCGGTGCGTTGTTTGGAAGCCTCTCCTACGAGCTTCCCCATCTCATCGAGCAGTTCGAGTTTCCGGGACGCGCTAGCCGCGCTGCGCTTGCGCTCCAGGTTTGCCCACCGATGTCCGGCGATGAGCGACACAAACGCCGTAGTAACCGCCTCGAGAACTCGCTGCTGCTGGTGATGGGCGAACGGGTCGGCCGGCACATCGGCATCGAGCCACCGCCGGTGGCCTTCGATGAGCCGCTGGACCTCAAGGAGCGAGCCATCCGAGGATCGCGGCACGGCCGGGTGGCTTTGGCGCAGTTCGTTTGGCTCGGGCGGCAGGATGATCGCTGCTGTCATCGTGCCGGACGTCGCCTGCAGGAGTCCGCCTGTCGCTGGCACCGTGATTGGCTCGTGGGGGTCATGCTCCTTGCCGACCAGCGGGGCCTCCACTGAGAACAGGTGCACCTGCGTGTCGTCGTTGCCTGTCCGGTCTATCAGCCGCGCTTCGTGTTGCCCCCTGCGCCGCTTGGCGAGCACCCAGCGGAGTGGGTGGAAGCCGCGTTCGCAGACCAGAGATGCGAATCCGACTCCGTTCTGGAATACCGATATTTCACAGGACTCGGCCTCTTCGTACGCGCTGAACAACTTCTTCTTGCGCAGCACCCGATCTCTCAGTTTCTCCCACGCGCCATCGCTGAAGGGCACTGAGATGCCAAGGGACTCCTTTGCCAGCTCTCTTCCCTTTCCGTCACATAGGGCGATCGATAGTTCGGCCTTTGTCTCCAGCGGACCGTCGATCGAGAGACTGGCCCTGCCATCCCAGAGTTCAGGCATCTTTGGGCGCGCCGGTGTGGTGAACAGTCGGATCGCAGTACCTTCCGTCGCGGCTTCGCGACTGGTGTGCTGGTCACGGATCGTGATCGCCAGCGAGCCGCTGAAGAGGGCTCGATCCGACTCCGGGGTGAGCAGCGCGACGTTGACATCGTGCGTACCCACCACGAGGTTCTCCAGAGCAAAGAACAGCTCTGGTTGGCCCTCTGGGAACTCCAGCAAAATAGGAAGGCCGTGGTCTACGGTCACCGCGCACTTGTCCGCAGCGTGAGCAGACCTTACGGCCAGCATCGCCGGCTCCCCCGCAAGCCACTCGATGACGCCGTCCCCGTCCCAGGATTTTGGCACCAGCCCGACCGGCCGAATGGAGACGTCGGACGCCACTGTCAGGCCGACGGCTGCAAGTTGCTCGACTTCCGCCGCGCTGATGATCTGCGGCACCGTGACCTCGAAGACGTGCACGCCTTCGACCGGGGTTATCGTCTGCACGATCCAGGGCAACGACGGCGGACTGCTGCCGACTCGCCCAACCAGGCAGTACTCGTTGCCGGGTCGGACAAACTTACCCTTTACCTCTATGGCGTCCCCAACTGATCGCTTCCCGAACACCCACCACGGCCCGGGATCGACGGAGCAGTGCTCGGCGATCAGCTTGTTGACAGCCTCCGATCCGCGCTCCAGTTCGATGGCTGGGGTGCCGGGTCGAGGCCAGGTTGAAAGCGGCACTTTGTCGGGCCACAGCAGTCGACCGCGGGCGAGCGGACGAGGATGACCTTCGACCCTTGCACGCAAGCTACGAATTTCCTGGTCGACTTGTGAGTCGCTTGTCTGCAGTGGCGTGAGATCGGGCAGCTCCAGATACGGCTGCCACCCACCATGCTGGCTGCGCAGGAACAGCCTTGGGCTGATAAAAGCTGGGACGCGGCGCCTTGGCTGTGCAGACGCGGCACCCGCTCCCGTCGGGAGGAAGCCGCTTGAGCGGATCACATTGGCGGACTGCCTAGCGCGTGACAGCCAACTGCGGGAGGCCTGTTCATTGCTCAGGCCGGCGACTAAGCGGACTAGTGTCGACCGCACCAGGTATGGGGAGTCTTCCTCGTCGCCCGAGAGCAGCGCAACTGCGACCTGGCCCAAGAGGCTTTGATTGGCGCAGAGGATACGGAAGCGCTCACTGTATCCGCCCGTGCGCGAGGCTAGACACGCACCCAGCACGTCAGGATCAGCCAATAATTCCGAGTTAAGCACTCCGCGTGACTCGAACAGAAGCTGGGCCATCTGCCGCTGAAGGTCCGCCGGCATCACGGCATGTGTGATCGGCCAAGCAATGATGGTGAAGTTCGTGGCGAAGCCGCCTCTCGGCTCCGCCCCTCCGTAGTCGTCCGCGAACCGCCTGAACCACTGTCTGATGCGTTTCCGGTTGAGGGGTACGTTCCACTGGGGTCCGCCCTCCCACCCCGGCGCCCTCTGTCCCCAGAGGGGCCAGAACTCGCCCCCGACGTAGTCGTAGCCGATCTCAGCGGCAAACACCACGAAGGGCAACCACCAGGCGCGGTACCGAACGTCGAGTCCATCGGCGACAGCCCCACGCACTGCGGCCAGGAGCAGTTCGAGTTGCTCACCAACGAGATCGTGCTCCAACGCGAAGACGGGAGCCGGCGGATGCAAGGCCCGGCGTTGGTCATGGAGCATCCGAAAGTGGTGGTCGAGTTGCAGGTGTAGGGGTTTGAGTACCTCCACCGACCCGCCGGGTGCTATCCCTTCCACGCTCGACACCACCTCCTCTCCTGTCACGTGTTGCTGAGGGTGTCGTCAGACAAGGGTAGTGACGATCGGGGGATAGATCGCCACTTAGCGTAGATCATGCCGTCGCCGTCCAGGGGCCCAGATGGCCGATCTGGGATCATGCAGGAAAATTTAACATCTAATGAGACATTTGTTATGTTATGAGATTTCTAGTGTGAGTATGTCAATTTGACGCCCTGTCTGGCTTTCGATAGTGACGGTGCGTGTCGTTATCCGAGGGGATGCGGCGGCGGAGGAGGGCGAAGCCTGCTCGTCCGTGCGTCTGGCGCGCGATCCCCTTGGTCTTTCTGTTGACCCCGGGTGGGGTCGTTACTGTACGCAACGGTGAGCGCGGCGTTCAGGGCGTCGCGGTCCCGCTCCAGGCCTCTGGCGAAGGTGTGGAGATCGGGCAGGTCGGTTGCGTGGACCTGTGACAGCGGCCAGTGGATACTCCCCGTAGGCGGCCATTTATCGGCCCGCTGATGGCCACGATCTTCCCCACGTATGGCCAGATACCTCCCCGGACCTGGACGGATATACCGGTCGGCGAGGCTGGCCGGTGTGAAGAACAGCAGGGAGATCATGGAAATCCTTGAGGCATACGACCTCACGGGGAGTTACCGCGCTGCGGCCGAGCTGGCCGGGTGTGACCACCACACGGTGGCCCGGTATGTGCAGATGCGTGAGGCCGGCGAGCGACCCGTCGTGAGGCAGCACCGGGCCCGGCCGATCGACGAGTACCTCGCGAAGATCGAGGAACTGGTGACGAACTCCCGCGGCAAGATACGTGCCGACATCGTGCACCGGCGGATCACCGCGATGGGCTTCACCGGCGGCGAACGCACCACCCGCCGAGCGGTCTCCGACGTCAAAGCCGCCCTTCGGGCCGGCCAGCGCCGGGTCTACCGGCCGTGGATCGCCGAGCCGGGATTGTGGATGCAGTGCGACTGGGGCGAGGGCCCCAGGATCGGCGGACGCCGTACTTCCCTGTGGTGCGTGTGGCTGTCCTGGTCGCGGTTCCGGGTCGTGATCCCGGTGTTCGACAAGACGCTGCCCACGATTGTGGCCTGCCTGGACGCGACGCTGCGCCGGATCGGCGGGGTCCCGACCTACGCGCTGACCGACAACAAGAAGACCGTCACCGCCACCCACATCGCGAACATCGCAGTCCGCAACCCCGACATCGTCGAGGTCGGACGGCACTACGGGATGACGATCCGTACCTGTCTGCCGGCCGACCCCGAGTCGAAGGGCGGCTCCGAGGCCACCGTCCGGATCGCGAAGGCCGACCTGGTGCCCACCGACGCCAATCTCCTCGATCAGTACGCGACCTTCGGGCAGCTCGAGGCGGCCTGCTGGCAGTTCTGCGACGATGTCAACGACCGCGTCCACCGCGAGACGCGCCGCAAGCCCGCCGAGATGCTCCTCGAGGAACGGGCCCGCCTGCACCGGCTGCCGAAGGAGCCGTTCACCGTCGCTTTCGGCACCACCCGCCGGGTCTGCTGGGACGCCACCATCTCCGTCGAGGGCGTGCGCTACTCGGTCCCGCACGAGCTGATCGACACCCGGGTCTGGGCCCGGTTCCACGGCGACGAACTCATCGTCACCTCGGTCGCGGAGGCGGGCCCGGCCGAGGTCGCCCGCCATCCGCGGTCCACCCCGGGCAACCCGGTGATCGCCGACGAGCACTACCCGCCGCGCGAGAACAAGGAGAACGACCGCAGGCCGTGGGCGAACTCCGCGGAGGAGGCAGCCTTCCTCACGCTCGGGCCAGGGGCGGCATCCTGGCTGATTGAGGCCGGCGCCGCGGGCGCCCGACGAGTCAAGCCGAAGATGGCAGAAGCCGTCGCGCTGGCCAAACTCCACTCGGCCGCCGACGTCGACCGGGCGCTCGGCTCCGCGGCGATCGCCGGGCGGTTCGCGGAGAACGACCTGATCCGCATCCTGACCTACCAAGCCGGTCTGGAAAACGTCGAACCGACCCGGGCCTCCGAAGAGCACAGCCTGCAGCCGGGCACTTCCGCCTGGTCCAAATTCGGCCTCGCCGATGAGAAGGACGAGAACTGATGGCCACCCCGATCCGCGTCACCGGCACCCATGGCAATCCGCTGGCCGAGGCCATCGAACTCACCAAGCGGCTGAAACTTCCCCACATGCGGCGGGCGTTGACCGATCTGATCCCCACCGCCAAGGCCCAACGCTGGGACCCCGCCGAGGTCGTCCGCGTCCTGCTGGCCGAAGAAGCCGCAGGCCGTGACGCCGCCAACCTGCGGACCCGGCGGAAGCGGGCCGGGTTCCCGGCGGGCAAGACCTTCGGAGACTGGGACGAGACGGCGTCCTCGATCCCGCGGCCGACTCAGGACTCGCTGAAGATGCTCGAGTGGGTGACCCGCAAGGAGAACCTCTGCATCTGTGGGCCCTCGGGGACCGGAAAGTCGCACTTCACCGAGGCCCTCGGCCAGGCCGCGATCGAGGCCGGCATGACGCTTGCGTGGTTCACCATCGAAGACCTCGGGGCCCTGGTCCGCCGTCACCGCGCGGACGATTCCCTGGCCAGGGCAATGGCCCGGCTCATCCGCACCGACCTGATCATCGTCGACGACATCGGTCTGCTACCCGTCAGCCCGGACGCCGCCGAGGGTTTCTACCGCCTGGTCGACGCCGCCTACGAACGACGGGCACTGGCGGTCAGCAGCAATCTCCACCCGTCCGGTTTCGACGAGATCATGACCAAGACCCTCGCTACCGCGACCGTCGACCGGCTCCTGCATCACGCCCACGTCGTCGTCACCCAGGGTGATTCCTTCCGCCTCAACCAAGCCACCTCTGGACAGGGGGTGATCCCCTTGCGCTGACCCACCCACCAATAGCGGGGAGATATCTGGCCGCAGTTGGGGAGGGCTTATCGGCCGCCAGCGCGTTGATTATCTGGCCGCCAGCGGGGAGCACTCAAAGGCCATTGACATCCGTACAACGTCACGCTGTCAGACGGGTACGTGAGGAGTAGGACACAACCTGGGAGTGTGCGGCAGCAGATCCAACGGAAGCGCACCGGACAACCGGACTTCAACCGGTGTGTCGAAGAGCTCCTGTACCGCATGTTCGATGGCGACGCGATTGCGGTGAACGGGCGTGGCGATGACGAGGGGATCGATGCGGGGTCACCACGGATACCGGACTGCGGATCTTCCAACTCAAGCACCGCCCCGACGGCTTCCCCTGCTCCTATCGAGATCGCCGCACCGCGAAGCCGGGAAGCAGAAAACCCCGGCATCGCCGGGGTTTCTCACTGTGCCCGAGGGGGGACTTGACTCTTCTCTCGGACACCAGCTCTCTATGCGCTGACCTGCAAAAGCATCAGCGGAGCGGCATGGGCGACGTTCTGTGTCTGCACCCGTCACCTGCGGTTTTCGAGTGTTCTCGGCTGCTGTTGGTCACGCGTTGGTCATGGGGCAGAGGCGGGTAATGCGCTGTCGGCGCGAGGCTCTACGCGGCGGCCCGGTCGTCACCGAAGGGGGTAGGGAGACGGCCGGGCCACTGCTGTCAGCGTATTGATTGATTCATTCAGTCGGGCAGTCGGCTCCATACCTGGCTGAGGCTTTCGTCAACGACGACGTCCTCCGCTGACACATGACACCTGTCCTTCGCGGCGTACGGGAACTGGAGCACGGTCACGGCGCGTTCGTCGCGGAGCGCCCCTCCGACGGCGCGAGCGTTGCCGACCAGCTGCCGCGAGAAAGGTGCAGCGTTCCGTCAGGGTCGATGGTGACGCCGGCTCCGTAGACCGGCAGAGAGCCGTTCGACAGCCAGTCCAGACGAATACCGTCGAGAATGTCCCAGAGACGACGGGGGCCGGCCTGGTGGACCGTGGGTGTCTCACCGCGACGCCCGGTCGCTCTCGACCATGAACCATCTCCGTGCGTCATCACGGCAGTTCGTACACCGTCGTCGTCCTCGGTGTACTGGTGCCGGACACCGGGAATGGCCAGTGCGACCATGGACATCAGTTCCCAGGTGTCGGCGATGGAGATCACCGGATACCGGCCGGGCCCGATCTCATCACCGTCATCAGCCCAGGCATGGCCCGGGTCGGGGCTCGGCGGGTAGTCGTCGCCTGCCCGCGTGGCCATGAAGCCCGCCCGGGTTTCGGTGACACTGCCCCGGGCCCCACCGTCCGGTGTCGCGTCGGCGGCGATGACCAGGCCGGTTTTGGCGAGCGTCGTCACCAGGCGACCGCGAGGTCTCAGGGCGGTGAGCCAGGAGGCGGGAATTCCGGGGACGGAAACCGTCGACACGATCCGGTCGTACTCGCCGGGCAGGGGCCCGGTGATGTCGCACACCGCGAGCGTGGGGCGGCGGCCGATCACGTCCAGCCGTTCGCGGGCCGCGTCCACCAGGTGCGGGTCCAAGTCCACGGAGGTCACCTGCTCGTCGCCGAGCCGGGCGGCGAGCAGGGCGGTTCCGTAGCCGGTTCCGGTCACGCACAGGACTTCGGACTCGTCCGTGATCATGGCGTGCCGGTACATCCCGACCACGAGCGTCGGCAGGGTGCTGGACGAGGTGGGCAGGCCCTCGGGGTGGTCCTGCTCGGTGGCCTGGTCGGCGTGGAGCGGCCCGACGCGCGTCACCAAGGTGCGGTCGCTGTAGGCGGCGGCCGCCCACCGGGCCGGGTCGGCGGCGCCGTCCCGGAGCGTCCAGCCGGACGCCGGCAAATGCCGCCACCACCGGGGCACGAACACATGCCGCGGAGTCTCCGCGATCGGCCGGGCCCAGCGCGAGGACGGGTGCACGACGGCGCCCGCCAACGCTGCGGCGCGAGGTTGCCAGTTCATTGGGCCAGCCTCTCAGTAGGACGGGCCGCACGCCTCGGTCTCGGCCGGGGCGCAATCGTTCCCGTCCTTGTCCGGGTTGCAGGCCGTCGTGAAGGGCACGCCGACCAGTTCCCTCCCGCTCGTGACTTCGTTGCCGAAGGGGCCGCACTTGTCGCCGAAGGGCGGGCACCAGCCGGGCTGGCACCGCACCTCGTCGACGGGCTGGCACGAGTCGGGCCCGCACGCGGTGGTGTGCCCGGTGGAGGCGAGTTCGGTCGCGCCCGGGGAGGGCTGGCAGGAGTCCTCGTCCGGGGTGCATCCGCCGTGCGTGCCGCCGCGCGGCTGCGGGATGGAGGCGGCGAGCGCGTCCCATTCCGGGCTGGTGACGATCTCGGCGAGGGGGGTGGTGCGTACGCTGCCGGTGGTCATCATGCCGCCGGACATCACGCACCCCGCCACCGAGCCGTCAGGGAGCACCGCGGCACGTCCCTTGGCGCAGTGCCCGCACAACTCGGTGATCTCGTGGGTGTCCTGCCCGGTATTGTCGCCCCGGCCGATCTTGCGGAGTCGGTCGGTACGGATGCGCTGCACCCCCATCTCCCGCAGTTCCGTGATGGCCTGGTCGATCCGCTGCCCCTCGCGGACATCCACGATCGCGGCGCGCAGCGGGATGCCGTAGGCGAGCGCCTTCGTGATGTTCGCCTTGGTCTTGGCGTACGAGCCGCGGTGCGCGGTGACCGCCTCGTGCTCGGCGGCCTGGTCCGAGTAGTACGAGGTGGCCAGGGTCACGCCGCGCTGCCGCAGCACCGGCCACAGGGTCGCCCGGACGTGGATCAGGTTCGAGAAGACCTCGACCGCCATCGCGTGCTCGACGGCCTTGTTGATCAGATCCGCGATGTCGGGGTGGAGAGTGGGCTCGCCGCCAATGAACTGGACCTGCGTGACCCCGGCGGCGGCGGCCTGGTCCAGGAGGGACAGCCAGTCCTCCCGGGTCATCTCGCCGTGCGTTCCGGAGGGGCTGGACTGGTTGTAGCAGTGGGTGCACTGCGCCTGGCAGGTGCGGGTGAGGTCGAGCGCGAGGAAACGCAGCAGGCCGGTTTCGACGGGACGTTCGAGCGTGACGGACATACAGGAACTCCTCTTTGGGTTGGTGTGAGGTGTGTCAGGAAGTCGTGGAATCGGACGAGCCGTCCAGGCCCATGGGCCTGCAACCGGCCGGGAATCAGGTGGTGCCCGCCTCCGCGAGATCTCTGCGGGCGTGCCCGCAGCGCACATTCGCGGAGGCGGGAGTTCAGGCAGCCGCGGGCCAGGGCTTGATCAAGTTCCGGTGAGGTCGGGCTTGGGGGTGATGCCCAGGATGGGGAGGGCTCGTTGTGGTTGGTCGCGGATGGCGCGGGTGGTTTTGGCGATGTTGGTCGCTCCGAGGGTTTTGAGGGCTCCGATGGCGAGGTTGCGGAAGGCGGCCATGGTGCGGGGTGCGTTGCCGGCGTGGACGGTGGAGGCGTCTTCGGCGAAGGTGCGGTCGCGGATGTGGTGCTGAGCCTCCACGATCCAGGGTCCGCGCAGGTAGGAGGCGAGTTCGGCCGGTTTTGCCTGGTGGGCGTCGAGGCTGGTGACCGCGTAGACGGTCTCGCGGGTCTCCTTCGCGCCGGCCGCCTTGCGGCGGCGGTGGACGCGGATGGCGAGCTTGGCGTGGGGGAAGGCGATGCCGCCGAGGTTGTCGGCGATGGCGAGGGTCTTGATCGAGCGGGACTCGCGGCGGCCGTGCCCTGTGTTCGAGTTGGTGTGCTGGACCGCCACCGCGTTCCAGTCCAGACCGTCCAACTGCGTCCAGACGATGGGCTGGTTGGGCTTGACGACCGCGACGTAGTGCGCCTTCTTGACCTCGACCAGCCAGGTGACGTTGGCCTTCACGGTGTGCAGCGCGTCGAAGGTGACCACCTCCCCGTCCAGGTCGAGCGGTGCGAGCAGGGGCCGGAAGTGCCGCACCTCGTTGGTCTTGGACCCGACCTCGGCCTGGGCGAGGGTGACCGGGCGGCCGTGGGTGACGGCGGACAGCAGGTGCCGGCGGGGCTGGTCCAGGCGGGCGGAGCCGCGCAGTGCCTTGCCGTCCACGGCGATCACCCGCCGTCCACCCGGGGCATCTGCGGTCGCAGCGGCGTGGCGGTGGACCAGCCAGGCGCCCACAGCCGCGTCGAGTGCGTCGGCGTCGAGGCGTTCGAGGAGCCGCCCGATCGCCGACCTGGACGGCGCGTGCCGCCGGCGCAGCAGGTGACGGCGGACACCGAGGGTGGCGAGCAGTCGGGCGTCAGCGCGGGCGCCCCACTCGGCGAGTTCGTCGATGGTCCGGGCTCCGGAGACCGCGGCTGCCGCGCAGACCAGCAAGATCGAGGCCAGCGAGTACCAGCGGCCCCGCCGGGAACGCGGATCAGGAACCGCTTCCAGGCAGACGCGCAGGTCAGGCACATCGTTTGGCTCAAGAGGACCCAACTTGGCCAACACAGCAGGGATCGAGGAAGATGAGACAGCGGACACGGGAACCTCTTTGATCACTCGGCTTCGACACCTGAATGATCACGGACCCCGTGTCCGCTCCCTCATCCACCCCAACCCGCCCCAACCTCAGACGGGTTGGACGATCCCGGGAACTTGCACAAGCCCTGGCCGCGGGCGAGGCCGTGGAGGGGAGGACGGGCCTTCCCCTCACGAGGTAACGGGCGGCGTCCGCGTGCGTGAGGACGCGAAGTGCGGCCTGGGCGCGATGTGCCTGGGTGGTGTAGCGGCTCAGGTCGTGGGGGTCGGCCCATGTCGTACTGACGACTTCGGGCCCGTCTCCGGGCCTGTCCGTCTTCGGCAGGACGATCTTCGTGTCGCCGGGGATGATCCCTCCGTCGTAGACGAGGCTGATCCCCTCGGCGGCGGTGTCGGCCGCCGGCACGTAATCCACGAGGAGCAGCCCGGCGAGCGGGAGGTCGAGGCCGGTTTCCTCACGGATTTCACGTCGGCAGGCGGCATACGGGTCCTCGTTGGCGTGGACTCCGCCGCCCGGCAGGTGCCAGTAGTCGCGGGAGTTGGTGTTGACCAGGAGGACGCCTCCGCGGGTGTTGCGGATGACGGCCTGGGCGACGATCCGCCGGCGCGGCGGCTCCGTCCAGTCGATGTCCATGTGCTTCTTCTCCCTGATGTCCTCGGACCGTCTGTCCCCACCCCGGCCTCGGAACTTCGTTCCCGCCGCGCGCAGTGCCTTGTGGGTCGCGGCGTAAGACCGCCCCGTTTCGTGTGCGAGGTCCCGGATCGAGTCCCCGCCGTAGTACCGGGACTGCATCGCCTTCCCGAGGGCCAAGATCTGCTCGGGCGTCAGTTGGGCGTGGGGCCTGTACCTGGGTAACGCAGGCATTGGTGCCTCTCAGCGGGGAGCCGGGGCCGGCCCGCCCGGGGGAACCGGGTAGGGAGCCGGGGCAGGGGCGGGTGGTACGTCCCTCTTGGCAGGCACTACTCGTCCTTGTCCTTCGGCCCGTACAGGCGCTCGGGGGTGTGGTTGCGGATGTACTTCTCCCCGATGGACTCCTGCGACCGTGCCCCCGTCGGCGGGTTGACGCTCTTCCTCAAGTCCCGCTTGACCGCGGCCTTCGCCGCCGCGATAGTCGGCTTCGCCTTACCCATCTACTTTCCCCTTCTCCTGATGCACTTCGTTCTGTTCGTTGCCGGCGCCTTGTAGCGCTGCGTTCCCTCGCCCGGACTCGAACCGGGGTCTCTTCGGTGCTGTGCGACTGCTGCCGGACGCCGGCACCGTGCGGGCTCTGCCTGATGAGCTACGAGGGACCGAATTTGCGAGAAGCGGATGGGTCGAACACAGTGCCTCTCAGCGGAGATTCGGTAAGTTCCCATGTGTGGCCCCCGGGATGCAGGGCGGCGTCGTTCAGACGGTCTGACCGGCTTGATGGCGATTCATGTGGCTCGGCTGGCCGCCATATCCGTAGACCGGGCCGGAACGGAGGCAGGCACGGCCTCCGGGTGATCATGAGGTGTCGAGTCCCTGATCACCGCAACGGAAGACCGTGCCTGGCCGCTCATCATCGCCCATCCCTGCCAGTCTGGGCCAGCTCACTACCGCCCGGCCTCCCGCGCCCGAGGAACATCCGGAACTGCTGGACTGTCTCGCCGTGGTACCCGATCCGCGCCGGGCCAAGGGCCGCCGCCATCCCCTCGCCTTCGTCCTCGCGCTGACCGCCTGCGCGGTGCTGGCCGGCTCGAGATCCCTGACCGCGATCGCGGAGTGGGCCGCAGACGCCCCGGCCACCGTGCTTGCCGCCCTCGGCGGCCCGAACCGGGAACCCAGCGGCCCGACCGCTCCGGCCGAGGCCACCGTGCGCCGAATCCTGCAACGCATCGACGGCAACGCACTCGACAACGCGATCGGCACCTGGCTCGCCGCTCGGGACCCCGGCCGCACACCGAGGGACCAGGACCTGTTCAAGCAGTCCCGGCGTTCCCTGGCCGTGGACGGAAAGACGGTGCGGGGCGCCCGCCGCGCGGACGGCAGCCAAGTCCACCTCCTTGCCGCGATGACCGGCACCGGCCTGGTCACCGCCCAGCGCGAGGTGGACGGCAAGACCAACGAAATCACCGTCTTCCGGCCCCTGCTCGCAGAGCTCGACCTGACCGACACCGTGGTCACCTTCGACGCCCTGCACTCCCAGACCGCGCACGCCCGCTTCCTCGTCGAGGACAAGAAAGCCCACTACATCGCCGTGATCAAGGGGAACCAGCCGTTGTGAAGTTTCCCCGTGATCTCGGACACTCGTTCTTATGCGGCGATGGTGTGCCGCTGTCGGGTCTCGTGCGGGGTCAGGTAGCCCCAGTTGGGGTGTTTGCGTAGTCGGCGCCGGTTGTAGAAGGTCTCGATGAAGGAGAAGACCTCGGTGCGGGCGGTTGCCCTGTCGGGCCAGGTCCGGGTGCCGATCTCGGCTTTGAGAACCGCCCAGAAGCTCTCGGCTGCGGCGTTGTCGTAACACGAGCCGGTGCGTCCGGTGCTCGCCCTCATGCCCAACCTGGTTACCTCGCTGCGGAATTGAGCCGAGGTGTATTCGCTTCCGCGGTCGCTGTGCGCGATGCAGTCCGGTTCCAGGCGACCGCGTCCGTGGGCCTTGTGCAGGGCGTCGACGACCAGGTCGGCGCGGTGGTGGTCGGCCATCGACCAGCCGACGATCTCGCGGGTGGCCAGGTCCAGCCAGCAGGCGAGGTAGAGCCAGCCCTCCTCGGTCGGCAGGTAGGTGATGTCGCCGACCAGGCGGGTGCCGGGCCGGTCCGCGGTGAAGTCACGGCCGATCAGGTCCGGTGCGGGCCGCGCCTGCTTGTCCGGCCGGGTCAGCGACCGGCGGTGACGGCGGGTGACTCCGGCGATGCCTCGTTCGCGCATCAGCCGCTCGACACGCTTGCGGTTCACGCCATGGCCCAGCCGCCGCAGCTCGGCATGAACGCGCGGGACGCCGTAGGCGCCCCTGGAGGCCAGGTGGACCACCGTGATCTCGTGCACGAGTGCTTCGTCGGCCCGACGGCGCGCGCGCCGGGTGTCCTCGCCGTCGCTCCAGGCGTAGAAGGAGGAGCGAGGAACACCGAGTACGCGGCAGAGCAGGGTGACCGGGTAGGTGGCCTTCTCCGCCGCGATGAACCGGTAGACCTCGCTCACCGGTCGCTCTCCCGCGCGAAGAAGGCCGTGGCTTTTTTCAGGACCTCGATGGTCTTCTGCTGTTCGAGGTTCTGCCGGCGAAGGCGACGCAATTCCTCGTGCTCGGCGCTGGTCAGTTCGCCCGGGCCGCCCTCGCCGCGGTCGATCTTGTCCTGCTTGACCCAGCTCCGCAGCCCCTCGGGGCTCACTCCCAGGCCTCGGGCCACCTCGGTGACCGTTTTGCTGGAGGATCGGGCCAGCGCGACGGCATCACGCTTGAACTCCTCCGAGTACCGCTTGCCCTGCTTGTTGCTCACCTGGCTCTACTTCCTCTGGGACCACGTCCCAGTCTCCAGGTGTCCAGGTCAACGGGGAAGCTTCAGGGGAGTCTCCGGGCCTGTCGGCGATGCGAGAAAGGGCGATCAGGGTGCCTGAGACGTCCATGGAGATGAGAACACTTCGAGGAGGACGACGGGCGTAACAAATGGTGGCGGATGCTGCGGGCTGGCCCGGAGCGCTGGTCCCGCCCGCCACCCACCAGCCCCGATCTCATCGACTCCGCCAACCACCCTCCCAGGGAACGTCTGCGCCGGCAGAGGCGCCAGACGGGTCCTCCCACCGACACGACAAGGATCGGCGTCGGCCGTCATCCGGACGAGTGGGCACGGTGCGTGCGACCCGCGTGCGCTGGATGGCCGCCTCCCGGCGGATGGTTCACGGCGGCTTTGCCCGCAGGGAGGCGTGCGGATCGAGAGCCTCCCCCCGCGTGCGATAGTGACCACATTTGACCGGAAGCTATGAGACACACATTCACTGTTCCGTGTGTCGACGGGGATGGACCCACGTGCCTGTGGCCGACCCAATCCACCACCTCTTGGCTCTCCGGTGAAGACTGTTGTGGAGGATCAACAAAGGCCGCTCGATGGTCTCGCGACTCGATGGGCTGTCCACCAAGCCGTCGACGCGGTGGCTTCGGTGACCTCGAGCGAATCCCTTCCGGTGGACAGCCGGTGGACAGACGCCTTTGGATGGCGCAGCACAGAGCGGCACGGGTTAACCTGCTGCACGTGCTCTGGCCAGCAAGAACGTCATTGCGGAACCTGTCAAAGCGATCAAGGCAGGTAGATCGTTCTAACGCTGTGCCGGGATCAGTGGGCCGTCTTGTGCCGGCTTGTTGATCCAGGCTGCTGCGGGGAGTTTCGGCGGCTCCGGCGGCTTGCGGACGAAGCGCTCGGGGTGCTTCGCGTAGACCGCCTGGAGGACGTCGGCACGCATCTCGCGGAGCTGCTCGGCGAGGCCGAAGTGCATGTCGTAGGGGGTGTGCAGGCCGATCCCGGAGTGCCGGTGCTCCTCGTTGTACCAGGTGAAGAAATGGGTGCACCATGCCCGGGCGTCCTCGAGGGAGCCGAAACGGTCCGGGAAGTCGTGCCGGTATTTCAGGGTCTTGTACTGGCTCTCGCTGTACGGGTTGTCGTTCGACGTCTTCGGCCGCGAATGCGACTTGGTGACGCCGAGAGCGGCCATCATCTGGGCGACGTTCTGCGCGACCATCGGGGACCCGCGGTCCGAGTGGATCGTCAACCGGCCTGGCCCGATGCCGTACTTGGCGATCGTCTCGGACAGGAACCGCCCGGCGAGGTCCTTGTTCTCCCGGTCGGCGATCATCCAGCCGACCGTGTAGCGGCTGAAGATGTCGATGATCGTGTAGAGGCAGTAGTAGACGCCCTTGACCGGCCCCTTCAGCTTCGTGATGTCCCAGCTCCAGACCCGGTTCGGGCCCTCGGCGATCAGCTCGGGCACCGCCCGGGGCGGGTGGACGGCCTGGCGGCGGCGTTCACGGACCTCGCCACGGCGTCGCAGGAGCCGATACATCGTCGACTCCGAGCACAGGTAGACACCCCGGTCCAGAAGGATGGCGTAGATCTCGGCGGGCGCCATGTCGGCGAACTCCGGGCAGTGGAGCACGTCGAGGACCCGTATCTCCTCCTCCGGGGTGAGCGCGCGGGGGTGCCGGCGTCGTTTTTGCCGCGGCCTGGCCGGGGCGGGGCTCTGGCGGTGGTGGCGGTAGTAGGTGGCCCGGCTCACGCCGAGCGCGGCGCATGCCTGGACGCGTCCGACCAGCCCGGTGAGCTCTTCGAGGGCCTGGTAGCGGGCAGCGTCGAACCCGGCCGCGGGGTCGGCCCCGGTCACTGGTCCTTCTCGCCGTTCTGGTTCGGGGCGCTGTCCGTGGCGAACTGGTCGAGCAGCGCGGAGAGTTTTCCCTGAACCTCGATCACGGTGCGGGCCTTGGCGAGATCGGCCTCCAGCCGGTCCCTCTCCGCCTTCAGCTTCGCGATCTCCCTGTCCCGCGGGTCCGCCTTCGGCCGTCCGGCCGGCGCGGCGAGCGCGTCCAGGGCGCCCTTGTCCCGCTGCTGCCGCCACGTTGTGATCAACGACGAGTACAGGCCCTCCCGCCGCAGCAGGGCACCTTTGCCCTTCTTGTCCAACGTCTCGTACAAGGCGAGGATCCTCGCCTTGTACTCCGCGGTATACCGGCGCGGGCCGGTCGAGCGGGCTTCCACCTGCGGATCAGGGGTCCCGTGGTCATTCGTGCTGGCCACCCGGGCACTACTCCTTCTCCGCCCTCGACTCAATGAATCATCCAGTATGCCCGACTCGATCTACTTTGACAGAGAGGGTTGCGCAGCACGACGGGGCACCACGCAACATGATCACTCGCGGTCTCGTAATGCGTAGGTCTCGGGTTCGAATCCCGAAGGCGGCTCCGAGAAACCCCAGGACTCACTCGCCGTGACCTGGGGTTTTTCCTTTTTCGGGGGGTCTTGGGGCCGCCCGCGGACCTCTCGCCGGACGGCATTCAGGGGTCGCCGGTGGCCGGGCGGTGGCCATTCGTGCGGCGAGCGTGCAGCGGCGGTGGGCGGGGCCCGGGCGGAGCGGGGCGGGCCGCGTACCGGAGGGCTGAGGGGGCACCGGGTGGTCAGAAGAGCTGGTCGTGCGTCACCAGCCGGGAACGGGTGAGGACGGTTTCTCCGTCGACCGTGAGGACGTCGTGGACGACGCAGCTCGGCGTGATCTCCGGCTTGGCGTTGGGCCGGACCGTGACCACGAGGGCGTAGACGGTGGAGCGGATGCTGCCGTCGGCCTGCGGTTCCAGGGCGATGTGGTTGAACCAGTGCCGGCGCCGCACCGGGTCGTTGTCGAACCGCTTGTTGAACTCGACCAGTTCGGCCACGATGCCGAGCCGGGTGCTGGCGGGCGCGGCCTGGGGCGAGTGCTGGAAGGTGCCGTCCTCGGTGAAGGTGTCGGCGTACTCCGCGAACCGGCCGGCGTCCAGCGCCTGCATCTGGTGTGCGTAGAACTGCTGGATCCGCGCGTACAGATCGGTCGGCACGAAGGTGGCATACGTGTTGGTCACTGCTTCTCCCCAAGTGTGTGCGGCGCCCCGGGGGAGACCCCGGGGCAGAAGGTCCTGAGCCGGTCCCGCCACTGTGGCCGGTGGCGCTCGAGCCCGGCTAGTACCAACGCCGTTGAGTCAAGGGCTCGCGGATCATTGACCCGTGGCTTCCCGCGGGTCGGCCCGTTGGCGTGGTACGAGCGCATCGGAGGGGCAACGGGCGCCGCCGGCAGCAGAGTTCGAGTGGGATCCGCCGCTGGCGGAAGGCCCGCGGCAAGGAGGACCACCCGCGGGCCGGACGACTGCTGATCACCGCTGATGCGGGCGATTCCGACGGCTACCGGCCGCGCCAGAACCCCGGATTGTCCCGGTACCAGGCCACGGTGTCGACCAGCCCCTTGTCCAGCGTCCAGCGCGGCTCGAAGCCCAATTCCTCACGGGCCTTGCCGCCGTCGAGTGCGTAACGCAGGTCGTGCCCCTTGCGGTCCGGCACCTCACGCACCAAGGACCAGTCGGCGTCGCACAGTTCGAGGAGCATCCCCACGATCTCACGGTTGGTGAGCCCGCTGCCGCCACCGATGTTGTAGATCTCCCCCGGGCCCCCTTTCAGCAGTACCTGGTGGACGGCTCGGCAGTGGTCGTCCACGTGGATCCACTCCCGGACGTTGCGCCCGTCGCCGTACAGGGGCGCTTCGCGCCCGGTCAGGAAGCGGGTGACGAAGAGAGGGATCAGCTTCTCGGGATGCTGGTAGGGGCCGTAGTTGTTGGAGCACCGGGTGATCCGTACGTCCATCCCGTGCGTTCTGGCGAAGGCGCGGGCGATCAGGTCGCTCCCCGCCTTGGAGGCCGCGTAGGGCGAGTTGGGGAGCAGCGGCGACTCCTCGGTCCACGATCCGGAGCCGATCGACCCGTACACCTCGTCCGTCGAGACGTGGACGACGGGGCCCACGCCGGTGCGCAGGCAGGCGTCGAGGAGCGTCTGGGTGCCCGCGACGTTGGTGCGGACGAACTCCGCGGCGCCGAGCAGCGAGCGGTCCACGTGCGACTCCGCGGCGAAGTGGACCACGGCGTCGTGTCCCGGCAGCACCTTCGTCAGCAGGTCCGCGTCGCACACGTCCCCGTGCACGAACCGCAACCGGGGCCCGTCCGGCGGCAGGTTCTCCCTGCGGCCCGCGTACGTCAGCCGGTCGATCACCGTCACCTCGGTGACGCCCCCGGCACCGGGATCACCACCGCGATCACCACCGGGACCACCACCGGGGTTGCCGACGACGGGGTCACCGCCCGGACCACCACCGGGACGGCCGCGAGATCCACCGACACCGGCCGGATCGCCCCCGGTACGGCCCCCGTTGAGCAGGGACCGTACGTAGTGCGAACCGATGAAGCCGGCGCCGCCGGTGACCAGGATCCTCATGCCGCCACCTCCGCCCGGGTGTGGTCCCCGATGATCAGCCGGTGCGGGGCGTGCTCGGAGTGGCCCACGACGACCGCCGACCGGCCGATCACGGACCCGGACAGCCTGCCGACGCCCTGCACCCGCACCCCTTCGAGCAGAACCGAGTCCGCCACGCCCGCCGCCTCGATCACGCAGGCGCGGCCGAGTGACGTGTTCGGCCCGACCGTGCTGTCCCGCACCACGCTGTCCGCCCCGACCACGACCGGCCCGACGAGATGCGACCGGATCACCCGTGCGCCGGGCTCCACGACCACCGGGCCCTGGACGGTGCTCTCCGCGTCGATGCCGCCGTTGACGTCGGTGGTGATGCCCCGCAGCATGGCGCGGTTGCACTCCAGCAGGTTGTCGGGGCTGCCGCTGTCCTGCCAGTAGCCGCTGTACTCCTGCGCCGCGACCGGCGCCCCGGCGTCAACCAGGTACTGGATCGCGTCGGTGATCTCCAACTCGCCGCGCGCGCTGCGCCGGATGGCCCGTACCGCGGCGTGGATCGCCGGTGTGAAGAAGTACACGCCCATCACGGCCAGGTCGTTGCTCGGCCCGTCCGGCTTCTCGACCAGGCGCACCACCCTGCCGTCGCCGTCGATCTCGGCGACGCCGTACGAGCCCGGGTCCGTGACCTTCTTCAGCAGCAGTTGGGCGGCCGGCCGCCTGTTCCGGAACTCGTTCGCCGCGTCGGCGACGCCGTGCGGCAGGACGTTGTCGCCCAGGTACATCACGAAGTCCTCGTCACCGAGGAAGTCGGCGGCGACGGTCACGCAGTGGGCGAGCCCGAGCGGGCTGTGCTGCGGGATGTAGGTGACGCGCAGACCCAGGTCCGAGCCGTCGCCGACGACCGCGCGGATCTGCTCCGCGGTGTCGCCGACGACGATCCCCACGTCGTCCACGCCGATGGCGCGGATGTTCTCCAGGCAGTGCACGAGGATGGGTTTGTTGGCCAGCGGCACCAGCTGCTTGGCCAGCGAATAGGACAGGGGACGCAGCCGGGTCCCGGTGCCTCCGGACAGTACCAGCGCTTTCATGGCGACCTCTCACTCTTCCCTCACGACCACGAGTGCCCTCCCGCCGCATGCTCCGGTCCCCGGCTCGAAAGCCGGTCCAGCACAGCTTGACCCCGGTCGTGCTCCCTTCGCGCCCTCGCCCCGCGCGGCGCCGCGCCCGACCCCGGTTCGAGCCGCGCTCCACCGGCCCTCCAGCCGCGCTCCAGCTTTTCTGGGCAGCCTGTGGCCCCCGCGGCTCCCTTGCAGGCCGAGCCGCCGCGGGCAGCAGCTCACCACCGACCGGGATGGGATGGGACACTCATGCTCACAACAGGCTTTGTACGCAGGTCCGCCGCCGTGGCGGTGCCGCTGGCCCTCATGGGCCTGGTCGCCGGGACCTCGCCGGCCTCGGCGACCACGACGACGGCCGCCAACCCCTATGTGTGCCGGATCAACACGACGCCAGGGCTGCCCTATTCGGTCGGCTTCACCTCGTCGGCACCCGCGGCAGTGGCGCGGGGCCATCGCTTCAAGGTGGTGATCACGCCCGCCGCGATCACCCCCAACCCGAGCCACAACGACTACTCCTACGACCTCACCGTGAAGCTCGGGCTGCCGGAGAACGCCAGGCTCGTCCGCCACTGGCTCTCCGGTGGTGACACCACCGCCACCTCGGAAGTGGACGGCGACGAGCTGGTGTTGAACGCGCCGGGTCCCTTCCCGGCGTCGGTCGCCTTCAACCTGCCCACGGTCACGCTGGTGTTCGCCGCGACGCGGACGGGGGTCGTGACCACCGAACCCGGTGGTACGGGCTACGACGACTACGGATTCGGCTGGGACTTCGTGCCGTCGGCGAACGAGGCGCCGTACGTGCCGACCCCGTCCCTGCTGCGCTGCTATCCGAACCCGGCGCAGGCGCTGACGTCGACCACCGTGTCCTGATCAGCCTGATCACCTGAGCCGTCCCGAACCGGTGTCACGGCGCGAACGGGCCCGTGAGCCGCTCCCGGCTCACGGGCCCGTTCAGTCATGTACGGCGGTCCGCCCGAGGGTCACCGCGCGGCGAAGCGGCCGGCGTGCGTCAGGGTGGTCCGGCTGTTGCGGGTGAGCGCGTCCGTGACGTACGCACGGGCGTCGGCGAGCGTGGCGTCCGGGCCGAGTACGCCGGCCACCGCGTCGGGGTCGAGGGCCACCGTGTGGGTGGACACCGCCACCGGGCCGTCGGCGCCCTCGCCGAAGGTCCACAGCCCGCTGTGGCCGGTGAGCAACCGCGGGGTGAGGAGCTGCTTGTAGGCGATCCACTCGGGCGAGGCGCACACCCGCACCGAGCGGGTGAGGTGGGCGGATCCGTCCGCGAGCAGCGTCTCCATCTCCAACTGCTGTATGCCGTCGGGTCGTTCGCTCAGAGCGACCTTGTTGACGTGCGGCAGCCGGTCCGGCCACAGGTCGGCCCGCCTGACGAACTCGTACACCGCCTCCGTCCCGCCCGGCAGTTCCACCACGTCGGTGAAGGAGAACACCAGGTCGTCCAGGGCGGATCCGCGCTCCGCGATACGGGCCAGCGCGGCCAGTTCCTCCCGGCTGTTGCGGTCCAGCGCCTCCAGTGTCCGCTCGACGGTGCCCGGGCCGTCGTCGGCGGTGCTGAAGCGGTGGCGGAGCACCACTTCGGTCTCACCGGAGCTCAGTTCGCGGAACAGCCAGCCGCCGCCCATGGAGGTGATCGGGGGGCGGCTGCGCACCTGGTCGAAGCGGACGTAACGGCGGACCGGGTCCAGGACGCGGCGCGAGGTCCAGTTCTCGACCTCGCCGTGCACCAGGGCCCACAGTTCGAAGAGTTCGCCGCGCTCACCGCGTTCGAGGTGGCGCACATGGACCGTGGGACCGAACACGGCCGGCCAGCGCGAGACGTCGGCGACCAGGTCGTAGAGCCTCTGGGGCGGGGCGGAGACGATGAGCGAGTGTTCCGTGCGGTGCAGCGCCTGCTCGGTCATGGGACGGGTTCTCCTCCACGAGTATCCGGACGGATGGCGGACGGGATACGGGGTGCGGGTGCCCCGGCGGGCGGCGGTGATCGGCGGCTCAGCCGGCCGCGGAGCTGACGACGACCGCCGAGTTGAAGCCCCAGCGCCCTCTGGCCAGCACCAGCGCGTGGGTGAGGGGCCGTTGCCGCGGTCCGCCGGTCACCAGGTCGATGCCGTACTCGTCGGGCACCTCCGAGGTGTGCGCGGTGGCCGGTACCACCCCGTCCCGCAGGGACAGCAGGGCCGCGACGACGTCCATCGGGCCGCCGCCCCCGTACAGCCGGCCGGTGAGCGCCTTCGGCGCCGTCACCGGTACCGCGCTGGGGCCGAACAGCTCGCTGAGCGCGGCCGCTTCGGCCCGGTCGAGTTCGGGGACGCCCGCCGCGTCGGCGAACACGACGTCGATGTCGGCCGGGCGCAGCTTCGCGTCGGCGAGGGCCAGCGCGGCGGCCCGCCCCAGCCCGGGGGGCCGACCGGAGCCGGGCCTGGGGTCGAACGTGGCTGCGTAGCCCGCGAGTCGGCCGTGGATACGGGGTGCGCCGCGTTCCCGGGCCGACTCCGCCGCCTCGATGACCAGCATGGCGCCGCCCTCGCCGGGGACGTAGCCGCCGGCCGCGCGGTCGAACGGCAGGTACGCGCGGCTGGGATCCTTCTCCCGGCTGACCAGGCCGCCGGCCAGCTGGGCAGCCCAGCCCCACGGGTCGAGCGCCGAGTCCACGCCGCCGGCGAGGATGAGCCGGGTGCCGCGCCGCACGGTGCGGCGGCCGTGGCCCAGCGCGTCGAGGCCGCCGGCCTGCTCGCCGACGAGCGCCGCACTCGGTCCGCGCATGCCGTTGCGGATGGAGATCTGGCCGGTGTTGACCGCGTAGAACCAGGCGAAGGACTCGTAGACGCTGACGAACTGTGGTCCCTGGTGCCACAGTTTGCGGAACTCGCGGTGTGTGAACTCGAATCCGCCCTGCGCGTTGGACGTGACGACGCCCCGTTCGTAGTCGGACAGTGTGTCGGTCGCCCCGGCGTCCGCCAGTGCCTGGTCCGCGGCGACGAGCGCGAACCGTGTGGACACGTCGGTCTGCGGCAGCAGCCGGCTCGGCAGGTGCGCCGCCGCGTCGAAGTCCTCGATCTGGCCGGCGAGTCCGGACGGGTAGCCGGAGGCGTCGAAGCGGGTGATCGCGGTGATCCCGCTTGTCCCCTTCAGCACCGACTCCCAGTACCGCTCCACATCGGACCCGTTGGGCGCGGCGACGCCGAGGCCGGTGACCACGATGTCGTCGCTCATCGGTCCGCCACCTCCGGGCGGTGCAGCACCATGGCGCTCTGGAAGCCGCCGAAGCCGCTGCCCACCGTCAGCACCGAGTCGACCCGCTGCTCGCGCGCGGTGAGCGGCACGTAGTCCAGGTCGCACTCGGGGTCCGGGATGTGCAGGTTGGCGGTGGGCGGGACCACGTGGTGCTCGATGGCGAGCGCGGACGCGGCGATCTCGATCGAGCCGATCGCCCCCAGCGAGTGGCCCACCATCGATTTGATGGAGCTGATCGGCACCTGGTACGCGTGCTCCCCCAGGCTGCGCTTGTACGCGGCCGTCTCGTGCCGGTCGTTCTGCTTGGTGCCCGAGCCGTGCGCGTTGACGTAGTCGATGGCGTCCGCGTCGAGCCGTGCCTCGTCCAGCGCCCGGCGGATCGCCTCGGCCATCTCCCGGCCGTCCTTCTTCAGTCCGGTCATGTGGTGGGCGTTGCAGCGGGTGGCGTACCCGCCGATCTCGGCGTAGACGTGCGCGCCGCGGGCTCTGGCAGCCTCGTACTCCTCCAGCACGAACATCGCCGACCCCTCCGCCAGGACGAAGCCGTTGCGCGAGTCGTCGAAGGGACGGGATGCCTGCTCGGGCGCGTCGTTGCGCGGGGTCGTCGCCTTGATGGCGTCGAAGCACGACACGACGATGGGCGAGATGGGGGTGTCCGCGGCGCCTGTGACGACGGCGTCGACGGTGCCCTCGCGGATCAGCTGCACGGCGTATCCCACGGAGTCCAGGCCGGAGGTGCAGCCGTCGGACACCATCGTCACCGGGCCCTCGGCGCCCACCGCCCAGGCGATCTCGGCCGGCATGACGCCGGGGCTGAGGTAGTCGAACATGTGCGGGGAGAGGTAGCCGGGGTCGACCAGCCAGTCCCGCCCCGCGTCGGACATCACGAGGTACTCGTTCTCCAGGCTGGTCGCCGAGGCCACCGCGCTGCCCAGGCTGACGCCCAGCCGGTACGGGTCGAGCCCGTCCGGTTCGAGGCCACTGTCGGCCACCGCCTCGCGGGCGCAGGCGACGGCGAACTGGGTGGCCCGGTCCATCCGGCGGATCTCCCGCGGGGTGAACCCCTCGGCTGCCGCGTCGAAGTCGACCTCGCCGGCTATGCGCGAGCGGTAGGGAGAGGCGTCGAAGAAGGAGATGCGGCGGGTCGCGGTGCGCCCCGCCGTCAGCAGGTTCCAGAACTCCTTCTTGCCGTTCCCTCCCGGGGCGCGCACCCCGATCCCGGTGATGACTACTCGCCGGACCACGGGCGGCCTCCGTCCATGTCGAACATCACGGTTCCTTCCGTTGAGGTGGAACAGGACAGCAAGGCTGCGGTGAACGGCTCGAACGCCACTTGAGGCCGCATGGGAGAGCGAGCGGTCCGCCCGACCCCGTTTCGAGGTGCCCTCGAGCCGCGGGCCGCAGCGTGGTCCGTCGTGACGGTCCCGCGGCTCCGGGACCGTGAGGAGAGGGAGGAAAACCATGGCAGTCCTGGACATCAACGGCCTGCGGCGCATTCTGGTGGCCTGCGCGGGTCAGGACGACGGCGTCGACCTCAGCGGGGACTTCACCGACACCAGCTTCACGGCGCTCGGCTACGACTCGCTGGCGCTCATCGAGACGTCGGCGGTGATGCAGCGCGAGCTCGGGATCGTCCTGTCCGACGAGGAGGTCGCGCTCGCGCAGACACCGGGCGCGCTGCTGGACCTGGTCAACTCGACCGTGGCGGCGACCGGCTGACGCGCACCCGGATCACACGCGGTGGCCGTGGGAGGGCCGACGCCGTCCCTCCCACGGCCACCGCGCCCTGGTCTCAGCCGCCGTCGGGCCGGGGCCTCGGGTAGGCGGTCACGCTCAGCCGGCGGACCCGTAGGCGTACTCCCTGCCCCCACAGTCGGTTCTCGCGCCTGCCGTGCCCGTCCACGTACCCGTGCGGTACCGCTCCCTCGGTCGCCGGCCCTGTGGGGGCGCTCGTGCGCACCAGGGCGCGACCGTCGGGGCCCGCGGCGCCCAGCCAGGTCAACATGCCCAGGCCGAAGGTGAGTTGCCGCGGCGCGGCGTCCACCGGCGCCGACCGCGCCCGGCCGAGAGCCAGGTGCGGTGTGTGGGCCGGCGGGAGCGGGGCGCCTACCGGGTCCACCGTCAGTACGGTCCGGCCGTCCAGGATCCACCGGGCCCGGCGCCGTGCCCGGTCCAGCGCGACCTCCAGCCGGTGGACCTGTTCCGGCGACCGCTCGCCGACGGGCACCGCGTAGGCGAAGGCGTCTCCTCCTCCGTCGCCCGGCAGCCGTTCGTAGACCGCGAAGACCTGCCGGTCGGCCAGGAAGAAGTCGAAGACCGCCCGGGTCTCCCGGTCGAGCACCAGGAACGCGCCGACCGCCAGCCGCGGATCGGTGCCGGGATCGCGTACCGCGTCGCCGAACGGATGCCGCGCCGCCCCGAACACCTGCGCGGACATCTCCACGGAGCCGACCAGCTCCCCGGCGTCCGGCGCGTCGAACCCGGGCAGGCCGCTGGTGGCGGTGTGCGCCACCAGCGCTGCCCATTTGAGGTGGTCGTCCGGTCCGCCCGGGTCACTCGCCCAGGTGAACGCGGGCTCGCCGGTCGTCCCGTCGGTGCCCCGGGACTGTACGACCAGTTCCCGGCCGGTGAGACGCGCGTACCCGTCTCCGTGCGGCAGCCCCCCGACCGGGCGCGTCCGAAGCGCCGGTCCGGTGCCCTCGGCCGGCCGGGCGCATGTCGCGTCGTAGTGGAACAGCCGCGTGCCGTGGGAGCGGGCGGGCATGCCGTCGGACGCTTCGTCGCCGAAGGTGGTCATCGCAGGCCCGCCTTCCTGGCCGCGGGCCGGTTCGACGGCCGGCCCGTGTCCACGCCCGCCAGTTGGAGCGCTTCGGCGGCCGCGGCGAGGATGTGCAGGCGGCCTTCCAGGGAGGTGGCGGCGGCCGAGACCATGATCCCGAGGGTGGTGACGCCGGCGTCGGCGTACGCCCGCATGCGGTCGGCGATCCGTGGAACGGGACCGGCCAGCGCGGTGCGGTCGACGAACTCCGCGGGGACCGCCGCGGCGGCCGCGCCGGTGTCCCCGGCCGCCAGACGCTCCCGCATACGCGCGATGTCCTCGCCGTAGCCCAGGGTACGGGCCAGCGCACAGTAGAAGTTGCGCTCGGGATCGCCGATGCCGAGCAGATAGACGTACTGCCCCCGCAGGGCGTCGATCGCCGTCCGCGGGTCGTCGGCCACCGAGGTGGGCAGGCTCGGCAGTACCTCGAAGCCCGCCATGGACAGGCCGGCCGCACGGCGTCCCGACGTGATGTGGGTCAGCGCGTCGGAGACGGCCTCGGGCGGGGTGAACACCCCCAGCCAGCCGTCCGCGATCCGCCCGGCCAGGTGCAGGGCGCGCGGGCCGACGGCGGCCAGGTAGACCGGTATCCGCGAGCGCGCCCCCTCGGTGAGCAGGTGCAGCGGCGCGCCGTCGTCACCGTCGGCCGGCAGCCGGAAGTACCTGCCCTCGTACGGGACCGGACCGCCGGCCAGCGCGTGCCGCACGATGTCCACGTACTCGCGGGTGCGGCCGAGCGGCCCTTCGAAGGGCACGCCGTACCAGCCGCTCGACACGTCGGGGTTGGACACGCCGAGGCCGAGCCGGAACCGGCCGCCGCTGAGGGCGTCCAGGGTCGCGGCGGTGAGCGCCGCCATGCCCGGCGGCCGGCCGGGGATCTGCATCACGCCGGAGGCCAGCCCGATGGTGCTGGTCGCCCCGGCCACCAGGCCGAGCACTGTGGCGGCGTCGGAGCGGTAGCCCTCGGGTGCGAGGACCACCGCGTATCCGAGCTGTTCGGCGGCGCGGGCGAGTTCGCCCGCGCCTTGGTACACGAGATTCGCTGCGAGTCGCATACGGTTCCTCAGATCGCCGGGAACGGGTGGGAAAGGGGCCTCTGGACTCCGGAGCGCCGGCCCCTGGACCCAGCGGCCCTGACGCCCCTGGGCCCCTGGATCCCGCGGCCCCGGGGCGTCAGAGAAGGTGCGCTCCGCCGTCCACCAGCAGCACCTGCCCGGTGGTGTACGTGGCCGAGACCAGGCCCAGCACGGTCTCGGCGACGTCCTCCGGCGTACCGACCCGCCGCAGCGGCACCTGTTCGCGCACCCGGTCCGCGATCGGCGCGAAGAACGGGTCGTCCCTGGTCCACGGCGTTTCGACCAGCCCGGGCGCGACGGCGTTGACCCGTACCCCGGGGCCGCAGGTGTTGGCCAGCAGCCGGGTCATGTGCTCCACCGCGGCCTTGCTGACCGCGTACGGGATCGAGCTGCCCGCCGGGCGGCTGCCCGCGACGGAGGACACGTTGACCACCGCGCCGTCACCGGTGGCCCGCAGGTGCGGCATGGCGGCCACGGTGGTCTGCCAGGTGCCGAACACGTTCAGGGCGAAGATCTCCCGCCAGAGCGCGGGCGACGCGCCCTCCAGGTCGGCGTGCGGCACCGGCCTGGTCCGGCCCGCGTTGTTGACCAGTACGTCCAGCCGCCCGTAGTGGCCGACGACCCGCTCCACCAGCCGTCGCGCCTCGTCCTCGACGGACACGTCGGCCTGGACGTACACCGCCTCCGGCAGTGCGGCAGCCGTCTTCTCCCCCGCCTCCGCGGACCGCGCCGAGTTGATCACCAGCCGGTACCCGGCGGCGGCGAGCCGGACGGCCACCGCCTTGCCGATGCCCGACGAGGAGCCGGTCACCAGCGCCACGCCCGGGCGCTGCCGGCGGGAGGGTTCCAGTGCGTCGCCCATCAGTAGTTCCCCAGTCCCCCGCAGACGTTGAGCGCCTGCGCGGTGACGGCCGCCGCGTCGTCACGGACGAGGTATTCGACCATCGCGGCCACCTCGTCCACCTGGACGTAGCGCTGGATGGGCACCCGGGCCGTGATCCGGTCGAACGCGTCCTGCTCGGAAACGTTCCAGATGCCCGCGTAGTGCGTCCGCACCTTCTCGGCCATCGGCGTCTCGACGAAGCCGGGGCACACCGCGTTGACGGTGATGCCCGTGGGGGCCAGTTCGAGGCCGAGCGCCTTGGTGAACCCGACCACACCGTGTTTGGAGGCCGAGTAGGGCGCGGCGTGCACCACGCCCTGCTTGCCGCCGGTCGAGGCGATGTTGATGATCCGGCCGCGCGACCTGGCAAGCATGCCGCCCGCGTTGAGGACTTCCTTGGTCATCAGGAAGACGCTGGTGAGATTGGTGCTGATCACGTCGTGCCACAGCTGGTCCGGGATCTCGGCGGTGGTTCCGCCTCCGCTCCGGCCGGCGTTGTTGACCAGGATGTCCACCGGACCGTAGCGGTCCACGGCCGCGGCCACGAAGGATGCGATCTGCGCGGGCTCGGTGACATCGCAGGTGGTGCCGTCGACGTCGTACCCGGCCTCCCGCAACTCCTTGATCCGATCGGTCAGTTCGTCGGCCCCGCGGGCGCACAGGAAGACCCGTGCCCCGCGAGCGGCGAGCCGTTTCGCGATCTCCAGTCCGATCCCGCTGGTCGCCCCGGTCACCAGTGCCACCGGTGTGTACGCCTCCGACATGCTTCCTCCTCGGCCGCTGTCGCTCGGATGCGGGAGCGAGCCTGGCGGTCGGCGCTCGATTACCGATCGACCGCCGCATGAGCCGCCGACCTGCGCCGGCCGCCGTGCGGCTCCGGGCCGTGCGGTTCACGACCGCGCGGTTCCAGGCCGGGGAGTTCCAGACCGGGGTCGCCGGACAGCACCGCCTGGTGGAGGCGCTGCAACCGTGGGGACGGCTCGACGCCCAACTCCTCGTTGAGCGTGCCGCGCAGTTGCCGGAACACGTCGAGTGCCCGCCACGGGCTGCCGGAGCGGTAGAGGGCGATCATCAGCTGGGCGCAGAAGCTCTCCTGCAGCGGGTGCTGCGCGGTGAGCATCCGTAATTCGCTGACCAGGGCGTTGTCCCGGCCCAGCAGCAGATCGGCCTCGATCCGCTGCTCCAGCACCTGTAACCGCTGTTCCTCGATGCCGAGCACCTCGACCCCGAGCACCCGGCCGAGCGGCACGTCGACCAGGGCCGGTTCGCGCCACAGCGCCAGCGCCCGGCCCAGGGTGGCCGACGCGGCCTGCGCGTCGCCGACATCGAGCGCCACGGCGCCTTGGGCCGCGAGCCGCCGGAACTCGTCGAGGTCGTACACGCGCGGCCGGCTCAGCCGGTAGCCGCCGAATACGGTGGACAACACCTCCTTGGCACTGGTCTGCGGCGAGCCGGCCAGTTGCGGCGAGATCTTCCGGCGCAGCTGGAGTATGTACGTCTGAAGCGTCGTCGTGGCGCTGCGGGGTATGTGTTCCCCCCAGATCTCCTCCATCAGTGTCGGTACGCGCACCATGCTTCCGGAGCGCAGAGCCAGCAGGGCGAGCACCTGCCGTGGTTTCCCCGCGCTGGGCACGACGGACACGCCCTGGTAACGGACGGACAGCCCTCCAAGAACTGCGATTTCCACAGCGGAATCCCCTCGTCTCGGCTGCTCGAATACCCGAGAGGATGTCATCGCGGACAACCGGCAAGCCAGTGATTCCGGCACACCGTGCAGGTAAAGGCACACCCATGGGCAGGAATTATTCACATCCCGCCCGGCGGTGTCCTGTGGAATGTTTCAGGCATCGCACCTGGGGTGGCTTCCGCGGAACTCCACCATTTCGGCGAACAGCGCGGTCATGTCCACCGGGGTACCGGCCGGGGCACCGATTTCTTCCAGGTAGGCCCGATGGAGATTCGGTACCAGCCGCTCGGGATCGAGCAGGTGTGTATACGGATTGTCCGTCGCGCGGGCGGCTTCCAGCGGGGTGCGCCCGTGTGCGAGACCGTCCCTGGCCAGGCGTTGCAACCAGCGCAGATATTCCTCGGCGGTGTCGTATACCTCGGGTCCGGAAACCGGTCCGTGACCTGTGACCACAGTGGTCGCGCCAAGCGCCCGCAACTCGTCGACGACACGCAGGGATCCGGCCACCGAACCCATGGGGCAGAACGGTGTGACGCCGGACATCACCACATCCCCGGTGAACACCACGCCCGCGTCCGGCAGCCATACGACAGTGTCCGACGTGGTGTGCCCCGGGCCGAGTTGTAGCAACTCCACCCGTGCGCCGCCGATATGCAGGGTCAGCCGCTCCTGGAATGTCGTCGTGGGCGGGGCGAGAGTGATGTTGCCCCAGTCGACTTCCGGCCACAGGCCGGTCAGGTGCAGGCCGAATTGCAGGACTTCGGCGCGGGTCCCGGCATGACCCACGACCATGGCCTCCGGGAAGACGAAATTACCGAAGGTGTGGTCGCCGTGCGCGTGCGTGTTGATCACCACGCGCGGCGGTTCACCGCACATTTCGATGGTGGCTGCACGCAGTGCGCGGGCGCGTGCTTCGGTCGCGGCGGTGTCGATGAGAACCGGGCCCGCGCCTGCGATAACCCCCGCGTTGTTCAGGCACCACCCGCCGTCCGGCTGAATCCAGGCGAATATCCCGTCGGCCACCCCTTCCAGTCGGGCGACGTGCTCTGCCACGGTCATCTGTCTCTCCCTCTCCTCGGGCCGGCCGGACGCTCGGACGTGCGTTACTCAGGCAAAACTGTGGCCGGTTCCGCTGGAATGACACTCGAGCGCCCGGCATCGGCTTCCCGTTCGGGGCCGAATAGATCGGAAATGCTCGCTATGTTGACCTTTGCTCCAAAAATCGCGATGGCATCACCGTCTCGGGTCTGGCTAAAGTGAGTGCTGAGTGGAGGAAGCTGACCTCGGCCACACAATTGCATGTGACCGGAATGCGCCATCCCGCTCGCCACCACCGGGGACGGCCCTAGCAGTATGGGAAGATGCGTAGTCGACGCCTAGGGGGGAGCTGGATGATCCGCATATTGTTGGCCGAAAAGACACGCATGATCCGAGGCGCGCTGGCCACGTTGCTGGAATTAGAGGAAGATTTTGCGGTGGTGGCGCAGGTGGACCGCGGCAAAAACGTCGTGAGCGCAGCCAAGGAACACCGGCCCGATGTCGCCATCATCGATATCGACCTGCCGGATGTCGACGGGATCACCGTGAGTGCGCGGCTCAAGAGGATTGTTCCCGACTGCAATATTCTGATCCTCACCGCGCTGGCGGATCCGCAGTCACTGCAGTGGGCGCTGGAGGCGCAAGTCAGCGGTTATCTCCTCACGGACACACCGTCCAACGAGTTGGCCGGAGCCGTCCGCAAGGTGGCAACGGGCGAGCGGCTGATCGATCCGCAGGCCGCGCTCGCGGTGTGGCGGAGCATGGGAAATCCGCTGACCCGGCGCGAGACCGACGTCCTGCGACTGGCGGCAGGCGGGGCGGATGTGCTGGAGATCGGCCGCCTCCTGCACCTCGCGAAAGGCACCGTACGCAACTACCTGACCACCGCCGTCGCCAAGCTCAACGCGCGCAATCGGCTGGACGCTGTCCGGATCGCCCAGGAGGCGGGCTGGCTGCGCGGCTTCGACCCCGCCCTGGCGCCGCCACCACCGCCGTTTCCTGCTGAGGACGAGACCGGTGGCCGCGGCCGTTAGGACACGTCCAGGTTCCGCCGGCCGCCGTCGTGATCGGTCCGGTCGTCGTGGTATCCGTCACTGTCGTCCGGGGCCCGTCTGGAGAACAGGCGCTGCGGCCCGGGCCCTTGCGCCCCCAGGTTGTCGTACGGGTTGTTCAACGGGCACGCGGAGACCGACAGGCAGCCGCACCCCATGCAGTCGGTGAGGCTGTCCCGCAGCGTGGTCAGTTCCGCGATGCGTTCCGTCAGGTCGTCGCGCCAGCGCTGGGACAGCTCGGCCCAGTCCTGTGTGGACGGGGTACGCGCGCTGGGCAGCGCGTCCAGTGCGTCGCGCACCACCGACAGGGGGATCCCGAGCCGCTGGGCGACGCGTATGAGGGACACCCTGCGCAGTGTGTCGCGCGCGTACCGGCGCTGGTTGCCGGGGGTCCGACGGCTGCTGATCAGCCCCTTGGACTCGTAGAAGTGCAAGGTGGTGACCGCGACGCCGCAGCGTGCCGCCACCTCGCCCACGGTGAGTTCCGTCGCTGTCGGTGAGGGGCGCCGCACCGGCCGGCCCATCAGGCGCCCGCCCCGCCGCGGCCCGACAGCGCACCTGCCTGCCAGGCCCGTTCCAGCGCGGCCACGAGGTCGTCGACCGACGAGGCGCCCACGGCCACCGGGGATCCGTCGGCGAAGAACGTCGGCACCGAGGTGACGCCCGCCTCGGTGGCCCCGCGCTCGTCGTCGCGGACGTCCTGCCCGTACTCGACCCCCGCCAGCACGGCCGTGGCCCGGTCCGAGGGGAGGCCGACCTCTTCGGCCACCGCGAGCAGCACGCCCCGGTCCGCCACGTTCTCGTGCTCGGCGAAATAGGCCCGGAAGAGCCGGTCCACCGTCTCGGCCGCCAGGCCCTCAGAATCCGCCAGGTGGATCAGCCGGTGGGCGTCGAAGGAGTTCACAGGGCGCAGCCCGGTCATGACCGCGCGGCCGCCCTCCTGCCGGACCAGTCCTTCGATCCGGCCGAACAGTTCGGCCAGGCGCCCGGTGTCCAGACCGTGGTTGGTCTGCATCATCTGCCCCAACTCAGCTCCGGGCAGCCGCGGTTGCTCCGGACGGAGCTCGAAGCTGCGCCACACCGTACGCACCTCGTCGGCGTGCGCGAAGCGCGCCAGGGCGCTCCTCAGCCGCAGATGGCCCAGATAGCACCACGGGCACATCACATCCGCCCACATTTCGACCTTCACCCGGGCTCACTCCTGTGATCGTCGGACGGCTCAGCGCGCTCTGGCCGTGTGCCGCGCTACCTGCATCATGAAACCTCTAGTGCGGTCGAGGTCAAGTCAGCCGTGCCGCTGCGGTACGGCCCGGCGGGAAACCGACGCGGATTCCGCGCCGATCGGACCCGGATTCCCCGCGACTCGACCGCGTCCTCGACCGGGATCCGACCGGCATCCGACCGGGCCTCGGGCCGGTCCCGACCGGGGCTCCAGCCGCGTGCCAGCCGGTACGGCGATCGTCGGGCTGCCACCGGCCGAGCGTCGAGCGCATGAGAGCAAGCGGACAGACGGGCAAGCGGGCAAGCAGACAGGCAGCCAAGGCGATGAGTGCCGTCGACGGGGGACAGCGGATGAGGAGCAGCCGATGAGGGACGTTCTGAGCGAGCCGGTACGGCTGGGGGTGCTCGGATGCGCGGACATCGCCGTACGCCGGCTGCTGCCCGCCGTCGCGGCGACGGACGGGGTGCGGCTGGCAGCGGTGGCCAGCCGCCGTGCGGCCACCGCCGAGGCGGTCACCGGGACCTTCGGCGGTCAGCCCGTCGAGGGCTACGACGCGCTGCTGCGCCGTGACGACATCGACGCCGTGTACGTACCGCTGCCCGCCGCCCTGCACGCGGAGTGGGTCGAACGCGCCCTGCTCGCGGGCAAGCACACGCTGGCGGAAAAGCCCCTCACCACCGACGCGCGGCATACCGCGCGCCTCGTCGGCCTGGCCCGCGCCAAGGGCCTGGTGCTGCGGGAGAACTTCACCTTCGTGCACCACCCCCAGCACGCGCGCGTCCGGCGGCTGGTCGAGGAGGGCGCGATAGGGCGGCCGCTGGCCTTCCAGGCGGCCTTCACCGTACCGCCGCGTCCGCCCGGTGACATCCGCCTGCGGCCGGAACTCGGCGGTGGCGCGCGGTTGGACGTCGGGGTCTACCCGTTGCGAGCGGCGCTGCTGCTGCTCGGCGACGAACTCGGCCTGGTCGGAGCCGCGTTGCACCACGACGAGACGTACGGCGTCGATGTGGGCGGCGCCGCTCTGCTCCGACGGTCGGACGGGGTGACCGCCCAACTCACCTTCGGTATGACGCACATGTACGAAGCCGTGTACCAACTGCTGGGCAGCGAGGGACGGATCACCGTCGACCGTGCCTTCACCACACCGGCCGGCCAACGGCCCGCGGTCACCCTGGAGCGGGCGGGCGGCGTCCGGACACCGGACTGGGAGCCGGCCGACCAGTGGGCGCGCGCGGTGGCGGCGTTCGTACGGGACGTCACCCAGGACGCGGGCACTCCCGGGACGGGGCCGGTGCGGCTGGCCGAACTCCTCGACGAGTTCCGCCCCGCGCCCGCCGGGGCGGCTCGGTCGCCGCAGCACGGACAGGCGGCGGAGTTCTAGCAACCTGACCGGCCTGACCGCCCCGACCGCCCCACCCGGCCCACCCGGCCCACCCGGTTCGGAAGGCCGGGCAGGGCCGGAAGGGGAGGGCGGGCAGAAGCCGTGTCCGTGACCAGACACGGGGGAGATCACGGACACGGCGGTCAGGGGCGTGCGTCCGTCAGGCCGCGGGCCTGCGCTGCTGGACGAAGAGCGCCAGCAGCACGCCCACGATCAGCAGGGCCGCGCTGAGCAGGTAGACGTCGCCGATCGCCTTCGTCATCGCTTCGAGCAGCGGGTGGGCCAGCCGTACGTCGGCGTGGTCGAGGAACGAGGTGTCGTTGAGGTTGATGCTGCCGTCGGACCCCTTGAGCAGCACCTGGTTGGCGGCCTGGGAGGTGATCGCCGGGTCCTGCGCGGCGGCCCGGAAGGCCGCGGTGGTCTGCGCGTGCTGGTACTCGTCCGCCACCCGGCCGCTGACCGTGCCGAAGAACACCGCGAGGAACACCGACGCTCCCGCCGTGCTGCCGATCTGCCGGAAGAAGGTGTACGAGGAGATGGCGGCGCCCATGTTCTGCGGTGCGGCGCTGCGCTGGATCGCCACCAGCATCACCTGCCAGGAGAAGCCGACGCCGACGCCCATGATCAGGGTCGCGCCGCCGGTCTGCCACAGCGCGGTGCCGACCTCGGTTGTGCTCAGCCACCACGAGGCGATCGCCATCAGGACGACACCGGTCACGATGACGATCTTGTAGTTGCCGGTCTTGGCGACGTACGGGCCGGCCACCCGGCCGGACACCACGATGCCGACGGTCTGAGGCAGCAGCATCAGCCCCGCCTGCGTGGGCGACAGGCCGCGGACGATCTGCAGGTACATCGGCAGCACGGTCAATACGCCGAACACCCCCATGCCGACGACCACGTTGACCGCGTTGACCAGGGTGAACACCCGGTCCTTGAACAGGCTCAGCGGCAGCAGCGCCGACTCGCCGGCCCGGCGCTGCGCGAGCACGAACAGGACGAGGCCGACCGCGCCGACGGCGAACAGGGCCACGACCCTGCCGGAGCCCCAGCCCCAGCTGCGGCCCTGTTCGGCGGCGACCAGCAGCGGCACCACGCAGACCACCAGGGTGATCAGACCGAGCACATCTGTCCGCTTGGACACTCCCTGTGGCCTGGGCAGCCGCAGCAGCAGGCCGACCAGCAGCATCGCGGCCAGCGCGATCGGGACGTTGATGAAGAACACCCAGCGCCAGCCGGCCGCGCCGGCGAAGCTGTGCATCCCGGCGAACCAGCCGCCCACCACCGGCCCCACGACCGCGGAGACGCCGAACACCGCCCCGAACCACGCCTGGTACGACGTGCGCTGCGGCATCGGCACGAGGTCCGCGAGGATGGTGAAGGCCAGGCTCATGAGACCGCCCGCGCCGACGCCCTGGATCCCGCGGGCCGCGGTCAGCTCCCACATCGACTGGGCGAGCCCGGCGAGTACCGAGCCGACCAGGAAGATGGAGACAGCGGTGAGATAGATCGGCCGGCGGCCGTGGATGTCGGAGAACTTTCCGTACAGCGCCGTGGAGATGACCGACGTGATCAGATAGACGGTGGTCACCCAGACCTGTTCGGTGAGCCCGTGCAGGTCGTCGGTGATGGTGCGCATCGCGGTCGAGACCACGGTCTGGTCGAGCGAGGACAGGAACATCCCCAGCATCAGACCTAAGAGGATCAGCCCGACAGGCGGCTTGCTGCCGACCTCTCCCGGCGCCTCCGGTTTGGCTATGTCAGTCATCGAGGTACCCCCTGGCCAGGCCACATCTCGCAGTGGTCGGTAGGTCATCGGTCGGTAGGTGATCGGTCGGACTTTCGACCTCGCTCGCCACTGTGCAACCTCTACCTAAGTCGAGGTCAAGCGCGGCCGTCGCCGGCCGGGACGGCCAAGGGGGTTCCGGGCCGTCGCAGAGGCCGTGGCCATCGTGGTGACACCGGTCGCGGTGGCCCCGCCACTCGCCACGGGCCCGGTCCCGGTGGCCCCGCCGCTCACCACGGGCCCGGTCACCACGGGCCCGTTCGCGCCGTCCCGATCTACCACAAGGTGGCCAGGCAGGCGAGGAGCGTGCGCGCCTGGACGTTCACATTGGCGCTGTGCCGCAGCAGTTGGGCCGCCTGGTGCACGGCGAGCCAGCAGTAGTCGGGCGGGAGCGCGGGCACCGCCTCGCGGTCCACGTCCACCACCACGTACCGGGTCACGGCCTGGTCGAACCGCCCGCCCTCCTCGGAGAGCAGCACGTCGAACCGGCGGCGCTCCCTCGGCGCGGACACCAGCAGGTCGAGGAACGGCATCCGGTGGGGCGGCAGTTCGCCGTCCGGCTCCTCCGGGTGGTACATCACGGTCGGCGCCAGCTCGGCGACGTTGAGGGTGCCGGACTCGGCGCGGGCCTGGAACAGCGCGTGCAGCACCCCGCCGAAGCGGGCCGTGAGCAGCCCGGCGAAGCCGGTCGCCGACGGTGCGAGCAGCGGCTGCCCCCACGCGGCCACCTCCCGGTTGCCCGCCCGTACGTCCACCGCGACCACGGAGAAGTACCGGCCGTCCTCGCGCCGTATCGCGTCAGGGGTGATCCGCCACCCGTCGGCGGCGGTCTCGGCCAGCGGGATCCGCAGTTGCCGCAGCTCGCGCCTGGCCCGGGCGGCGGTCAGCCAGCTCAGCACCTCCGGCATGCTGTGCAGCGCGCCGTTCGCCGGCGCCATGGACCGGCGCAGCGCCTCCTCGAACACGCCGCCGCGGTGCGGCCGCACGGGCAGTTCGTCGTCAGTGACGATCGGCAGCGAGGCCAGCACGGTCCGCGCGTCCATGTTCACCAGGTTGGGGACGTGCAGCAGCCGGTTCAGCTGGCCCAGCGTCAGCCATCGGAAGCCGTCGTGCAGCGGGACGTCCTCCTGTGTGAGGACGACGACGTTGCGGTTGCGCTTGCGCAGGAACCAGGTGCCCTGCTCGGACTGGAGCACGTCGGCGAGCGCGACGCCCCGGCCCGGCTCGACGAAGTACTCCAGGTACGGCACCGGCCGCCCCCGGTGCACCCCGGTGTAGTTGCTCCGGGTGGCCTGCACGGTCGGCGACAGCTGGAGGGGCCCGACGTTCCCCGGCTCCATCTTGGCCTGCATCAGGCAGTACAGGACGCCGTCGAACTCCTTCATCAGGATGCCGAGCACCCCGATCTCCGGCTGTACGATGATCGGCTGGGTCCACGACGTGACGGGCCCGTCGTCCCGGTACACCCGCATGCCCTCGACGGTGAAGAACTTGCCGGACACATGGCCGAGGTTGCCGGTGTCCGGGTCGAATCCCCAGCCGCCCAGCGAGGCGAAGTCCACCCGGGTCGTGACGTACTTGTAGGCGCGTTCCTGCTCCTCGAACCAGGCGCGGAACGAGCCGGGAGCCACCTTCGAGCCGGATGCCGGGCCGTGCGCCGGGGACGCCGGGCGCGTCGAGGACGCCGATGCGGCGAGCCGGCGGGCGATGTCGGGAGGGTGGCCGTCCGGCGTCACGGCCGTCCGCAGGCGGTCAGGGGTCAAGGGGATCTGCGCCATGGTCCACACGTCTCCTGTCCTCGTGGCGTGCGTGGGTCACGTGGCTTGCGCGACCTCGGTCACCATCCGCGTCGCAACTCAAGGTGCCCTTGGGCACCGCTCAAGGCGTTCTCCATTGGCCCCGCCTAGCGTCCGGGCCATGAGATTCCTGTTTGTTTCCGGAGGCAGCGCCGGAGCGGTCTTCCCGATCACTCCGCTCGCGCTGGCCGCACGCAACGCGGGCCACCAGGTACTTGTGGGCGCCACCGAGAACGTCATGCCGCTGGTGGCCGCCAGCGCGCTGCCGGGTGTGCCCCTCACCCCGAGGACGATGTTCGACTTCATGCAGCGGGACCGGCACGGCACCGCGATGGAGATCCCGAAGGATCCGCACGAGCGGAATCTCTTCAACGGGCGCGGCATGGCCCGGCTGGCCGTCGGCAGCCTCGAAGGACTGGTGCCGCTCATCGAACGGTGGCGGCCCGACGTCATCGTCGGCGGCGCGCTGTCCTACGCGGCTCCCCTGGTCGCCCACCGGTTCGGCATCCCGTGGGCGAGGCACGCGCTCAACATGGGCGAGCCGGCCGTCATCGACCTGTCGGCGGCGGCCGAACTGGCTCCGGAGCTGGAGAACCTGGGGCTCTCGGAGCTGCCCGGTCCTGACATGTTCATCGACATCTGCCCGCCGAGCGTGCGCCGACCGGACGCGCCCGACGCCCAGTTCATGCGGTACGTGCCGTTCAACACCCACCGCGCGACCGAGCCGTGGATGTACACCAGGAGCGGCGACCGCCCGCGGGTGTGCGTGTCGGCCGGCAGCCGGGTCACCGCGGACTACGAGTTCGACGCCCTCAAGGCCCTGGTGCGGAAAGTGGCTGCGTTCGACGTCGAACTGCTGGTCGCCGCGCCGCAGGACATGGCAGACGCGCTCAAGGACGACCTGCCGGCCGATGTACGCGCCGGGTGGCTGCCGCTCGACCTCGTCATCAGTACCTGCGACGTGCTGATCCACCGCGCCGGCGGCAACACCATGCTGAGCGCTGTGGTAGCGGGGGTACCGCAGTTGCTCATCCCCGCGATGCCCAAACAGGTCGACATGTGCCGGCGCCTCACCGACTTCGGCGCGTCGATCCTGCTGCTCGGCGAGGAGGACACCGCGGAGAACATCGCCAAGGCGGCGGACGAACTGCTCGCCGACCCCTCGTACCGCGAGCGGACCCAGGTGCTGAGCAAGGAGGTCGGGTCCCTGCCGACGTCGCACGAGGTCGTGGACGCGCTGACGGGGCTGGCGGGTTGACCGTGGCGGGCGGCGGCCGGCTCACCGGCTCCGGCGGGTCCACGGGGGCGACCCCGTCCGACGGGTCCACCGGGCCCACCAGGTCCCGTGGGTCCGACGGGCCCGAGCAGACGGTCACGCGGTCCGTGGCCCTCGACTGCCGGGTGGACGTCGATCAGGAGCCGGCCCCGCACGTCATCCCGTACACGCTCGACTTCACGGTCCGGGTCCTCGGCGGGTCCGACCGGGGCCCGGGCCCCACGGTCGTGGTGGCCGCCGCGCCGATCAGCTTCGACCCGCGGTTCAGCACCCGGATCCGGGACGTGTGGTTCGCGCTCACGGTCACCGGCCGGCCGGGCGGCCTCGTCCACGCACTGTCCGGCGGCGCGCGGCTCGGCGCCGCACCGCCGCGGGTGGTGCGCGGCGGAGAGGGCCCGGCGGGGCAGCGGCTGACCCTGCACGCGGCCGGCCCGTTCCGCCCGGGGGAGCCCTTCACGCTGCCGGCCATCACGCTGTCGGCGGCGGAACCCGGGCAGGCGGACAGCCGGCCGGCGGCGGCCCGGGCGGCCCCCGGGGTGCTGGAGGTCCGGCTCGCGGGCAGCTCCTTCGCGGACGCGGGCTGGGGCTACCGCTTCGAGCACACCGGCACCGGCCTCAGCGGCACCGTACGGGGGTTCCCGCACCACCCGGAGGCGGGCCTGCTGGGCCGTACGGAACCTCCTGCCGGACCGCGTACGGAACGGCGTACCGAGCCCCGTACGGAACCACGGCCCCCGCCCTGAGGCGACCCCACCGCGCACACCCGTCGCCGGCCCGCCCCGAACCGCACACCCGGCCCCCGCAGGGACCGTCCCACGCGCCCGCCGGAACACCACACAGACCGTGCAACACCACGCAGAGGAGATGCTGGGCATGTCCATGAGTGAGCCGGCCGCCACCGGCCTGACGGCCAAGGCGGAATCCGTCGCGAAGCTCGCCTTCGAGCGGGCGATGGCGGCCGAGCGTGCCAGACAGCTCTCGCCCGAGGTGATCGAGGCCGTCGTCGACGCCGGCTTCGCCCGCCACTTCGTCCCCGCCCGCTGGGGCGGCGACGACGGGACGTTCACCGACGCCCTCTCGGCCGTCGCCGCCGTGGGCCAGGGCTGCACGTCGGCCGCGTGGTGCGCCTCGCTCACCGCGAGCCTCGGCCGGATGGCTTCGTACCTGCCCGACGAGGGCCAGGGCGAGCTGTGGGCGGACGGTCCCGACACCGTGGTGGTGGGCGGCCTGATGCCGACCGGGCTCGCCGAACGGGTGCCGGGCGGCTGGACATTGAGCGGTCGCTGGTCCTACGTCAGCCTCGCCGACGCCTCCGCGTGGGCCCTGCTGTGCGGCGTCGCGGAAGGGGACGAACTGCGGTTCTTCGCCGTGCCGCGCGAGCAGTACCGGATCGAGGACACCTGGCGCAGCGTCGGCATGCGCGCGACCGGCAGCAACTCGGTAAGTGTCACCGGCCTGTTCGTGCCGGAATCCCGCAGCGTCTCCCGGGCCGCGCTGGACCGGGGGCAGGCCCCGCACCCGGACGCCGTCTGCCGACGCGTACCGCTGAGGGCCGTCAACTGCCTGTCGTTCGCCGCCCCGATCGTCGGCGCGGGGCAGGGCGCGCTGCGGGTGTGGACGGAGGAGACGGCCCGCCGCGCGGCGCCCGCCGACAACGCGTGGTCCGCGGACGTCCTGGCCCGTACGTCCGGTGAACTCGACGCCGCCTGGCTGCTCCTCGAACGCGCCGCCCGGAGCGCGGACGCCCTGCTCGTCTCGTCCTGGCACATCGCCCGCAGCACCCGGGACTGCGCCTTCGGGGCCGATGCCGCCGTACAGGCCGTGACCCGGCTCCTGCGTGCCTCCGGCACCGGAGCGCAGGACGAGAGCGCGCCTTTGCAGCGGATGTGGCGGGACGTCACCGCCGCCGACACGCATCTGGTGCTGCGCTGGGACGCGGCGGCGACGGCCTTCGCCCGTCAGGCGCTGCTGACGTCCGGCGGCTGACGACGACGGGCCCGCCCCCCATGGCAGGCCCGGAAGCCGGGCACACGGCGGGACCGACCCCGCGGGACGGACGGCTCGCAGACCGGCGGCTCAGGGACCGGCGACCCGACGACCGGCGCCGCGGGGACGAGCCCTGACCAGGGCGCCCGAACGGCGGCACTCCCCGTCCTCTGCCGGACGGGCACTGCCGCCGCGTCATGGGCCGCGGTGTCACATGCCGTCGGCCGGCGGGACTCGCGTCACCGCCGGGCCTGAGGCTCCTGGGCGCGGTCCGTCCAGATGTCGAACCTCCCGCGCTGGTGGAGCAGGGGTTGCCGGGGGAAGACCGAGACCTCCTCGACCCGGCCGATGAAGATCCAGTGGTCGCCCGCCTCGACGGTCTGCTCAACCGAGCATTCGGCGCAGGCGAGCGCGACGTCGGTCAGCAGCGGCGCGCCGCCGGCCCAGGAGGAGGGCAGCCACGGCACCCCGGCGAACTTGCGGACGGAACTGCTCGCGAAGAGCCGGGCGATGTCCTGACCGCCCGCGGCGAGCACATTGACGACGAAGCCCTCGGACGTCATGAGCGCGTTGAGCGTCCGGGACGCCTTGTCCACGCAGACCAGCAGCAGGGGCGGGTCCATGGAGACCGCCGACACCGCGCTGCAGGTCAGCCCGCGCGGTTCGCCGCGCTCCATCGCCGTCACGATCGAGACCGCGGTCGGAAACATGCCGAACATCTCCCGAAAAGTGGCCGACTCCACTGCCATGCCGCCTCACCGGTTCCCTTCGTCAGCCGCGCCCGTCGTACGAACCGAGGTGAGGTTCTCCGCCGGCCCTGGAACCCCGGTGGACCCCGGCTGGAGACCGAGGGGGACGGCTGCCGACCTGCGGCGGGGCGAGGAGGGGCCCCGCGTAAGGCGGCGCGCCTGGCCCGAGAAGGCCGGCTCGCACAGGCGGCGGACGCACTTGAGGAAGCCGCCACGCGAGCGGTCGTGCGCGTCCGGCTGCCCGCGTCGCCGGGGCACCGATCCAATCGGCAGCCTCGTCCCCACCCGTACCCGTCCGGGACCCCGCCGCCGGTACCGGCCACCACGCCGACCACCCGGAGGGCTCCCGAGAGCGGCGACCGTCAACCGGGCGTCAGGACCGTGCAGTTCGGCCGACCGGGCGACCCGCGGGCCGACGAACCGGCTTATGTTTCAGGTCGTACACAAGTTCGCCATACAACCTCCTCACGGCCGCCATCTCTGCCACGATCCCCGGGTCAGCTCCGTCCACGGAAGGACCGCCGCTCACATGGGCATGCGCCAACTGCTCTGGCCCGCTGCGGTCGCCGCCGCGCTGCTGGCCGGTACCCTCCAGGGCGCGCCGCCTCGTGCCGCCGTACCCGTCGCCGCCGCGCCCGTCGCCTCGGTGACCTGCGCCGCCGGGGTCTGGAAGGCGAGCTACTACGCCAACAAGAAGTTCAGCGGCACCCCGAAGAAGTCGCTGTGCGACACCTCGATCAAGAAGAACTGGGGCAGCGGCCACCCCGTCGGTATCGCGCTGCCGAACAACAACTTCTCCGTCCGCTGGACCATGAAGCGCGACTTCGGCGGCGGCGGGCCCTTCAACCTTTCCGTCGCCGGCCAGGACGGGATCCGGGTCTGGATCGACAGCAAGCGGTACATCAATCTGTGGCGGGACTACAGCTCCACCCAGCGCAAGACCGTACGGGTCATCGTCCCCGCCGGCTCGCACACCCTCCGGGTCGACTACTTCGCCGCCACCGGCAAGGCCAATGTGAGCGTGGGGCTTGCCCCGGCCACCACCAGCGACCGGACCGCACCCGCCGCGCCGACCGCCGTCAAGGCCGTCCGCGGGGACACGAAGGCGTCGCTGAGCTGGTCCCGCAACGTCGAGGCCGACCTCGCGGGCTACCGTGTCTACCGCAACACCAGCCTGCCGGTCCCGCTGAACACCTCGCACCGGATCAGCGGCAGCAAGCCGCGCACCAGTAACTCCTTCTCAGCGAGCGGGCTGCACAACGGCACCAAGTACTGGTTCGTGATCACCGGTGTCGACCGCAGCGGCAACCAGTCGCGTGCCTCGGCCTCGGTCGGCGCCGTGCCCGCCGACACCACCGCGCCGCGGCCACCGACCGATCTGGACGTGGACACCTACCCGGAAGAGAACGCTCTGACCTGGGCGCCCAGCCAGGACGATGTCGTGGGCGATGTCGTCGGCTACCACGTCTACCGGTCGCTGTCCGCCACCGGGCCCTGGACCAGGCTCACCACCGCGCCGGTGGCCATGAACCTCTTCCACGACGCCAAGGCACCGATCGGCGTCCGGGCGTACTACCGCGTGACCGCTGTGGACGAGGCCAAAAACGAGTCCACCCCCGCGTCGGCCAGCGGTACCCGCCCTGACGACGGCAGCGTCACACCGCCGGTGCCCACCGGGCTGAAGGCGACCGCGGCCACCGGCGGCATCACCCTGGGCTGGGGCGACAACCCGGCCGGCAGCGGCGCCCACGGCTACAACGTCTACCGCTCCACCGCCGCGGCCGGAACGTACACCAGGCTCACCGCCACGCCGATCACCGCCCCGCAGTACCAGGACAGCCAGGCGCCGGTCGGCAGCGTCGCCTACTACCGCGTCACCGCGGTGAGCAAGCCGGACATCTTCGGTGTCCGCCACGAGTCGGCCCCCGCGCAGACCTCGGCCACCAGGCCGGTTCCGCCGGACATCACGCCACCGCCGGCGCCCACCGGCGCCCAGGCCGTCCTCAACTACGCGAAGACCCAGGTTTCGGTGCGCTGGGACCCGCCCACCGACACGGACACCGTACGGTTCGAACTCCGCCGTTACCTCAAGGACGGCACCGTCCAGCAGGTCGCGTTGTCCTCGCCGCTCTTCGCGGGCTACGGGGACAGGGCACCCGACGCCGCTTCCGTCGACTCCTACCTGATCAGTGCGTTCGACGCCGCCGGCAATCGGAGTGACACCAGGGTGTACGTCCGGTGGGACTCCGACGCCCCGCCGGCCGCACCCACCGGGCTGACCGTGACCCCCGACACGTCGGGTGTCGCCCTCCACTGGTCGGGCAACACCGAGTCCGATCTCAAGGCATACCACGTGCTGCGCCGCGACGCCCCGGACGCGGGCTACGCCGAGATCGCCTCGGTTCCGGCCGGCACCACCGCCTGGCTGGACTCCTTGCCGCCGTTGCACACCGAGCTCGGCTACGAGGTGGTGGCCGAGGACAAGGGCGGGCACCGCGGCCCCCCCTCCCAGCCGGTCTTCACCACCGCGCTGGACACCCGGCCACCGGCGGCCCCGAGCGTCGCCCGGACCGCCGTCCAGGGCCAGGCGATCGTCGTCACCTGGGACGCGTCACCGACCCCCGACGTGGCCGGCTACCGGGTCTACCAGTCGGTGGACAGCACGGACGGCTACGCCCTGGTGGCCGAACTGGTCAAGGAGCAGCGGAGCTGGACCGACAATGACGCCGCGCCCGGCCTCTCCGCCCTCTACGTGGTCACGGCCGTGGACTATTCGGGCAACGAGTCCAAGAGTTCCAGCCCGGGTGAGGCCGTCCGCCCCTACCCGGTCGGCGTGGCCGTCCCCGCCCGTGCCACCACGTTGGCCTCCGCCATTGTCGACAAGGGCGTCCGGCTGGACTGGGTGGCGAGCACGACCCCCGAGGCGGCCGGATACCTCGTCTACCGCTCACGCGACGCCGTCGGCGTCGCGGTCGCCGACAACCTGCTGACCCCGACGCCCGTGACCGCGACCACCTTCACCGACCCGGCAGGCCGTACCGCCCCGCGCTGGTACTACGCGGTGGTGACGGTCGACGGGTCCGGCACCCGGTCGCTTCCGGCCACCGTGCGGCAGGACATCGACCTCCAGGCCCCGCCGATGCCCTCCCGGCTGTCGGCGGGACTTCACACGCCTCCGGGCTACCTCGAGATCCAGTGGGACAACGCGATCGCTCCCGGCTCGGACACCGTCGGCTACCTGGTCCACTGGTCCGCGACCTTGGCCGGCCCCTACACCCCGCTGACCCCGGGGCTGCTGGTGCCCACCGGCCCGTACGGCACCTTCCGGATCGACTCGCCGCCGACCGGCTGGTCCTTCTTCCAGGTCATCGCCGTGGACGCGGTCGGCAACCAGTCGGCTCCCGCGACCGCCCAGGCGCACGTGTAACGACAGCGGCGCCCGGCCCGACCAGGGCGCCGCGCCCACAGTGGCGCGGCGCCCCGGGCGGAGGCATGGACGGCGGCCTGGACGGCCGGCAGGGGGTGCGCCGGGCTCAGGCCCAAGAGCCGTGCGTGGTCCAGGAGCAATCACCTGACCTTCCCCTGCCTCGCTGCCGCCATCCGCTGGAGCAAACGGTCCGTCAGTCTCTCAACATGTCGCGGACACCGTCTTATTGACGCTGCATATCCGCAGTGATTCACTGCGTGCCTGAGAGCGCTCTCTGCGGCTGAGGGACCAGCCGCGGCCGTCCCGTCCACCACGTCCAGGGAGAGCTGTGTCTGTCATCCCCACTCGTCGTACCCTGCTGCGCGGCGCTGCCGTCGCCGCCGCGGTGCCGCTGGCCGGCGGCATCTCCGCCGGACAGGCCCTCGCGTCGTCCGCGTCGGCCTCGTCGTCGCACGGGCACGGAAACGATTGCGGCCACGGAGCCGCGCACCACGGAGCCGCGCAACTCGGCCCGAACGTCCTGGTCTTCGACCCGTCCATGGGCGACGCCGCGGTCCAGGCCAAGGTCGACGCCGTGTTCGCCAAGCAGGAGTCCAACCAGTTCGGCAGCGAGCGCTTCGCCCTGGCGTTCCGGCCGGGTACCTACAACATCGACATCAACGTCGGTTTCTACACCCACGTACTCGGTCTCGGAGCCGCCCCCGGCGACGTGGTGATCAACGGTCATGTCACCGTCGACGCCCAGTGGTTCGAGGGCAACGGCACGCAGAACTTCTGGCGCGCCGTGGAGAACCTGACCATCGTGCCGCCGGACGGCCTCAACCGCTGGGCCGTCGCCCAGGCCGGCCCGATGCGCCGGGTCCACATCAAGGGCAACATCACGCTGTGGCCGAGCCCGCCCGGCAACCAGTGGTCCAGCGGCGGCTTCCTGTCCGACAGCGTCGTGGACGGCTATGTCGAGTCCGGCTCGCAGCAGCAGTGGCTGTCCCGCAACAGCACCTTCGGCAGCTGGACCGGCGCCAACTGGAACATGGTCTTCGTCGGCGTCCAGGGCGCACCCGCCCAGTCCTTCCCGACGCCGCCCTACACCACCGTCGACCGTACCCCGGTCGTCCGCGAGAAGCCGTTCCTGACCGTGGACCGGCACGGCTCCTACCAGGTCTTCGTGCCCGCGCTGCGCCGGAACTCCACCGGCACCAGCTGGGCGCGCGGAGGGGCCGCCGGGCGCACCATCGGGCTGTCCAGCTTCTTCGTGGCCAGCCCCGGCGACTCCGCCACCGAGATCAACCGCGCCCTTGACCGCGGGCAGCACCTGCTGTTCACACCCGGCATCTACAACCTGTCCTCCACGATCCGGGTCACCCGGCCGGGCACGGTCGTGCTGGGCCTGGGCTACACGACGCTGCGCTCGACACACGGCAACACGCTGATCGAGGTCGCCGACGTCAGCGGCGTCACCGTCGCCGGCGTGCTCGTCGAAGCGGCCTCGGCGCACACCCCGGTGCTGCTGCGGGTCGGGAACGGGCCCAGTCGGCGCCGCCACGACTCGGACCCCACCGCGCTCTTCGACGTCTTCGCCCGGATCGGCGGCGCCATCGCCGGCGGCGCCGGGGTCAGTGTGCAGATCGACAGCAACGACGTCTTCGCCGACCACTTGTGGCTGTGGCGCGCCGACCACGGACTGGACGACACGGTCGGCTGGGCGGTCAACCCCGCCGACACCGGCTTCCTGGTGAACGGCGACCACGTCACCGCGTACGGGCTGTTCGTGGAGCACTACCAGAAGTACGAAGTGCTGTGGAACGGCGACGACGGCCGCACGTACTTCTTCCAGAACGAGCACCCGTACGACGTACCCAGGCAGAGCGCCTGGGTGCACGGCTCCACCAAGGGCTACGCGGCCTACAAGGTCGCCGACCAGGTCAGGGAGCACCATGCCTGGGGTCTGGGCAGCTACTGCTTCTTCAACCTCGAAGCCGACATCTACACCGACCGCGCCTACGAGGTCCCCGACACGCCCGGTGTCGTCTTCACCGACCTGATGACCGTGTGCCTCAACGGCCCGGGCGGCGGCGGCATCCTGCACGCCATCAACAAGGCCGGCGACCCGGTCCAGAACGGTTTCGGGACGTACAACATGAAGGCGTACAGCAACGGCAAGGCCGTCGTCTGACGCCTTCCACCACGCCACCGAACGCCGCGGGCGGACCCTTCGAAGGGTCCGCCCGCGGCGTTCGGCGGAGTCCTGGGCCGGGTCACGCCTGGAGGTAGGCCAGGACGGCCAGGACCCGGCGGTTGTCCTCCTCGGACTGCTGCAGCCCGAGCTTGGTGAAGATGCTGTTGCTGTGCTTGCTCACAGCCTTCTCCGTCACGAACATGCGGGCGGCGATTGCGGCGTTGGAGCGGCCCTCGGCCATCAGCGACAGCACCTCCCGCTCGCGCGGGGTCAGCGCCCGCAGCGGTTCGTCACCCTCGTGCCGGGCCACCCCCGCCGCGACCACAGCTCCCGGGAGACCATCATGACCGCAAAGATCCCGCGCTCGACCAGAAGCCGGCGCACGGCCATCGCAGTGGGCGTGGTCGCGGCCCTCACCGGGATCCTCGCCGGCTGCGGGCACTCCGGCACCACCGCGTCGCACTCCGCCGCGAGCACCCCGGCCACGACGACCGCCGTGAGCACCCCGGCCACGACGACGACCGGCGCCGCCCCGGCCGCCGGCACCGGCACCGACCCGACGCTGCACATGATCACCAACGAAGGACACCGACTGGCCTTCCACGTCACCCCCGGTCACCGGCCAGCGATCGTCCTGGACGCCGGTGGCGGCCTCGACTCCTCCTACTGGAAGGACATCGTCCCGGTCCTGGCGAAGAAGACCGGATCGGAGATCATCACCTACGACCGAGAGGGAATGGGCGCCAGCGACACGGTTCCCGGCCCGTGGAAGGTGCGGAACGCCGTCTCGGACCTGGAGACCGGACTCACCGAGCTCGGAGCCACCCGCGACGTGATCCTGGTGGCCCACTCCGAAGCCGGCGAGATCGCCACCTACCTCACCAGCCGGCACCCCGGCCAGTTCGCCGGAGCCGTCCTCGTCGACGCCGCACTGCCGCAGTTCAGCACCGACACCGAGATCGCCCGCGTGGCCGCGGCCACGCAGGCCCAGGTCGACGCGCTGAAGGGCCACCCCGTCACGAAGGCGGACCGCCAACTGCTGGCCGTCGCCCCCAACTACACGCAGGACCAGCACGCCTACCACCGCATGACGTGGCCGACCGGCGTCCCCGCCACCGTCATCGTCTCCGAGGAGACCCCGTTCCCGACCTCGGCGCCCGACGCCAAGGCATGGCGCACTGCCCAGGCCGAGTTCGCCGAGGCAGCGCCTAACCGGCACCTCGTCACGGCCGCCCACAGCTCCCACGACATCCCCGTCGACCGCCCCGACCTCGTCGAGGCGCAGATCGAAGCCATGGCGAACACCGTCGGCTGACCACACCGGCCCCCGGGTCACCCGCTACCGCGACGGCCTGCGGGACGGACTGCCACCACAGGACGCCGCCGTGCGGGTCCTGAACACCTCCGGACGCGCCGTCCTGTTCGCCGGCGGCACCGTGATCATCGCCCTGCTGGGCATGCTCGTCCTGCGGATCACCTCCCTGACAGGGCATCGGCATCGCCGCCGCCACGACCGTCCTGTTCACCCTCCTCGCCACGGTCACCCTGCTCCCGGCCATGCTCGGAGTCTTCGGCACCCGCCTGATCAGTCGCCGTCAACGCCGACGGCCGGCCGCCACCGGCCCGCGGGCCGCCCACGCCGGCAGCGGTTTCTGGGGACGCTGGGCCGGCCGCGTCGGCCGCCACAAGGCCGCGTTCAGCGTCGTGGCCCTGCTGGTCGTCGCCGTACTGTCCGTCCCGACCCTGTCGCTGCGGCTGGGCTCCGCCGACGCCGGCAACGACCCGGCCGGCACCACCACCCGCACCGCGTACGACACGCTCGCCGACGGCTTCGGCCCCGGCTCCAACGGTCCTCTGGTCCTGGTCGCTCCGCTGCACGGGCCGGCCGACGCGACTGCCTTCGACACCCTCGCCGCCACCATCCGCCACACCCCCGGCGTCGCTTCCGTGCAGACGGCACCGATTACCGCCGCGACCAGGCTGGGCGTCCTCGACGTCGTCCCCACCAGCGCGCCCCAGGACCGGGCGACCAGCAGCCTCATCCGCAGCCGGCCCCGGCGGTGGGGGCCGGTTACCAGCCGCGGTTGGCGTAGCGTTCGGATTCGGGGAGGGTGTCGCAGTTGATGCCGACCATGGCCTCGCCGAGGTCGCGGGAGGCGTCGGCGATGACCTTGGGGTCGTCGTAGAAGGTGGTGGCGCGGACGATGGCGGCGGCGCGTTTGGCGGGGTCGCCGGACTTGAAGATGCCCGAGCCGACGAAGACGCCCTCGGCGCCGAGCTGGCGCATCAGCGCGGCGTCGGCCGGGGTCGCCACGCCGCCGGCGGAGAACAGCACCACGGGCAGCCTGCCGAGGACGGAGACCTCCTTGACCAGTTCGTAGGGGGGCGCGCAGTTCCTTGGCGGCGGCGTAGAGCTCGTTGTTGTCCAGGCCCCTGAGGCGGGAGATCTCGTTCTTGATCTGCCGCAGGTGGCGGACGGCCTCGACGATGTTGCCGGTGCCGGCCTCGCCCTTGGAGCGGATCATCGCCGCGCCCTCGGCGATCCGGCGCAGGGCCTCGCCGAGGTTGGTGGCGCCGCAGACGAAGGGGGTGGTGAAGGCCCACTTGTCGGAGTGGTTGACCTCGTCGGCCGGGGTGAGGACCTCGGACTCGTCGATGTAGTCCACGCCGAGCGCCTGGAGGACCTGGGCCTCGACGAAGTGGCCGATCCGCGACTTGGCCATGACCGGGATCGACACGGCGCCGACGATGCCGTCGATCATGTCGGGGTCGGACATCCGGGCCACCCCGCCGTCCTTGCGGATGTCGGCCGGCACCCGCTCCAGGGCCATGACGGCCACGGCTCCGGCATCCTCGGCGATCTTCGCCTGCTCCGGGGTGACAACGTCCATGATCACCCCGCCCTTGAGCTGCTCGGCCATACCGCGCTTCACACGCGCGGTGCCGACGGCGGACCGGTCGACGGGGGCAGGGGTGTTGGTGGGCATGGAAGACCTCACTGAAGACACGGGGCTCCGGGGCTTGCCCCGGAACTTGCTGACAGGTGTGACGGGTGATGCCGGGTCATGACGCGTGATGCCGGGTCATGACGCCGGGCTCGCCTCGCCCGGGGGCGCCGGGCATCGTTCCGGCCGGGTCCGGTTGAGCCGGCCGATCAGGTGCCGGGTCGAGCGCACGGCAAGAGCCTCCACCGTCTCGGTGGGATTGACCCCGCCGCTGGTGGGGAAGGTGGAGGCGCCGAGCACCACCAGACCGGGCACCTCGTGGGCCTCGCCCCAGCGGTCGACCACTGACGTTCCCGGGTCGTCTCCCATCCGGGTGCCGCCGTACGCGTGCGTGCTCACCGGTGTGGGCCCGGTCGGCAGGTGCCAGGTCTCGGCCGCGCCGGCGGCTGTCAGCCATTCGGCCGCCCGGTCGAGCAGGAAGCGGGTCTGGCGCACTTCGTTGTCGAAGTACCGGTAGGTGCTGCGGATCCGCGGCACGCCGTCGCGGTCGCGCGCGACCGGATCCAGGTCGAGGACGTTCTGCTCGTACGGCAGGACATCGGGCAGCGTCCACACCCACCCGATCGAGTGGGCGTTCTCGTGCAGCCAGCGCTTCCACGCGCTGCCCCAGCGCGGTACCGACGGAGGGGTCCACAGGGCGTTGAAGATCGCCTTGTTCTCGGCCGGTGTCATCAGCACGGACCCGCCGATGAAGCCGAGACCGCTGTGATCGATATGGTCCGCGTCGAACTCGGTGACCGCGGCCGACTGCGCCGCGGTGCCGCCCCAGCGCTTCAGGTCGCGGCCGGGAAAGACACCGAGGGTCATCGGGAAGCTGTGGGTCATGAAGTGCCGGCCGACGTTGCCGGCGTTGTTGGCCAGCCCGCGCGGGAAGGCGGGCGACGCCGACAGGAGCAGCAGCCGTACGTTCTCGTAGGTGTAGGTCGCGAGCACGACCGCGCGGGCCGGCTGCCGGTAGGCGGTGGCGTTCTCGATGAACTCCACGCCGCGGACGGCCTCGTCCTCGTCGGTGAGGACACGGGTGACCCGCGCACCGGTACGCACGGTCAGGGCGCCGCCGCGCTCGGCGTCGTCCAGGCCGTGCAGGGTGGGCAGGGCCTTCGCGCCGTACCGGCACCCGTTCCAGGTGCACGAACCGCAGTAGACGCAGGCGCCGCGCCCGGCGTACGGCTGGGACCGGATGGACGCGGGAGTGGGGAACGGGGACCAGCCCAGTCCGTGCGCCGCCTCGCCCATCATCCGCGAGTACCCGGTCTGCCGAAGGGGTGGCAGGGGGTAGGGGCCGCTGCGCGGGCCCTCGTACGGGTTGCCGCCGGGCTGCGGGCGTCCGGCGATGTTGCCGGCCTGGCCGGAGATTCCGTAGCGGGCCTCGACCTCGTCGTAATAGGGGGCCAGCTCGGTGTAGTCGAGCGGCCAGTCGACCAGGGTGGAGCCGGGCGGTACCGCGCCGGCGCCGTACCGCCGGCGGACCGCGCTCAGGCTGACGAAGTTCCACGGCGACAGCCGCCAGCTCACATTGGTGGAGTGGACCTTGGACCCGTCCACGCCGTTCATCATCAGCAGGCCGCGTGTGCCCGTCGCCGGTACGGCCTGCTCGGCGGGCGAGCTCCGCACGGTCGGGATCTCGTGGTTGGCCTTGGCGTCGCCGAGGACGTTGCGGCTCTCGTGGCTGATCTCGTCGGGGGCGAATTCGCCGGGGCCGTGCCGGGGTCCGGCTTCGAGCCCGACCACGCTCAGCCCCGCGTCGGCGAGCAGCGTCGCGGACAGTCCGCCGGCGGCGCCGAGGCCGACGACGACCACGTCACAAGGGGGAAGGACGATCACTGTGCCCCCTGCTGCGCGGCGGTGAACGGCCGTCCGGGCGGCGTGTATCCGATGAGGTCCCAGCCGATCCGGTCGCGGTTGCCGCCGTGCACCGGGTCGCCGAGGAAGCCCTCGACGGTGTGCTCACGTACCGTCTCGACGAAGTCGGCGAGCGGCCGCGACCGCCCCCAGCGCTGGAGCAGTTCGTCCTGGCGGGGCGGGTCCAGCTCGGCGAAACGGTGGCCGGTGCGGCGCAGCGACTCCTCGTCGATGGCGGCCAGCCCGGCGCGGTAGCGGTCGGCCCGGGATGCCAGCGCCCCCCGCAGCGCCGCGACGATGTAGTCGTCGGCGCCGGCCTCGACCGCACCCGGGCCGAGTTCGTCGGCGGGGATCAGACGCGACACCACGGCCCGCAGCGCGGCGCGGGCCTCGGGTTCGAGCACCGGGCGGGGCTCACTCATCGGCGGGACCTTCCGGCTCGTCGGCGGGGCCTTCCGGCTTGTCGGTGACGCGCATGCAGGCGACGGACCGCGCGTCGTCGTGCGGGAGCAGCCGTTGGGGTGTGTCGGCGCACTCCGCGACGCTGTCGGGGCAGCGGGGGACGAATGCGCACCCGCCGCTCGCGGCCTCGCTGCGCGGGTGCGGCGGCGGTTGCGCCTCGGCGCGGACGCGGCTGCCCACCCGCGGCTGCAGAACGGCCGAGAGCAGGGTCCGGGTGTAGGGGTGGGCGGGTGCTCGCAGGACTTGCTCGGCCGGCCCGGACTCCACCACCGAGCCGAAGTACATCACCGCGATCTCGTCGCTGACCGCGGCCACGGCGCCGATGTCGTGGGAGATGAACAGGTAGCTCACGTCCAGGTCACGTCGCAGCTCGTTGAGCAGGTCGATGATCTCGCCGCGGGTCATCCAGTCCAGCGCGGAGGTCGGCTCGTCGAGGACGATCAGCTGCGGGCCGCTCGCCAGCGCGCGGGCGATGCTGACCCGCTGGAGCTGCCCGCCGCTGAGCTGGCCGGGGAAGCGATGTCCGAACGACTCGTCCAGCTGCACACGCCGCAGCAGCTGCCCCGCGCGGTCACGGGCCGCGTCGGCGGTGTACCGGCCGCTCAGCAGCATGGGCTCCTGAATCGACGTCAGCACGCGCAGCCGCGGGTTGAGCGAGTCGTACGGATCCTGGAACACCATCTGTACGCGACCGCGCAGCGTGGCCGCGGCGTGGCGCGGCCGCACCGGTGTCCCGGCGAAGTCCACCTGCCCGGAGGTGGGGACGGTCAGGCCGCAGATCATCCGGGCCAGCGTGGTTTTTCCGCTGCCGCTCTCCCCGACGATGCCGAGGCAGCGGCCCTGCTCAAGGCGCAGTGTCGTCGGGTGCACGGCCACCGAGCCGCCGCCGCGCCGCCGCGCGTGGAAGACCTTGGACAGCTCGCGGGTCTCCAGCAACGCGGTCCGCTCAGGGCCCGTCCGCGTATCGATCGCGCTCATGTCTGCCTCTCATCCTGTTCTGCCTCCAGCCGGTCCAGCTCGGCCGTGCGCGCGCACCGCGCCGTGTGGCCCGGCCCGACCGGTGTCAGCGGCACCCCCGAAAGGCATGCCTCGGCCTGCCAGGGACAGCGGAAGGCGAACTGGCACCCGGGCGGCCGCGCGGCCAGATCGGGCGGTGCCCCGCTGACGGCGCGGCGGGAGCGCGAGGTGTGCGCTTCCAGGTCGGCGGCCGCGAGCAGCCCGCGCAGATACGGGTGCGCCGGGGCGTCGAACAGGGCGCGGGTGCTGCCGGTCTCGACCACCTCGCCCGCGAACATCGCCGTGGTCGTGTCGGCGTAGTTGGCGACCACGCCGAGATCGTGGGTGATGAGCAGCAGTGCGACGCCGGCCTCGGTGACCTGCTCCCTCAGCAGGTCGAGCACTTCTGCCTGCACGGTGACGTCCAGCCCGGTCGTCGCCTCGTCGGCGATCAGCAGGCGCGGCCGGTCCAGCAGCGCCATCGCGATGACCACTCGCTGGGCCTGGCCGCCGCTGAGCTGGTGCGGGTAGTCGTGGCAGCGCCGGGCCGCGTCCGGAAGCCGTACCGAGTCCAGGGTCTCGACTGCCGCGGCCCGGCTCTGCTTGCGCGAGGATCCCGTGCGCGCCCGGTGCACCAGCGCCAGCTGGTCGCCGACCGTCATGGTGGGCACCAGGGCTGTGCGCGGATTCTGCACGATCATCGCCACGTCGCGGCCGCGGATCGCGCGCAGATGGTCCTCGTCGCACGTGGCGAGGTCGGTGCCGTCCAGCATGATCGATCCGGCGGTGCGCCGGAGCCCGTCGGGGAGCAGTCCGAGCACCGACCACGCGGTCAGCGACTTGCCCGCGCCCGTCTCCCCGACCAGCCCGTGCACCTCCCCCGGCGCGACCGCCAGGTCGACGCCCCGGACCAGGGGGGTGCCGGTGGCCGCGACCTCGATGCTCAGGCCGCGGATCTCCAGCAGACCGTGCTTGCCGTCGGCGGCGCCGGGTGCGGCGGCGCGGCCGGGCGCGCCCAGGGACTCCACGGGCATCACTCGGCCCCGAGGTAGGTGCCGGACCCGTGGGCCGGCAGCAGGTACTCGGTCAGGAACACGCCGTGCGGTACCCAGCTGAGATTCGTCAGTTCGGTGCTGAACGCCTCGTGCTGGCCTTCGTTGCAGATCGGGATCCACGGCAGGTCGTGGTCCATGATCTTCTGCGCCTCCGCCTCGCCCGCCAGGCGGGTGGCGGTGTCCAGTTCGCCCGAGAGCTGCGTGGCCAGTTGCTGGATGGCGGAACTGTCGTAGTGGACGACGTCGTTCGGCGTGTTCATCTTGGACAGGAGCAGGTCGTAGGTCGTCGTGGGGACCACCCAGGCGTAGGTGTTGTGCAGGAAGGCCGACAGGCCGCCCTGCACGGCCGCGGCGGTGAACGCGGCCGGCGGCATCTTGTCCAGCGTCACCGTGATGCCCAGTTCGGCCAGGGACGTCTGGACGGCGATCGCCACCTGCTCGTGCTGCGGGTTCGTCGCCGTGTAGCTCAGCTTCATCGTGGCGCCGTGGGCACCGGCTTCTGCGACCAGTGCCTTGGCCTTGGCGAGGTCGGTGTCGTACGTCCAGAACTCGTCGCTGTATCCCTCGTACGCGGGCACCTCAATGCTCTTCAGGGGTGTGGCGTACCCGGAGTAGACCTTGCTGATGATCTGGGCGTACGGGATCGCGTAGGCGACCGCCTGCCGCATCCGCACGTCGTTCCAGGGTCTGACCTTGTAGTCGAGCAGGAGGTACAGGCCGAAGTTGCCGGGGGCCGACTGGACCTGGAGCTTCTTCGACGCGGTGACCTTCCGCAGATCCTCGTACTGGAGCGCCCGGGCCGCCCCGACCGTGCCGTTGAGGAGCAGGTACAGCCGGTTGGACGGGTCGGGCACCTGCTGCCAGGTGACCGTGTCCAGGTAGGGCGCGGTGCCGTAGTAGTCGGTGCGGCGCTGAATCGTGAACGTCGAGCCGGGGTTCCAGGCCGTGATCCGGTAGGGGCCGTAGCCGGCGGCGTTGCGGTTGAGCCACTTGGCCCCGTAGGGGTCGGCCGCGGTCTGATGCTTCTTCAGTTCCGTGGTGTCGAACGGGCGTGACCACGCGGTCGTCATCACCTGGAGGAACATCGGCGCCGGACCGTCGGTCTCGAACACCACGGTGTACTTGCCCTTTGCCTTCACCGAGGCGATCTTCGCGATCTTCGTCTTGAAGAAGGCGCCGATGTTCTTGCGGCCGGGGGTGTAGACGTTCCAGAGATATTCGATGTCGGCGCTGGTGAACTCGTTGCCGTACGGGCTCTTGACCCCTTGTACGAGCTCGAACTGCCAGGTCGTCGGGCTGGTCTGGGTCCAGGACTTGGCCAGGCGGGGCTCGAACTCGGTGGCGATGGCCTCGCGGTGTCCGTCCGGGGAGGACTTGAACTTGAACTCGATCAGGCCGTCGTAACAGCACAGTATGGTGCTCTGCGATTCGACGTCGCCGAGTGTGGGTCCTTCCAGGTCGCCGGTGAGCGGGGTGTTCGGCGCGGCGACCACGAGGGTCTTGCCGCCCGGTTTGCCGGTCGCGGAGTTCGTGCTCGACGGCGATGTGCCGGCGCACGCGGCCAGCAGCAGTCCGCCGCCGGCCAGCAGTCCGCCTTGAAGCACCGAGCGGCGGCTGGCGCCGGACAGGGCATCGGCGGCGATCTCCCGGGTGCGCTTGCTCTGGAGGAATTCCTGCTCCATGTCCTGCTCCTAGCTAGGTGTCTGAGAAGACGTGAATGAGTTCGGCTCCGAGCCGGCGCTTCCCGGTTCGAACAGACGCGAGATGCGTTCGGAGAGGACGGCGAAGCCGACGACGGTCAGCCCGATCGCGATCCCGGGGAAGACCGACGTCCACCATTGGCCGGTGGCCAGGTTCTGCGACCCGGTGGCGATCATGGATCCCCACTCGGGGGTCGGCGCCTGGATGCCCGCGCCGACGTAGCTGAGCCCGGAGACCAGCAGGATCGACAGGCCGATCGTGACCGACACCTGGACGAACAGCGGGCCGGAGGCGTTGGGCAGGATGTGCCGGAGGATGATCCGGGTCCGGCCGGCGCCCGACAGGCGTGCCGACTCCACGTAACCGCGGCCGGCGAGCGCGGCGCTGATCCCGTAGGTCAGCCGCAGGTAGATGGGTGCCTGGACGAACCCGACGACGAGTACGAGGTTCGATTCGCCCTGGCCGAGCGCGGTGACGACCACCAGCGCGAGGACGAACACCGGGAAGGTCAGGACGATGTCGCCGACGCGCAGCAGCGACTCTCCCACCGCGCCCTTGACATACCCGGCGAGGATGCCGAGCGGGGTACCGACGGCGGCGGCGATCAGGGTGGCGGCGACGGCGATGACCAGGTCGATCCGGGGCGCGTACAGGACCCGGCTGAGAATGTCGGTGCCATTGGCGTCGGTGCCCATCAGGTGGTGCATGCCGGGGGCCAGGAGCCGATTCGCCAGCGACGACTGGGTCGGGCTGTACGGGGCGATCAGCGGTGCCAGCACCACGAGCAGCAGTTCGAGCAGTACGAAGCCGGCGGAGATGACGAGTGCCCGGTCCCGCAGTGCCCGGCGCAGCAGTTCGCGTCCGTGCCGCGGTGCCGTCGGCCCGCCGGCGGTGTCCGCCTCGGTGAGGATCTGCGTCGCGGTCACTCGGCATGCCCCGATCGCACCCGGGGATCGAGCAGCATCTGCACGACGTCGGTGAGCAGGTAGGCCAGCGCGGCCAGTGCCGCGATGACCAGGACCACACCTTGCATGGCCGCGTAGTCCGAGGTGACGGTGGCGTTGACCGCGTACTGCGCGGCTCCGTTCCAGCCGAACACGGTCTCGATCAGTGCCGCTCCGCCGAGCAGGAAGACGCTGCAGATGCCGATGGTCGTCACGATGGGCTGGGCGGCCAGCCGCAGGGTGATGAGGGCGATACGGGACTCGCCCACACCGGAGGCGCGGAGCAGCCGGATGGAGTCGGCCCGCATCGCGTCCTGGTAACTCGACGTGGTCATCTTGAGGATCGGTGCCATGTAGACGATCACCACCGTTGCGATAGGCAGCACGAGCTGGGAGAGCACCGAGCCGAGCGAGGTCCAGTTCCCGGTGAGGAGGCTGTCGAGCAGATAGGAGCCGGTCACGTGGTTGGGCGGAACCGCTCCGATGCCCAGTTGTCCGACCGGGCCCGGCGCGATCTTCAGGACGACGAAGAAGACGAAGACGAGTACCAGGCCCCACCAGTAGTCGGGCTGTGAGCCCGCGAGCAGTGAGTAGGTGCGTACGGTCCGGCCCACGGCGCCGCCTCGGCGCCGGGCGCTCCAGACGCCGAGCGGCACGCCGATGAGGATGGCGAGGCCCAGGCCGATGACCACCAGTTCCAAGGTGGCGGGTACGCGCTGTTGCAGGTCGTGCCAGACCGGGTCACCGGTGGACAGGGAAGTGCCGAGCCGGCCGTGCGCCACATCGACGGCGTAGTCCCACAACTGGGCCCAGATGGACTTGTCCAGGCCCAGCTCGGCCTTGATCTGGGCGATGTGCTCGGGCGATATGTCGAAACCCGCGATGCGGTAGGCGGGGTTGGCGGGAATCACCCGCAGGATCACGAAGGTGAGTATCTCGATGGCCACGACTTGGACGGCGGCCAGTCCGGTCCGCCGGAGCAGATATGTCCACCAGTTCATACGATCGCCCGCATGGCTCTGCCCGCCGCGGCGAGGGTCTCGTCCACGTCGTCCTCGGTGGAACTCACGCACAGCCGCCGGTCGGCCAGGGGGACGAGCGGCTCCATGATGCCGAGCGCGCGCAGCCGCTGGTTGTAGGCGACCATGCGCGCGTTGTCCTGCGTAAGGGCCTCGGCGTAGTTGCGCGGCGGCGTCGGCCGCATGTAGAGCGCCCAGGAACCGCCGGTCCCGGTGACGCAGGCGGGGATGCCCGCGGCGGCGATCTCACGGCGCAGCCCCTCCCGCATCCGTTCGCCCAGCGCGGCCATGTGCGAGATCCCGCCGTCGGCGAGCAGGTCGAAGGTCGCCGTCGCGGCGGCCATGACGTACGGGTTGGCATTGCTCGTCCCGTCCATCACCGCGCCGCGGGCATGGCCCGCCTGGAAGCCGGCCATCAGATCGCGCCGGCCCGCCAGCCCGCCGACCGAGTACCCGTTGCCCAGCGCCTTGCTGAAGGTGGTGATGTCGGGTATCACGCCGCAGATGGCCTGGTAGCCGCCGAGATGGTGTCGGAAGGCGGTCTTGACCTCGTCGAAGACGAGCAGGGTGCCGCTCGCCGTGCACAGTTCGCGCAACTGCTCCAGGAACCCCGGCTCCGCGGGGGTGCAGCCGTAGCTCTGGACGTACGGCTCGCAGAACGCCGCGGCCAGTTCGGGACCGTGGGCGGCGAACGCCTCGGCCAGTCCCGCCGCGTCGTTCCACTCGACCACGACCACGTCGGCGGCCGCGGCCGGGTGGATGCCGACGCTCTCGGTGGCCCGCAGGTCGGTACGGTCTTCCCGGCCCGGCGCCGCCCGTACCCCGACGGCGAGCATGTCGTGCCAGCCGTGATACGAGCCGTGGAACTTCAGCAACTTGGTCCGTCCGGTGGCGGCCCGGGCGAGCTGGACGGCGTGCAGCGTCGCCTCGGTTCCCGAGACGCAGAAAGCCACGTTCTGCGCGGACGGCATGACCGAGCAGATCCGCTCGGCCACCTCGACCTCGCCCTGCTGCGGGCCGAGCGTGGTGAGATCGCACTGCTCGGCGGCCGCGAAGACCGCGCGGTTGACGCGGTGGTCGCTGTGGCCGATCACCACCGTGCCCCAGGCCAGGATGTGGTCGATGTAGCGGGTTCCGTCGGCGGTCCAGATATGGGCGCCGCTGGTGCGGCGCACCACCTGCATGTCGTAGCTTCGCCAGCTGCCGGAGGCCCCGCCGGGGAGCACTCGTTCGGCCCGGGCGACGTAGTCCGGCGCGTCGGCCGGCGCTTCGAGCGGGATCATGCTGCCTCCTCATCCTGTGGTGGCGGGACCTGGCGGGCGAACTCCTCGGCGATGTCGACGCGGCGGGCCACCCAGACGTCGTCGCGGGAAGCCGCGTAGTCGAGCAGTTGGGCCACGGCATCGGCCCTCCCGGGCTGCCCGGCGATACGGGCGTGCAGACCGATCGACATCATGCGGGGGCGGTCGTCGCCGTCCGCGCAGAGCCGGTCGATCGCGCGGCGGCCCAGGTCGAAGAAGTCACCGGGGGCGGCGTAGGTCGGGGCGAGCACGAAGTGGGCGTCGTTGACGGTGAGCGTGTAGGGCACGACGAGGTGCGCCTGACCGCCGGCCTTCGTCCAGTACGGCAGGTCGTCGTTGTAGGCGTCGGAGTCGTACCGGAAACCGCCGTGCTCGACGAGCAGTTCGCGTGTGTGGACGCTCATCTGGCGGCAGTACCAGCCGCGTGGCGGGGTGCCGACGAGCTCGGCCAGCTCGGTGACGGTGCGCCGGATCCACTCCCGTTCCAGGTCGCGGTCCAGTTCGTAGTGTTCGAGCCAGCGGTATCCGTGCGCGGCCACCTCGTCGCCGCGGCGGCGGATGTGCTCGATCAGCTCGGGGTTGAGAGCGAGCGCGGTGGGGGTCGCGAAGAACGTCACGGGCACACCCGCGCCGTCCAGGATCCGGAGCAGACGCCAGACGCCGGCGCGGGACCCGTACTCGTAGACCGACTCGACATCGAGGTCGCGCTGCCCGGACAGCACCTCGGGGAACTCGTGGAAGCTCTCATTGACGCCGTCGCCCCGAGGGAAGGACCGTTCCGAGCCCTCCTCGTAGTTGACGACGACCTGGACGGCCAGACGTGCTCCGCCCGGCCACTCGACGTGGGGCGGGCGCGCGCCGTAGCCGCGGAACTCCCGCGGCGGGACCGCCGACGGATCGTCCGCCCGCGCGAACGCCTCCGCCCTGGAGATCATGAGACGCCCTTGGCTTTCAGGAACGCGGCCCGCGCGGCCTCGACCGACTCATCGACGTCGTCCTCCGTCATCGCCAGGCACAGCCGGCGGTCACCCAGCCCGACCAGCGGCTCCATGATCCCGGCCTCGCGCATGGCCCGGTTGTAGACCGTCGCCTGAGCGGTGTTGTTCTGCAACGCCTGCCGGTAGTTGGTCGGCGCCTCCGGCAGGAAGTACACCATCCACGACGCGCCCACTCCGGTGATCGTCGCGACGGCTCCGGTCCCGGCGACGGCCTCGCGCAGCCCGGCGCGCATCCGCTCACCCAGTACGTTCAGCCGCTCGACGCCGCCGTCGCGCAGGATGCCGAGCGTCGCCAGCCCCGCCGCCATGGCATACGGGCTGGAGTTGCTGGTGCCGTCCCAGATGGCCTCCATGCCGTTGTGGCCGATCTCGAAGACGGACATGATCTCCGCGCTGCCGGCCACACCGCCGATGGCGAAGCCGTTCCCGAGGGCCTTGCTGAAGGCCGTGACATCCGGGGTCACACCGCAGAGGACCTGGTAACCGCCCACGTGGTGCCGGAATCCGGTCTTGACCTCGTCGAAGACGAGCGGCACTCCGTACCTGGTGCACAGCGCGCGGATGCCCTCCAGGAAGCCGGGCGCGGGCGCGACGCAGCCGAAACCCTGCGAGTAGGGCTCGCAGACCACGCCGGCGAGTTCTCCCGCGTGGGCGGAGAAGACCTGCTCGACCGCGGCGAGGTCGTTCCACTCGACCACGAGGGCGTCGGCCGTGAGCGCCGGGTGCATTCCGGCTCCCTCGGGCTCGTTGAGCGTGCGGCCGCGGGAACCGGCGGCGTTGTAGCGGACACCGACCGCCAGCGAATCGCTCCAGCCGTGGTAAGAGCCGTGGAACTTCAGCAGCTTGGTCCGCCCGGTGAACGCCCGCACGGCCTGCACGGCGTGCATCATGGTGTCGGTGCCTGACTGGCAGAACGCGACACGCTCGGCGGACGGCATCACCTCGCAGATCGCCTCGGCCAGCTCGACCTCACCGGGGTGGGGTCCGACCGCGGTGAGGTCACAGGTGTTCATCGCGTCGAGGACGGCCTGGTTCACGCGCGGGTCGCAGTGGCCGATGACGATCGGCCCCCACGCGCACAGGCAGTCGATGTACCGCCGCCCCTCGGCGTTCCACAGGTAGGCGCCTTCGGCTCGCACGATCGCCTCGTTGTGCACCGAGCGCCAGGCCGAGGACGCGCCGTTGGGAATCACCCGACGGGCGCGCTCGATCATGGTCCCGGTCGGTATGTAGGCACTGGTTGTGGTCATGAACTCTCCAAGCAAGAGCGGTGGACGCGCATACGGGAATCCGCGTACGGCGGACCCGCGCGCGGGCGGATCGGGACAACGAACCGAGCCGCCGGCGCGGAGAACGAACTATTCGGATGTGCCGGGGGGAGAGTCGGGGGACGCTTCAGCCGCCGCCCGCAACAGCGCGGCCAGGTACGTTTCCTGGTTCTCCGCCATGCGCCAGGCCGGCGCTCCGATCGTGTAGGCGGCCGCGCCGGCGATCTGGTTCGCGGTCACCGACGTGGCGATGCAGGAGACGCCGCTGTCGCACTCCTCGCGCTCCATGGCCCAACCGCGCTCACGGGTGAGGTCCAACTCGCGGCGCAGGGTGTCCGTGTCGGTGATCGTGTTGGGGGTGCGCGCGACCAGCGGGTGGGCCGCGATGTAGCGCTCCAGGTCCGCGTCGCCCAGTTCGGCGAGCAGGAGCTTGCCGGAAGCGCGTGCGTGCAGGTCGGACTGCAGGCCGCCGGTGCGCCCGCCGACCTTCAGGGGCTTGCTGCCCTCGAGTACCGCCACCTCCACGACGGCGCCGTTGCGCCACAGGCACAGCGTGACCGTCTCACCCAGTTCACGTGCGAGGCGGGCCAGCGGCGCCAGCAGGTGCGGAGGCGTCGTCTCCTGGCGGGAGTAGGCGTCGGCGATGAGGCCGGCCGTGGGCCCGAGGTGGTAGCGCCGGTCGTGCTTGGCCAGCATGCCTTCCTCGGCCAGCGTGTTGAGCAGGTGGTACGCCGTGGCCAGCGAGACGCCGAGGTGTTTGCGTGCCAGCTCGGCAGGCACCCCCTCGGGGGTCTCGACGGCGAGGCGGACCAGCTTGACCGCACGTGCGACGGACCGGATCCGTGTGGCACCCGGGGTGCCGTCACCTTCTTCGCCGGTGGCGTCGATGTCCCTTTTCACGATGACCTATCCGATGTCGGGGCGGCGTCTCACGATCATGGCTGAAACGCAGCGAAGATTTCTAGCTATATGAAATGTTTTCTCGAATAGGTAAATCATGAAGGGCGCCGGTCTGGAGTGTCAAGACATGGGCGCTTTTTGTCCGAGGCTGCCGAGTCCGCTGGATGTCGAGATCACCGCGGCCACGCAGAGCAGGACAAGAGACGGGGCCCAGTCGCAGGTCACGCCGTGTACCAGCCCTACGAGCAGTGGGCCGGCCGCCGCCAGCAGATACCCGCTGCCCTGTACGGCGGCCGATATCGACGTGGTCGAGCCGGCCCCCGCCCCGGCTCCGGCGATGAGGTGGAGGGCCACCGCGAATGAGCCACTGCCGATCCCGGCCAGGGTCATCCACAGCCAGGTCGGTCCGGCCGGGTCGGCGATCAGCCCCAGATAGGCGGCGATCTGGCACAGGCCGAGCCCGAGGACCGCGATCCGCAGCCGAGCGGGCGGCAGTCGGGGGGCGACGAGGTACACCGGCACCGCGACCACCGCGTAGAGCCCGATCAGCGTTCCGGCTTCCGGCGTGCTCGTACCCGTGTCCCGCAGCAGGGTCGGGAACCAACCGAAGACCGTGTAGGACTGCACCGACTGGAAACCGAAGAACGCGGTGATCAGCACGACCCGGCGCGACCACACCCTCGGGAGCCGGCCGCGCGAGGGGCGCGGCAGGGGCCCGCGCCTCTCCTGCGGCCGGCGAAGCGGCAGCCAACTGCACGCCGCGGCCACGTTCAGGAGCGCCCACACGCCGATGCCGCCACGCCAGCCGGCGTACGTGGCCAGGGCCGTGCTGCCCGCGGCCGCGCCGGCCGAGGCCAGGGCGAGCGCGGTCGTGTAGAGCGCCGTCGCCGCGCCGAGGTGCTGACCGCCGTGGCGCCGGACAAGTCCCGGCATGAGGACGTTGCCCGCGGCCGCGCCGGAGAGGGCGAGCACGGAGCACAGCCCGAACACCCAGGCCGAGCCGGTCAGCGCCCGTCCGACGAGCCCGAGTGCGCTCACGAGCAGGCCGGCCACCATCGCGCCGCGCGGACCGACGCGGCGGACCAGCAACGGGGTCGCCGCGCCGAGCACGGCGAAGATGAGCACGGGCAGGGCCGCCAGCCACGCGGCCGCGGCGTCGGACAGGTGCAGCGCCGCCCGGATCTCGGGCAGGAGCGCGCCCACGGAGGTCACCGCCACCCGCAGTGTCGCGCCGGTGAGGGCGATGGAAAGGATCGTGGCCGCCGCCGTCCGGCGCGGGGTCGGCGTCACCGCCGTCCGGTGCGATGTCGGCGTCATCGCCGGTTAGAGAAGGTCGGCGAGCACCTGCCCGAGGCGCTGGGACTGCGGCCCGGAGCCGGGGCCCTCGTAGTGCGAGTTCGTCACGTACCCGAACGCGACCCCTCGACTCCGGTCTCCGAAGCCGGTGGATCCGCCCTTGCCGACATGGCCGAAGGCCGAGTCACCGGCGCCGTACCAGTACGAGTCGGTGTGCCCCAGGTTCACGCCGAGCCCCATGCGCATGTACTGGCCGCCGCTCGCCTCGCATGCCTCCCAGGCCGGTGTGGTGGCCTGGTCGAGCCGAGCCGGATCGAGCAGGGGCTCGACGCCGCCGGTTCCGATCAGCGCCGCGTACACGTCGGCGACTCCCCGCGCGGTGGCGAAGCCGTTGATGGACGGCCACTCCGTCCGCTCGAAAGCCGGCGAGTTGACCAGCTCGTACGTGCGGCGCGGCTCGCCCGGCGCCGGCCGGCACCGCGGATCCGCCGCGCAGCCGTCCGTGATCGGACGCGATTCCCGGGGCGAGGGGCCGGCCAGCGCGCGCGGAGCGCCGCCCCGGCGGCCGAATCCGGCTTCAATGCCGCGGGGCCCGGCGACGTGCTCGGCGAACCAGCCCGCGACATCCTGTCCGGCGACCCGGCGGACGAGCGCGTCCACCAGCGTGCCCATCACCATCGGGTGGTAGGCGGGAGTGCTGCCCGGCAGCCACAGCGGGGCCTGCTGCTCCAGCGCCCGGGCGAGGTTGCCGTGCACCGCCCAGTCCGCGCCCGAGGGCAGATCCGCGTGGAACGGGACCCCGGCCGTATGGGTCAGCACGTGCTGGACGAGGGTCCCGGACTTGCCGGCCGCGGCGTACTCGGGCCAGTACCGCGCGACCGGCGCGTCCAGATCGATCGCTCCGGCGTCGGCGAGCATGAGCAGGCAGGTGGCCAGCCATGCCTTCCCCACCGACATCACCGGGCAGACGGTGTCGCGCGTCCACTCCAGGGCGCGGTCCTGATCGCGGTGGCCGCCCCAGATGTCGACGACCCGGACGCCGTCGACGACGACAGACAGAGCCGCGCCTACGTCCGTACCGTCTTCCAGCCCCTCCGTGAAGGCTCCGACGAGCGGCGCGAACCGCTCCTGATACTCACCCGAAACCTCAGTTTTCATCGTCTGCCTTCTCTAGTTTTCTAACTATATGAAATATAGTTCAGATAGCTATTATTCAGACCGGCTCATACGCATGTCAATGCTCGGCCGCCGATCGTGGTGCCGGCGTGCGGGCGGTTCGGTGTCGGCTGTTTCAGGTGGTGAGGGCGTGGTCGGCCGGGCGGTGTCGGCGCGTACGTGGTGGCGCCGTGGGCGCGGGCGCGCGGCTCGGCGTCGAGCTCGCGGAGAGGGCTTGACGGGCCGTCAGGTGCGGCGGCGGACTGGCGGGTGCGGCGGCGGAGGCGGCGTGCGCGGCGGCGGACCGTCAGGCGCAGCGGCGGAGGTGGCGAGCGCGGCGGCGGCCGTCAGAAGACGGAGAGGCCCGACACGGTGGTGAAGGCGTCGAGGGCCGCGACGGCAGCCACGGAGTTGCCCGCCCGGTCGAGCCCGGGGCTCCACGCGCACAGGGCGGCGCGTCCGGGCAGTATCGCCAGCACTCCGCCGCCGACGCCGCTCTTGCCCGGCAGTCCCACCCGGTAGGCGAACTCCCCTGCGGCGTCGTACGTTCCGCACGTGAGCAGGACGGCGTTGAGGCGTTTGGCATCGCTGCGCGACAGCAGCGGGGTGCCGTCGGACCTGAGCCCGTACCGGCCGAGGAAGCGTCCGACCAGGGCAAGGTCGCGGCAGCTGGCCTCGATCGCGCAGTGGCCGTAGTACTCGGCGAGCACCGTCTCGACCGGGTTCTCCAAGTTGCCGTGGCTGGCGATGAAGTGCGCCAGTGCGGCATTGCGGTGGCCGTGCGCGGCCTCGGAGGCGGCGACGGCCGGATCGGTGTCCAGCAGCGGGTTCCCCGACTCGGCGCGCAGGAACGCGCGGACGGCCCCGGCCGCGCCCCCGGTGAGGGATTGCAGCCGGTCGGTGACCACGATCGCCCCGGCGTTGATGAACGGGTTGCGCGGTATGCCCCGCTCGGTCTCCAGCTGAACCAGTGAGTTGAACGGGTTGCCCGACGGCTCACGGCCGACCCGCTGCCAAATGGCGTCCCCGCCCCGGGCGAGTACCAGCGCGAGGGTGAACAGTTTGGAGATGCTCTGGATCGAGAACGGTTGCTCCCAGTCGCCGACGCCGAACACCTCCCCGTCGGCCGTCGCCAGCGCCATGCCGAAGGCGTCCGGGTCCGCCGCGGCGAGCGCGGGTATGTAGTCGGCGACCCGGCCGCTGCCGACGGTACGGCGGGCGGCGGCCATCGCGTCGTGCAGGAGCTGCTGGTAGTCCACGCAGGTCATTGTGCTGCCCGAACCCCCGTCCTCCGCCCTCCCGACCGATCACGTTCCGCCGCACACCCGGGCCACGCGTACCCCAGCACCCACTCCCGTCACCTGGGGCAAAGACAGGCCAGGCTCTGGCACTTCGAGGGCGAGGACCCGGTGTCGGGTACCGCTCCGGCCACCCCGGTCGGCCGCGAAGCCGCTGTCGCGGTGCCCACGGACCTGGGGGTGACACGCGTCGACGCTGCCACCGGGAGACCGGTTCCCGGCGATGTGATGGCCGAGTTGGACGACACCCTGTGGGACATCACCGCCGGAGCACTCCCGGCGGGCAGGCGTTCATCGCCGCCGCCGCCACGCAGTGCGAACCGTACGCCCACTGCCCGGTGACTCGGCGACCGGCGAAGCCCTGAGCCCTCCGCTGACGGGATCGAAACGACCGCTGAAAACCGTCACGTCGCTGACGCTCAAGGACGTCACGGTTCTCCTTGCGACGGCGGACGAGGCCGGCGTGGTGTTCCGCTGGGTCGCCTCGACCGGTGAGCCGTTCGGTCCGCCGGTCCACGGTCCGGGCGAGTACAACATGCGGATAACGTCGCTCGTCCTCCCCGGCGGGCGGGCCGTGCTGGCGTCGCTCGACATGAACGGCACCTTGTCCCGCTGGGATGCCGTTGCCGGAGAGGCGTTGGGCGCTCCCTTGTCCATCGGCTCCGATCCCGGTGTCGTCTCCGCGGAGCGCCTGGAAGAGACCGGGCTGCTGTTCGTGTCGTCAGGCGCGGGGCCCGATGCGCGTCCTTGACGCTCTTATGGAGGAAGCCGCGTACATTCCGGTGCCTGGTAACGGCCCAGCCGCCCTGGGCTGTCCCGACGGAACCCTTCTCCTCGCGAAAGTTCGCCTCCCCGGGACAGAGGCGCAGCTCAATTGACTGAGTCCAGCTCCCGAGTGAGCCCCCGGGCGACGCACCGTCGGCCTCACCGGAAGGCAGGCGTATGTGATTTTCCGTCAGAATAACCTCGCGGCGCGCTCGCGCGCCGATCGTGGTGGTCCGCGGCCACTACCGCCGCCGCTTATCGGTCACGGCCGCGACCGGTTACAAAGCCGACCAACCCTCTCGGCTCATCCACCGACGTTGCGCTGGCACCCGCCCCGACGGGCGCAAGAGTTCCGGACCGATTATCGCGACCTCCTCCAGGCCACTCACCGCCAGCTCGGCGGCCGATCGCGCTGGGCCTGGGACAGCGTCAGCACAGACGTGGTCGACAGCCGCCTCGCCGGAACCGGACCGGCCCGCACCCACCATGACAACGTCACGCAATCAAGGTCAGTAAAAAGTTGACAGATGTCTGGCAGTTGGTCGGTAGTGGCCTATGGGTGGCGAAGGCGCGTCTAGTGTGGCGCTGCCGCAGTGAGACATCGAAAGGCGCACCAGTGGATTTACAGAACCACGTCAGCATCGACCTCGCCATCGCCCACGAGGGTGGCAGGAGGATGGATTCGGCACCGAACGGTGTCAGTATCGGCGCCGTACGTCTGCGGAACTGGCAGATTGACCGCATCGACGCTCCCGCGGACATGTTCGATGGGTACCATGCCCACTTCATCAAGATCAATTACGAGCTGGAGCTGGAACCCGGACTTCCCGGTATGCCCTGGTTCGAAATTGCCTTCGATTTCGTTCCCGGAGAGAAAGAGAGTCCGGTTACTGTCATCGACGCGCTTCCTCGTTTCGGAACGTTCGCGAACATGCCCAAGCCTTATGTGCTCAACCAATTCCTGAACTTTGTGCCGGGCGAGAACGGCGCGTCCACGCACGTACTTCTCCCGGCTTCCACGGACCGGGTCGACATGTTCGGCATCGGCGGTCAGGACGTGCGGTGGCGACATGTCTCGCTCGGTGAAACCGGTGTCCTTCCCGGCTCGTATGCTGCCTGGGTCGTCCTGCTCACTCCCGCCGGACAGTTCGAGCAGCGCGTGGAATTCTCCGCTCGGTACGACCTCGCGGTTGGCCCCGACGTCGAATATCGGCCCACACAGTCGTCGGCCAACTTTCGGCTGAGTCTCTCCGCCCCCTCGGAAGCCCCAGGAGTCGTCACCCCCTCGCTCTCCGCTCCGGTTGCCGACCGCAGTGACGAATTCCACCCCTCGGTCTTCATCTGTTACGCGCACGACTCCCTCTTGCACAAATACTATGCCCGGCAGTTCGGCAACCTCCTTGTCAGAAACGGCGTCCACGTGTACATGGACCAGTGGGATGAAAGTCACCGCAAGAACTGGGCCACTTGGGCGCGTGAGCTCATCAACAAGGTCGATTTTGTCACTGTCCTCGCCTCTCCCATTTGTTGTAAGGCCTTCGACGGCAAACTCAAAGGTGACGACAACCCAGGGATACGGAGCGAGGCCCTGCTCATCTTGGAGAAGCTCCACGCGCGCCGCGAGGAGTGGACGGCCAAAGTGCTGCCTGTCGTCCTGCCCCACGAGCTCGTGGAGCACGTCTCCGACATGTTGCAGACATGGACGGTGGATCATTACGAGATCAGGCATCTGACCGCCGAAGGCATCGACGGACTCCTGCGAGCGATGACCGGCGTCCCCCGATACACCCGGCCACCGCTCGGAAAGTTGCCGCCCAGCGTTTTCGAGTCGCTGAGCGGCACCGAGTCCTGACCGGCGGTACGGGCCGTCAGGCATCCGCCCCCGAGACCCGGTAGTCGGGATGATCCTCGTCGATGATGGTCGCGATGTGCAGCGGGACGGGCATCTGCGTGCGGTCGTCCCAGGAGATGGCCTGCTCGCAGAGACTCGCCGTGAGGCCCGCCAGATGCTCGGGGGCCCATGATCCAGGGCTCACCACCACGATTTCCTTGCCTGTGTAGGAGTGCCAGGGCACGGTGAGTTGGGAGGTGAGCCCGGTCGGCAAGGTCCATCGTGTGAAGAGCGCGCCCCGATCGCCGCCCTTGGCTTTGATCGACGCTGATCGGCCGGCGAAGAGCCAGCAGTTCCGGTCGTCGCCCGCGAGCCGGTACACCTTCCGGTCGGGTGCAGCGGGCTTGCCCGGATCGCTCGGCATGTTCGCCTTCTCCCGGCGGGTGACCGGCCGGCCGATCTCGCTGATCTCAGTGTTCAGGCGGACGATCGCAACGTCCACGCCCTTGTCTCGCAAGGTGTCCGCGGGGAGGGGGCCGACGCCCAGATGTGCATTCTGCAGTCCTGGCCAGATGGTTCGGGTCTCTTGCGTGTCGACGAAGACCACCATCGGTGTGCCCTCGGGCTGCGAGGCAAGCAACTGGCCGAGTCTGGCCTCGACCACGTCGCGTGTCAGCTCAGCCTTCTCTCCGGTGCGGCCGAAGCGGGTGGTTCCGATGGCACCGGCGTGGAAGTCCGCCACGCCCCGGGCACCACGGACCCACTCCTGCCGCCGGTCGCTGTACACCAGCATTTGGCAGCTCGCGAGTTCGTCCGGGTCGATGTACAGCGCCACCATGGTGAGAACCAGGGGTGTGCCTCCAACTCCTGTCTGCTGCCTTCGAGCGTGGATGCCGACCAACAGAGTTTTCCGGGCGAGACCGTGGGGCCGCCCACCCGCGACCACAGCCGCCAGCAGGCGGTTGTCCAGGACTCCGGCGGCCCGCAGCAGGTCTCGCAGGGCAGCACGGGCGGCGTGCTTCCTGGTCTCGGGGCTGCTCGGGGAGGCCTTCGGCGGGAGAACAGCGGGCTCGGTGGCGAGAAACTGAGTCGGTATCCCCAGATGAGCCAGCAACCTCCTCAGGTGTGGCTTGGCATCGAGTTCGGGGCGCGGGGCATCGGGGTGGTACTCGGTCTCCAGCCAGGCGGCGACCAAATGGTCCTTGCCGGAGGGCAGATCAAGCAACTTGAGGAAGGCCGCGCGGTTCACGGTGCCGTGGGCGAGCAGGTCCGGGCGGTAGCGGGCCACGACATCAAGGCGGTCGTTGACGGGAATGGCGGCCTCTCCTTCCACCGGGTTCACCGGGCGGCCGGTCAATTCCGCGAATTCGCCGAGCATGCGCTCGCGCCCCTGGGGCGTGCCGTAAACACAGGCGAGAGTGACCCGCCGGAATCCGCTCGGTCCGACCGCGGCGGGCGGGAGGCCGTCGGCCGTATAGCTCGTGACACGGCGCGCCAGTCTGATGCGTTTGTCCGCTTCAAAGGACAAGGGCACGAGCGAGGGAAGCGTACGCACGATGTGCTCGTGCAGCCGCAGCATGAACCTGGGTCCGGGGCCGCTTCCCAGAGCGTGGAACCGGGTGCTCGCAGTCTGCGGCCTGATTGCCCCGGGCACGTACGGGAGTTCATTGGGAATGTCCAGCGCCGACAACTGGCACGCTTCGAGGATCCTCGCGATGGCGGGATCGAGGTGGCTGCGCCACTCGCCGGTCTCCTTGTCCAGGCGGCGCCGAAGCGGGAGCCTCAGGATCGGTGCGCCGTCCTCGCCGCGGTCGATCCACACATTCTTGGCCCAGTCCCCTTGGGGCGAGATCCTGGACAAGTGGGCGTCAAAGCAGAGCACCGGGTCCTCGATACCGACCCGGGTGGTCAGTCGCGCGGTCACCTTGTGCATGCTGAAGGCCGTGCCGGAACGGTTGACGATGAGATCGCCCGGCTGCCAGGCCAGCAGCGATCCGTTGGTGTCCATCGTCAGGACGACGGGGGTCCGGCCGTCCACCCGGAGCGGGGCTGCGGCCAATTGCTGCATCACACGCCACTCCGCCGTGCGGAACACCCAGCCCGGCATGGTCGGCACTTGCCCTGAGCGGGTCTTCACGAAGTCGGCGAAGGAACGCGCCTGTTCGGGGTCGGGCAGCAGCCCGGCAAGGACACTGGTCCCCTTCCCGTCACGGATATGTCCCTCCCAGGCCCGTACGGCAACCCTCAGCCGGTCGTCGAAGGCCGTGCCGCTGGTGAGGAGCAGCATCCGGCTGCCCGTTTGCTGTTCCTTTTCTGCGAGGTCGTGTTCCCCGAACAGTTTGACCGGTTGGCCGGTGGCGGCGGCGAGTCCCGTGGCCAGCGCGGAGTAGCTCGGCCCGCGCTGGCGCTCGCGTTTCGGCAGGCTCTCCCAGGCAGCTTCGAACTCCTTGGTGAGCGGGTAGGCCGTGATGGTGCCCAGCAGGGAGTCCATGTCCTGTCGCCGGACGCGGTAAGCGAGTGTGATCAGCACGGGACACGTCCCCCGGTCGGCTGCTCCGCGTATTTCAGGAAAGCTTCGAGTGTCGTGCCGTAGTACCGCTGCATGGCGGGCAGGACTCCCTCGTTCTGCCATCTGTCTCGCAACTTGAGGATGAGGGTGGCCAGATCGGTGCCGCCCTCGGGATCGAGCAGGGCACCGTCCACCAGGTGCAGGGTCGCGTCGGTGCCGCCGCGACGGGCCCGGCCGATGAGCTGGACGGCTCCGTTGATGATCTCGGCGACCACGCCGAGCTTGACATCGAGGGGCTGGGCCTGGAAGTAGGGAGGACGGCGGATGATTTCATCGAGATACCGGCCGGCCAGGCGTCGGCGTTCTGCCAGCAGTGCCTGCGGGTCACTCGACGGGCCGCGATGCTCGGCCAGGGCCCGTGCCTGGATGTGCGCGACGAGTTCCTCCGGTTCGTCGATCAGCGGGACCGGCCGGATGATCAACCACACCGACCCCAGCGCGGACTTGTCGCCCGCACCGATGATGTTCACTCCTCGCTGCACTCGGGCCAGGGGAGCGATCAGGATGTCGGCGCCGGTGACGGCGGGAAAGCCTTCCAGTCGGTCGGCCGGCAGCTCCCGCCATCGGCCCGTGTCGACGGCCGTCTCCTGATCGTCCGCATAGATCCCCGGCCGTACCGCCAGGCAGATGCGGGTGGCGTCGACTCCAGCCGTGGACAGCCCTTCCGCTACGTGCCGTGCCGCCTCGTAGGACGTGGTGGCGAGGAGGACGCGCGCCCGGTCCTTCTCCTCGACGCCCAGCCGCTCCAGTTCGGGGCGGAGGTATCTGTCCCACATGGCCGTGGCGATCCGCTGGACAGCCGCCCCACGCGCGGTTCCTTCCAGCCCGGAGATCCGACGTGGCCGGTCGTGTTCGTCGTTGATCGGTGCGGAAAGAATCTTTACCGCATTGGGTTTGTCGTCCGCGACCCACCACTTCGGGGTGGTGTGGATGTGGTGGTGGGGCGCGCCCGGGAAGTAGGAGGTGGCGGACATCCCGAGCACGATGCGGCGGACTCCGGCGTGCGCCAGGGCGGTGACGTCACCGAGTCCCACGGTGTAGGTGTGCGGGTCACCGCCGAACGCCGCCGTCGACAGGCGCGCCGGTTCGCCTCCGGTGTCGTCGTAGTACTCGGTGAACGCGAAGACGAGCCGTCCGAGGGGGCCGGTCGGTGTGACGCGCCACCGGCCATAGGTTCCCAGCGCGTCCGCAATCGCCTGGGCGGATTCGACGCCGATGTCGACCAGTTGGGCGTTGTTGGCCATCAGCCGGTGCAGGAACAAGCGGATGCGTTCGAGGATGGCCCGGCGCAGAATCCGGTTGACGACCGTAGTCCGGTGTTCCTCGGGTACGTCTTTGGCAAGTCGTTCCAGAGCGACGCGTGCCAAGGGCAGGGACAGACCGCCGGACCCTCCGGTGACCACCGACGCGAGGTGACGCCGTGCGTCCTCGAAGGATTCGGGTTCGTCGCCATGGGGAGGCATCTCGTCGAGGAAGAGCGAGCGGAACATCTCCAGCTGTTTGGCGCTGACCTCCTCGGTGTCGAGTCCGAAGAGCCTGGCGGTCAGCCAGTTGTCCCAGCGTCGGGGCACCATCCAGTAGCGTCCCGGTCCGCGCGGGCGCCGTCCCTTGACAGGCGTTGTGGCCCCGAGCCGTTCGTAGGTCAGATGGCTCACATAGGTCTCGGACAGGTAACGAAGGGTGAAATACGCGTCGCGGATGCTGGCGTCGACCTCGTCCTGGAGGCGGCCGAAGGCTGCCGCGAAGTCCTGGTCGAAGTTGCGCAAGGGGGTGTTCGTCCGCCCCGCGTGGTCGAGGACCAGACTGCGGCCGGCGTGGTCGATCGCCGTACTCTGGAAGACATCTACCTCGTCGATGACAACAATCGGACAGCGTCGCAGCAGCAGTTCCTCGACGGTCAGCCGGTCATCCCTGCCGTAGCCGTCCTCCACCGGGGTCTGAAGGACCCCCAGCAGCAGGTTCGCGTGCGAGGTGACGATGATGTCCGCCGCGCACGCCTGCCGTGCAGCCCGGTAGCGACCGCAGGTGGTCCGCCACGGGCAGGAGACCGTGCTGTTCTTTTTGCGTCCCCGAGACGGCTTCCGCAGCGTCGCGCACGGCTCGCTGCCCGGCTGCCACTGGTCGACGGCGTCGTCGGAGCCGGCCACCGCGGCAAGGGCGCAGCCGTATCCGAATCGGCGCCAGATCCAGTCCGCGTCCGGGCCGCCCTCAGTGACCCGGGCAGCCGCGGTCTCGGCCACCTCGATGAGCGCGCGGGGTGAGACCAGCGGAACGACGCCGCCTTCCGGCCGAACCCCGCACAGTTCCAGAGCGCGCTCGATCCCGTGGACGGCTCGGACGACATCGGCGTTGGTCGGCAGGACGAAGGCTACAGGAATACCGCGGCGAACGGCCCAGCAGGCGAAGGTCTCGATGAGAACGACGGACTTCCCGAAGCCGGTGTAGGCGAGAAGTTCGTTGAGGCTGCCTGCGGTGAGGTCCAGTCCTTCGACGGGCTCATTCCGGCGGGAGCGGATCTGCGTGGCGAATCGGTCCACCGCCTTCACGCGGTAGGCGCTTCTGCCCTGTTCCTGCTCACCTTGGTCGATCAGAGCCGCGATCTCCTTCAACTCGTCAAAGGGAACCCAGCAGTCGAGGACGGCAGGGGCATCTCGGACTTCGGGGACCGTGTGCCCGGAGTCGATGTGATGGGGGCGGATCTCATAGTGGAAGTCGACGAATGTCTGCTGGTGGCCGTCCGGCCCCGGCACCCTGGTCGTGGTCGTGTGCGGACCGGCTTCGGCGGGCGCGAGCACGCGGTTTTTCGCCCTGTGCAGTTCGTCGAGTTCATGCAGAAAGCCGTCGATGAAGGCGGGCAGTGGCATGCCGGGGTCGACGGCGATCCGGCCCAGTCCCCCCTCTTCGTCGTCGACAGTGGTGCAGCCGGGTATCCGGCCGCTGCGCAGCAGACTGTCGAGGATCGAACCGGCTGCCTCCGCGTTGGCCATCTGGTTCGGGCGTCGGCGCAGCAGTCGGGTGAACCTGCGCGCGTCCGTTTCTGAGAGGTCGTGCCACCCGGTCCAGTCCGCGATATGGCCGTCCAGCACGAAGAGGACGTCTCCGCGGGTGGTTGTACGCCTGAATTCACCGCTGTCCCCGATGGGGAAGAAGGCGGCTGCCAGCCCGATGGCGCCCCCCATGATCCGGGGAAACACCTTCTCGGTCCCGCGTGCAGCAGGGCCCCGGCGAGTGCCTGGATTGTCCCGGCCTGGGGTGTTGATCTCGGTGGTGGGCCCCGGAAGCAGGTGAACACGGCACCTGTGGATCATGGAGTTCTCTACGCTGCAAGATCCACGAAGGTGCCGTGTTCGTTCCTCCATCATCCCCTGTCGCTGTCCCCGTGCCTCATGCGCCCTGCCTGGAGGCTCTCGGCGAGGGTGCCGCCAAGGAGCAAGTCCGCTGCCTGGTAGTCGAGTTCGAGTCGGTCACCGATCCGAGAGGGGCTTGCGGAGTGCGGTACCGGCTCTCCTCGCTGCTGGCCCTGGTGGTCTGCGCGATGACCTCGTCCGGCCACGACTCGATCACCGCGGCGGCGGAGTGGTGCCGACGTGCGACGCCGGAGGAACTGGCCGCCTTCGGCCTGCCCTACCACCCACTCCTTGGCCGCTACCGGGTGCCGAGCGAGAAGACCCTGCGCAGCGTCCTGGGGCGGCTCGATCCCGGTGAGATCAGCGCGGCCGGCTACGACTACCTCCGGCCTCTGCTGTCCGCACAGGCCCGCCGGCCGGATCCGGTGATGCCCGACGGTGGCACCGAGCGTGAACAGCGCCGGGCCCACCGGGCGGCCGCCCGCGCCGAGCCGGTACGGCTGCGACGGCGGGCGATCGCGGTGGACGGCAAGTGCCTGCGTGGCGCGAGGCGCCCGGACGGCAGCCGGGTCTTCGTCCTGTCCGCCGTCCGTCACGGCGACGGTGTCACGCTCGCCTCCCGGGAGATCGGCGCGAAGACCAACGAGATCCCCGAGTTCGCACCTCTCCTCGACCAGATCGATGACGCTGATCTCGCGGGAGTGGTCGTTACCGCCGATGCCCTCCACGCCCAACGCGACCACGCCACCTACCTGCGCGAACGCGGCGCTCACTACCTGCTGACCATCAAGAACAACCAGCGCGGCCAGGCCCGTCAGCTCCACGCCCTGCCCTGGAAAGTGATCCCCGTGATCCACCGCGACGACGCCCGGGGCCACGGCCGTCACGAGCAGCGGCTCGTGCAGGTCGTCACCGTCAACGGACTGCTCTTCCCGCACGCGGCCCAGGTCCTGCGCATCCAGCGCCGTCGCCGTCTCTACGGGGCGAAGAAATGGTCCAGCGAGACCGTCTACGCCATCACCGACCTGCCCACCGAGGAAGCGAACGCAGCCGAGATCGCGTCCTGGGCCCGCGGGCACTGGACCGTGGAAAATACCGTCCACTGGTGTCGAGATGTCACCTTCAACGAGGACAAGTCCCAGGTCAGGACCCACAACGCGCCCGCCGTACTCGCTGCCCTCCGCGACCTGATCCGCAGCGCGCTCAAGCTCGCCGGCTACGTCAACACCGCCGCCGGACGACGAGCCCACACCGAGCGCCCCCGCGTCCTCGCCCTCTACGGCATCACATGATCAAACCAGACGATCCAGGCACTCGCCGGGGCCCTGCCGCGTGCAGGGGTGTTCATACCGTCCTCAGCGCTCGTCGTACTTCGGTGCCGAACTTCGTCTCGGTGGTGACCTGGAGCGAAGGCAGGGCGGTCCGCAGGGTTTCCAGTTGATGCTCGTGTGTCTTCGGGAGGAGCACCCGGGCACGGGGCGGTTTCGACCTGATGTCGGCGATCAGCCGGTGCGGGGAGCGGTATTCCTTGAGATCGACCCTGAACTCCCTGTCACCGGCCCGTACGTGCAGGTCATAACGGTCGAGTTCGGGCCAGAGCTCGACGGTCGCACCGAGTTCTTCGAGGTTTCGCTTGACTCTGAGTTCGCTCGCCCCGGGTACCACGACGAACCGCCAGACGCCGAATTCCACGCAGCGGGAATCGGCCATAGGCCGGGCCACCGGCCTGGCCAGTCGCGGACGCCCTTCGTCGACCCTGCTCAGCGAGGGCCGGGAGGTCACCGTCCTGCCCTCGCCCAGCTGGTACACGGCGGCATGGGGGCGGTACCGGCAGCGTACGGTCGTACCCGCCACCTCCATCGGCCAGCCGCAGACTGCGCACGGCCACCACCACGTCCCGCCGTCGGGTGAGTGATGGAGGTGGTCGGAGGGGATCTCTGTGTATCCCCTTCGAGGAAGGCGCACGCCCGTCTCACTGACCAGGTCACGCAGTTCGGAGAGGGAGCCTGCGGGGTGTTCGATGAGAAAGCGCCGGGAAGCGACGTAGCTCTCCTGGCCGTTGCCCTCGATCAACGCGATGAAGGTCTCGCTTCGGATCTGGTCGGCGCGCATCCGGGTCCAGGTCGGCATCCACTGTGCGGAGTCGGACGGGCCGCCGACCGGAAGAGCGTATTCGCATGCCAGGTCGTACGCGTCCGATGTGAGCTGATCATTGCTGTCGAGGAGCACGACCCGCGCGATCTCCTTGTCCGTGCCCGCGGCAACGGCCGGCAGAAGGTCAAGGCGCCGCCGCAGGCAGGTCACGAGATCGAGTGGGGTTGTCGGTCCGCGACCGGGACCATGGGCCTCCATGACGACACCCGTCATTCTCGCGACTTCCCGCAGAGCGTCGCGTCGCTCCTGCCGGACCGTCCACGCGTAGGCGGCGCGCAGCGAGGCGGCCACCACACGGTGCGCGCGCTCGGCCGGGTCGTCCCGCGCCCCGGTCAGCCACTGAGTCATATGCCAGTCCTCTCCACCGCGTCGGGGCACCACCGGGTGAACGGACAGTCCGCGCACGCCTTGCCCGCCTTGGCCGGATAGCGGGCGTCGGCGTGCCATGCGGAGACGTGCTCTTCCAGAACGCGTTGCGCCTTGGCGACCACGTCCGTCGCGGCGATGTCGAGTTCTGTCAGGACCGGCCCACTGCCGGTCAGCCGCTCCAACTCCACCCGGCACCGCCCTTTGCCCGGCAGCACTTCGGCACCGGCGAGCAGCACGGCCAGGGCCAGTTGCGGATACTGGTCCAGCGGGTCCCCCTCGCTCAGTACTCCGGCAGTCTTCGTCTCGCGCAGGGTCCACTGGCCGGCCACGCGGTAGAGCAGGTCCGCTTTGGCTATGACGACGACATCGGCGTCAGGGTCGTACACGACGACTGGCAGCTCCGGATGGAGTATTGCGTCGTCGGGCCGGTGCCGCAGAGGACAGACGAGGGCATGGTCACCGATCATCTGGATGCCGAGCCGGCCCTGGAGTCCGGTCAAGGTCCACTTTCCGTGCCGCCACCCTTCTCGTGGACCTGGGACGTCGTCCGGTTCGCAGGGTTGCTGAGGTGTGCGACGGTGCTGACTCTCGATCCACGCGTGCACGGCCTTTCCTCGCACGACCGCGTCGTTGTTCTCGACCGAGCCCTCCCTGGGCAGGAACAGGTCTTCCAGGTGGGCGCGGGCCGGACACTTGCGGTAGGAGCGCCCGGTTGTCATTGACCAGGAGCGGCGTGGCAAGTCGGAGCCGCTTATACCGAGGAGGCCGGGACGGGATGGGACCGCGGGACAGGTGGTCACGGCGTCACATCTGCCGCAGTCCTTCCCAGGGCAGGGCGGCGTCGTTCAGACGGTCTGACCGGCTTGATGGCGATTCATGTGGCTCGGCTGGCCGCCATATCCGTAGACCGGGCCGGAACGGAGGCAGGCACGGCCTCCGGGTGATCATGAGGTGTCGAGTCCCTGATCACCGCAACGGAAGACCGTGCCTGGCCGCTCATCATCGCCCATCCCTGCCAGTCTGGGCCAGCTCACTACCGCCCGGCCTCCCGCGCCCGAGGAACATCCGGAACTGCTGGACTGTCTCGCCGTGGTACCCGATCCGCGCCGGGCCAAGGGCCGCCGCCATCCCCTCGCCTTCGTCCTCGCGCTGACCGCCTGCGCGGTGCTGGCCGGCGCGAGATCCCTGACCGCGATCGCGGAGTGGGCCGCAGACGCCCCGGCCACCGTGCTTGCCGCCCTCGGCGGCCCGAACCGGGAACCCAGCGGCCCGACCGCTCCGGCCGAGGCCACCGTGCGCCGAATCCTGCAACGCATCGACGGCAACGCACTCGACAACGCGATCGGCACCTGGCTCGCCGCTCGGGACCCCGGCCGCACACCGAGGGACCAGGACCTGTTCAAGCAGTCCCGGCGTTCCCTGGCCGTGGACGGAAAGACGGTGCGGGGCGCCCGCCGCGCGGACGGCAGCCAAGTCCACCTCCTTGCCGCGATGACCGGCACCGGCCTGGTCACCGCCCAGCGCGAGGTGGACGGCAAGACCAACGAAATCACCGTCTTCCGGCCCCTGCTCGCAGAGCTCGACCTGACCGACACCGTGGTCACCTTCGACGCCCTGCACTCCCAGACCGCGCACGCCCGCTTCCTCGTCGAGGACAAGAAAGCCCACTACATCGCCGTGATCAAGGGGAACCAGCCGTTGCTGCACAAACGCCTCAAGCACCTGCCCTGGCGAGACGTGCCGTTGCTGGACAAGACCCGCGCCACCGCGCACGGCCGCAACGAGATCCGCCGGGTCAAGACCGCCACCGTCGCCGACCTGGACTTCCCGCACGCCGCGCAGGCCGTCCAGATCGTGCGCCGCCGCCGCATCGTCGCCACTGGCAAGGTCACTCTCGAACGCGTCTACGCGGTCACCGACCTGGCCGCCGAGCAAGCACAGGCCGACGAAATCGCGCACCACGTCCGCGGACACTGGGGCATCGAGAACCAACTCCACCACATACGCGACACCACCTACGCCGAGGACGCCTCCCGCGTCCGCACCGGCACAGCCCCACGAGCCATGGCCAGCCTCCGCAACCTCGCCATCGGAGCCCTCCGCCTCGCCGGACACACCGGCATCGCCGCCAGTCTCCGCCACCACGCACGCGACGCCACCCGCCCGCTCGCCACCCTCGGCATCACGTGATCAAACCGGACCAAGCGACTGAACGACACCGCCCTGCTTCCCAGGGCGGTACGAGTCACCCGCGATCACCTTGCCGATGTGGGCCTCGACATCGGAGTCGTAGCGGGCGTAGGCCTCGTCGGGGGTTCCCTCGAACAGGATCCGCTGGGATGCGTCGACGCAGCCGATCTCCACGAGGCGTACCAGACGGGCGGGTTCGAATCTCCCGAGCGTGAGCCGGCTCTTGCTCCACCTGGAACTCAATACCGGACGCCCGCTGGCCAGGACACCCACGGCCATCGCGATTTCCGCCTTGTCCTGGGGACGGTCGCGCACCGACCCTGCTCGTACGATGCGCAGTTCACGGACACCGTGCCCGGCATAGCGCCGTTCGGCCACCATCTCCTCGTGCACATCGGGGTCGCCGGGCTTCAGCGGGCCCCGCTGCCGGGCCCACATGCGCGACACGGGTTCGAGCGGTTCGCCGTACGGCACTGTCGCCGACGCTGGGATCGCCGCGGCTGCGGCAAGGTAGCCGTGGACAGCGTGTTCGGTCCAACGGGCGAGTGCTGGATGGACGGGGCGTTTGGGCGCGGCTCTCCATTTTGCCAAGGCGCTTTCCGCCGGCAGTTGCTCGAACTCGATGAGATCGAGCACGTCGTGCAGTGGGCCCAGCGCCCAACTGGTCAGGGTGGGGCCGGATGCTGCGGCTCGGCTCGGGCGGGGTGAGCCGGGGCGAATCTTCATTGCCAGCCGCTGCGGACAACGACTTTCACTGTACTGAACGTCGGCGGGAAGGATTCGTACGATGCTCGTGCCCTCAGGCGGCGAATCGCTGGTATGCGAACTACTCACGGTAATTCCCTCTGAAACATCCGAAGCACGTCATGGGTTCTGAAATCAGAACTTTCATCCGCACTTGAACTGCAATGGCGTACCCTTGCTCTCGGTATCATTCTGGACTTGCGGTAACATGTCGGCATCAAGGTCTCTTGGGGAGTGGGATGAAATATCATGGAATCTTCGTCGGTATTGACCGCTACGAGTCGGAGTTCGCTCGCCTGCGGTTCGCAAAGCGGGACGCCACCGTGCTCAGCGCTCTGTTCGACGACAACCTTGAAGGGAAGTCGACCTTACTCCTTGATGACGGTGCCACCAAGGAAAAATTTGTGACAGAAATGCGGCATCTCGCTGCGGTCAGTACGGAGGAGGACTTCGTTGTGATCGCCTTCTCCGGCCATGGCATCACTGGCGGATCTCTGGCCATGTATGACACGCAGCCGGAGGGGCTCGCCGTAACCGCTTTGCCGCTGGACGACCTCGCCCAGCTGACCCGCGGAATCAGGGCACGCGCCCTGCTCCTGGTACTGGACTGCTGTTTCTCGGGGCATGCCGCGGACAAGGTTCTGCACATCCCGCAGGACGGCTACACGAGCCGCAATGGTTCCGTCTCGGCGACAAACAGGCTTGACGAGCTTCGCGAAGTCGGGTATTTCGTCATCGCTGCTTCCGGCAGGGACCAGGAAGCCTTCGAAGAGCAGAATTTCCGCCACGGCCTGCTCAGCCATTACCTGATCCGGGGACTGCTCGGCCACCCTGAAGCTGTTGACGACGGCAAGGTTCACATCCTCAAGTTGGCTCACTATGTATTCAAGAGCGTCAGTTCCCACAGGAGGTCCCTACCTGAAAGGATCCAGAACCCTGTCCTGGGGGGCAACGTCTCGAACTTTTCTCTGAAAATCTTCACGCCGGGTTTGCGCTACCTCTCGACTGCGGACGGCACAAGGCCCAAGGACGTTACTGCGGACCTCTTGTCACTCACGGCGTACAAGATCCCGACCTCGGTCGTGGAGGTGTGGCAGGACCGTATCGGAAAGCTCAATAAACTACAGATGGATGCCATCAACGAGGGGGCCCTGCTGGAAGGGATGAACGTCCTGGTCAGCGCGCCGACATCGACGGGCAAGACCATGGTGGGCGAGTTGAGCGCCATGCGAGCGGTGGCCGAAGGGAAGAAGGCTGTTTTTCTGCTTCCCTCTCGTGCACTGGTCAACGAACAGTACGAGAGGTTCCGTGATCTCTACGGGCCGCTCGGGATCAGGACGATCCGCGCCACGGGCGAACTGCGAGATCAGATGGCCGATCTGATCAATAATCAGTTCGAACTCGCTGTTCTCACCTATGAGAAGTTCATCGGCCTGTTGCCCAGGCGTCCGGATCTGCTGGGCGCGGGTGTCCTGGTCATCGACGAGATCCAGTCCCTCATGCTGCCGGAGCGCGGTCCGCTGCTGGAGACTCTGCTCACCTGGTTGAGGGTGCGGGACGGCCTTGCTGATACGCCCCAGATCGTGGGGCTGTCCGCAGTGCTCGGGAAACCGGAGGAATTCGCCCGGTGGTTCCGTGCGAACCTTGTGACGGGAACTCGCCGCGGTGTACCGCTGCTCGAAGGAGTGACGGGCCCGGACGGCCGCTACCGGTATCGGGACCAGCAAGGCAACGAGTCGACCGAGCAGTTGCTGGAGCCGGCGAGCACCGCCGAGCTCGCCGAAGATGATTGGCTGGTGGCTCGTCTGGTGAGCAAGCTGGTCGGGCTGGGGCAGCAGGTCATTGTCTTCCGGGGCACGCGCGGCCAGGCTCGCAAACTGGCCCGAAGTCTTGCCTGCACGCTGGGGCTGCCCGCCGCCGATACCACGTTCAAAGCCCTGTCCAGCGGGGACGGCGGACGGACCACGGACATACTGCGCACATGTCTGGACGGCGGGGTGGCTTTCCACATGGCGGACCTGTCGCCGAATGAGCGTCGGGTGCTGGAAGTGTCCTTCGGGAGTCCGGACAGCGAGGTGCGCGTGCTCGTGGCCACAACGACCCTGGCCCAAGGCGTCAATCTGCCGGCCGATTCCGTCGTCATCTGCGAACTGGAGCACCCTTCGCCGGGCGGTCGGCCGTACTCCGTCTCCGAGTACAAGAACATGGCCGGCCGAGCGGGGCGCCTTGGCTTGGTGAAGCAGGGCCGCACCATCATCCCAGTCCGAGGAGCCGCCGACGCGGACCGGAAGTGGCAGCAGTACGTCCAGGCGGAGCCAGAGGAGGTGCGGTCGGTGTTGCTGGAACCCTCCACTGACATACGCGCCGTGATACTCGCCGCGCTCGCCGAACCCGCCGTCCCTGCCCACCATCGCTCGGGGCCGGACATCGAACGGTTCATGGCCGCCACCTTCGCCGCGCACCAGGCCAGGGCGAGCGGTTCGGCCGATCCATTCCCGAGTACAGAAGTCCGTCGCATGGTGCGGCAACTTGTCGCCACCGGTTTTCTCAAGGGCACGACCAACAGCCCGGAGGAGATGCCGAAAGGGCTCGCCTTGACGGACCTGGGCAGCCTCACGGTCCGGAGCGGCCTTTGCGTCGATTCCGTCACGGCGGTGGTGGAGGCGTTGTCGGACGTACCGGCAGACGGGATCAGCCGCGCCACGCTGATCTGTGCCGCCCAGCTCACCTCCGAGCTGAATGACGTGCGATTCGCGCTGCCCCCGAGGGCTTCCTACCGGGAACATAACCGCCTTGCCGCGTGGCTGAGGGAACGCGGGGCTGCCAAACCGGTGATCTCCAGACTTATGAGTGCTCCGCACAAGAGCGGCGTCGGCATAGGCCACGCCCGGCGCAGCATCGCCTGCCTGATGTGGACAGAGGGGATCAGGCTCGCTGACATCGAACGCGCGATCAGCAACCCGGAGAAGGCCACGCGACCGGAAATTCCGGGTCCGATCCAGCACGCGGTACAGCGGGCCGCCGACGTGATCGCGACGGTCGTCGAGATCGCCATCCACGTCCACCCGACCGCCGACCTGGGGCACCTCCCCGATGTTCTGCCCGCTCAACTCGAACTGGGCATCGTCGCAGGTCTGGTACCCGTCGCCTGGCACACGGAGATCCCGCTCGGCCGGCCGGTCTACCTCGGTCTGGCCCGGGCCGGGCTGACCTCGCCCGCGGACATTCTCGCGGCCGATCCCGAGTACCTGCTCGAATGTGTCGGTGGTGGGCTCGAACAGCAGCGCGCTGTGCGGGAAGCCGCGGTGGCCGCGAAGGCAGAAGAGGATGAGGTTGCTCTCCGGGATCTGGTCCCGCCTGGGGACGGCTGACTTCTGCTGGGAAACGGGCCAGTATCCGTGAGGAGACCTGGCCCGTCGATGGAGGGCGCACCCGTGGGCCCGGGGTTGTGAACGCAGGTCACAGCCCGTGGAGATGCCGACGCCCGTAGCCGACTCCGCACGTTCACAGGACTGGCTCGAACGCCTCGAAACGGTCGTCACGGCCTGCTCTGCCAGCCGTTCGAGTATCGCGTCCACGCGCCGACGTGCGGTGCGTGGGTCACGGTCGAGGTGCGCTGCGATACCTCTCAGCCGTTGTCCGAACCGTTCGGCGCCGGAACCGTCAAGAGCGAGCGCTCGCCTGCCGAGCGCGGCCATCTCCGGGGGCAGTGTGCCGATCAACTTCAGCAAGCACGTTGTGAGCTTGACGCGCTGCGCCGCCCCACTGTCGCTGTCGGTCACCCCAGCGATATGGCGCAGAGCATGACCGGCACGGGTCAGGGCACCAGGATCGTCGATACCGAAGCCCTTGCGGAGAATCTTGAGTTCTGCGAGTACTTCGGCCGTGGTCAGCTTCGTGCCAGGCATGGGAAGTTGCTGCGCCATGTCAGGAAGCCAGGCGGAAACGAGCTTCCCCCAGCATGACGGGTTCGAGGCCGCCGTACACAGCATCGGCCCGCGACCATAGCTCAGCCGCCTTCTTCCGGTCGCCCGACGCCTGGCGGATGTTGCCGAGACCGGTCAGGGAACGGGCCTTCTCGTAACGACTTCCACAGTTCTCGGCCAAAGTGAGTGCCTCCTCGTAGTCGCTACCGGCAGCTTGGTGGTCGCCTGATCGGAAATTGGCCCATGCCGCGCAGTTCACCGACATCACGACGTCCAGTTCAAGCCCCAGAGTGTTGAACTCCACTCGGGCCTCGTGCGCGTGTTCGACAGCTGCACGGTAGAGTTCCAGCTCGGATTCCAATAACGCGATCCCTCGAAGCGCAATGGCAGAATTTCGCCTGTTCCCAAGCCGCCGGTAATGGTTCAGTGCGGTGCGCAGTCCGTCGAGGGATTTTTCGTACTCGCCCAGATACAGCTCGGCCCAGGCCAAGTTGGAGATGGCGTTGACAACACCATGATCGTCGTCAAGTTGTTGGTACAAGGCCAGGGACTGCTGGAAGTAGTCGACGGCCATGGTCAGATCTCCTCGGTCCGCGTGAGCGACACCAAGGTTACTCAGACTGATGGCCAGCCACGCACGATTGCCCGCCGCCCTGGCGGATGAGACCGCCGTCAGATGGGTCTCGATCCACGGACCCCAGAGTTTCGTGAGGTAGAAGAACTCACGCAGCGCGAAAGCCAGCTGCCAGCACAGCGAGTGCTGTTCGTGTGCCGCAGCTGTGCGACACAGCGACACGAGGCAACGCCACTCTGATTCGAGCCAGGCAACTCCCGCCGCGCGGTCGCCGAAGGGGGAAGACCTCGGCGGGAAGTTTTCAAGGACGACAGGCGGACGATACCGCTGAGGAGTAAGCAATTTGTCCGCATCCACGGCAAGGCGGAGAAAGTGCTCGAGCAGGCGTCGGACGGCGCTGTGCTGTTCCTTGACGGTCACGTCCGGAAGGAGCAGCTGTCGGGCGAACTGGCGTACGAGGTCGTGCATCGTGATGCGATCGGACGATTCGTAGTCCACGAGATACCTATCCGCAAGGCCGTCCACCAGAATCGCGGCGCGAGGCGGATCGATGTCCGCCAGAGCCGCGACAGCGCGGCGGTCGGCGCCAGGACCAGGGTGCAGCGCCAACAACGCGAGCAGTCTGCGCTGTTCTGCGGTCAATCCGTTGCAGGACACGGTCAGGGCGGCGGTGATACTGCGATCCCCGTCATCGAGCAGTTCGAGCCTGTGGGCCTCGTGCGAGATCATCTCTTCGAGCTCCGCCACGGTCCGTGTCGAACCGCTGCGGATACGAGCGGCGACGATGCGCACCGCCAGCGGCAGCCGACCGCAGTGCTCGACGATCGCGTGGACGGTCTGGTCCCCAGCATGCACCGCTTGCTCTCCTCCGACTGAGCGGAACAGCGCATCGGCCTCTACGCTGCTCAAGGCTCCGAGGGACAGGTGTGTCGCGTCATCGAGAGCGGTCAGGCGTTTCCGGCTGGTGACGATGAGCTTGCACCCGGGCTCGGTCGACAGTAGCGGCGCGACGTCCGCCGCGCTGCTCACGTTGTCGAGGACGAGCAACATGCGTTTGCCGCGGAGTCGGCTTCGCCAGAGGTTGGCCATTGCGTCCATCCGAGACGGCATCTGCTCCTTGGGGACACCTGTCAGCCTGAGCAACGAGTCGAGGATGTCTCGCGTGCAGCCGGGTGACTCTTCTCCAAAGTCGAAAAAGAAGCATCCGTCGGAGAAGACTTCCGCCGCGTTCCAGGCCCCTCGGATTGCCAAGGCCGTCTTGCCCGCGCCTGCCAGACCGCTCAGCACACACACAGCGCCTGCGGATTCATCGGTGAGGTGGTCGGCAATGCGAACCAATTCCTCCGAGCGCCCGACGAAATGAGAGGGCGAGGCGGGAAGTCCGACAGGTACCTTCATATCGGTGCACCTCGTTTCTTTTGATGCCTTACTGCTGATGAGTCCCGCTAATTCACCATGCGCTTCCAATGCTTCGTCGCAGGCTTCGGCGAACTCGCGGGTTGCAGCTGTCAGCCCCCGCTCTACCTTGCTTAGATGACCCTTGCTGCGGGAGATTAGTTGAGAAAACGCAGTTAGGTTGACTCCTCGATCGACACGCCTCCGACGGAGCTCGCTACCGAAACTACGGGAAATATCATTCATAACCCCAAATACCTCTGCAGTGTGGTCCGCCGATGGTGAAAGAGCACCTGTGTGAAATCAGCATCCCACAAGTGGATCCAGGGTGTCATGTGTTTCCTGTTTTCAATGAGAATTGAAAACAGGAAACACATGAAGTAAGCCTCTTCAGCGGTGTCTCACCGTCGTGGGGACGCGTCGCGATGGTCATGCGAGTGGGGCGTGACGGCTCCTGGCGTGCGACCCCGAACGGCGCCCTTCTTCCTGTCGCGCAGTCCACCGCCAACGCCTTTCGGAGACGAACGACGATGTACTCGATCCCCGCTTGCCCTTCCGGTGTCTCTTCGGCGGGCGGGTGTGCAACAGCGGGACGGCTGTGTCGTGCACACCTACGGTGGCGGTGCCGGTGGTGCAGCACACCTTTGCCGGAGGCCGACCTGCTGTACTCACGACGGGGGAGCGGACGTGGTATCCGATCAGGCAGCCTGCCTCACCAAGGAAGGTCAGTTCGCAGGCCTCGGATGCACTGCGAGGCTTGCCGCAATTCGGGCCTTCGACGGTGTCGGCGACATGGCGCCCGGTGCCGACGTCGAGGGGCGGGCACTGACATCATGGCGTCCTCGCCCGACTGATGACCCTGGCGCGGCGACAGGCGGGGACTCATCCACGCGTCCGGCCGCACAGCCGACGACTGGCGACACGACGATCGGTGGTCGGCGGTGCCGGGCGGGACGACCCATTCGGTGGGTTGGCCGGTGAGGGAGGCGATCATGTCGAAGTCGCCGTCGTAGTGGAGGACGGTCAGCCGGTTCAGCTCCGCGGTGGCGGCGATGAGCAGGTCGGGGAGCGACAGGGAATGGTGGAAGCCCGCGTTGAGCGCGCGGCGCTGGACCTCCAGGGCGCGGGTGAAGGTGTCGTCGTCGCCGCGCAGGTAGTCAAAAGCGTGGAGCCAGGTGCTGATACGCGTCGCCTCCGCGCTGTCCCGGGCCGAGTGGATCAACTCGTACTCGGATCAGCCTCGCGCCGTCCTGCCGGCCGGGCGGGAAGGACCAGATGGTGGCGGTCACGAGACGTTCCCGGGCCGGCGCGCCGACCTCCGGCCGTTCCGCGGCTGAGACGGCTGAGACCGCCGAGTCCGCGAAGCCGTTCCCCGCCGACAGCGGCCGCAGCAGCAGGACGTCGTCGGAGTCCACCATCGTGGCGTTGGCCCGGGGCCCGTGCTCGGCCCAGACGGGCCCGTCGTAGAACGCCGTCAGCGCATGCCGTCGCGCCTCCATGTCCGGGAATCCGCGCAGCCAGACGAAGCGGTCCGGGGCGTCCAGGTCCCGGAACTGGCCGAGCACGACCGCCCCGACCGCTTCCTGCGTTTCGACGAACTCCCGGTCGAACAGCTCGATGAGCTCGTCGCGGCGGCCGGGACGCAGCGTGTACTGACGAAGCTCGATCACCATGGGATTGCCGATGCGGTCGCCAACAGGGTTGCCGACGGGGTCGGTTGGGGACACGGCGGGCTCCTCTTCGGTACGTCGGGGCTCTTCCGTGGCGGTCGCCCTCAGGTGCGCGCCCGCCCGGCTCCCCGTACTGGCAGACGCTAGGCGACCCACGTGCCAGATGCTGTCAGGGTTCCGGCGAGAATGCGCGTATGTCTGCCGGTCGACTGCTGTCGGTGCTGCTGTTGCTGCAATCCCGCGGCCGTATGTCCGCGCGGGGGATCGCCGACGAACTGGGCGTATCCGTGCGTACCGCGTACCGCGACCTGGCACGGTTGCAGACCGCCGGGATTCCGGTCTACGCGGAGCCCGGCCGCGGGGGCGGCTATCAACTGCTCGACGGCTACCGCACCCGCCTCACCGGGATGAGCGAGGGCGAGGCGCGTGCGCTGTTCTTCGCTGGGTTGCCCGGGCCCGCCGCCGACCTGGGGTTCGCGACGGAGCTGGCGGCGGCGCGGTTGAAGCTGCTGGCCGCGCTGCCGACGGGACCGCGCGAGCAGGCGGCGCGGACCGCGGCGGTCTTCCACCTGGACGCCCCCGGCTGGTACCGGGAGCCCGAAGAGACGCCGTATCTGGGCGTGTTCGTCGACGCGGTGCTCAACCAGCATGCGGTGGACGTACGTTACCGCCGGTGGACCGCGCCGCAGGAGGTGGAGCGGCGCCTTCGCCCCTACGGCCTGGTGCTCAAGTCCGGTGTCTGGTACGTCGTGGCCGTGGGCGAGAGCCGGATCGCCACCTACCGGGTCGCCCAAGTCCTGCACGCGGTACCCGCCGACGAGCGGTTCGACCGGCCGGAGGGCTTTGACCTGGGCGCGTACTGGAAGTCCTACCTCGACGACTTCCAGGCACGCCGTCACACCGGGACGGCGACCGTGCGGCTGTCCCCGCTCGGGCGCCGGTGCCTGCCCGACAATGTCCCCCCGGAGGTGGTGCGGGCGGTTGAGTCCACCGCGATCGCTGTCGGCGACGACGGATGGATCGAGGCCGTCATCCCGACCGAGAGCGTCACGCACGCCCGCGGCGAACTGCTGCGGCTCGGCGCCGAAGTCGAGGTCGTCGCGCCGGCCGAACTGCGCGAGGCGATGGTGGCCACCGTACGCACCCTCGCCCGCACCTACGGCGCCATCTGACCCTCACCCCGAGGAATCGGTCGCCGGCCGTACGAGACGTAAGACGGCGTAAGGCGGTGCAAACGGATTGTGAACCTCCGGATAAACCGTCGCGGGACAACTCCCGTACCGGTCTGATAATTTATATCGATTGGCGAGGAAGCCGGGACTTGGCCGGGAAAGGCTCGCCGACAAATCACGGTGTCCACCGGTAACCCGCGCGAGACACCGAGAGATCGCCGCCGGGATTCCGGTGCGTCCATACATTCTGCGGAGTTTTTCTGTGAGGATCCCGGTCGGCGTGCGCGCCAACAGCGCGACATGGGCGGCACCCGCCGTAGCGGCTCTCCTGGTCCTCTACTACAGAGTGCAAAGGCAAACAGGGCTTTCCGGTTTCCATGGATATGCTCCCGCGATCGTCTCCTACGGGTTCGAAAGCCATTACCCCATCGCTTATGCGGTGGCCGCCTGCCTGGGCGGCTGGGAGAGCGGACGGCTGAGACGGGACGGTGTGTGGGTCTCGGCCCCGCTCCGGTCACGGGCCCGCATAGCCGTGGGCGCGTTGGTCCCCGTCTGGGCGCTGGCCTGGCTGACGTTGCTGCTGCCCGCCGCCGTCCTGCTGATCCGGGCGGGCGCCACCCCGTCGGTGTCCTGTGTGCCGCTGATCGCGATGACCATGGCGGTCACCGTCGCCTACAGCGTCATCGGGTTCACCGCGAGCCTGGTGGTCAGCCACTTCGTGGCGGCGCCGGTCCTGGCGGCAGCCGTGTGGTACGCGGTCGCCGCCTCCTGGTCCTTCTCCGATCCGATGTGGATCCGGCACGTCCTGGGGCAGTACCCGACGACGCTGATGTTCGGGGAGTTACCGGCCTTCTCCTCCCTCGCCTCCCATGTGCTGTTCGTCGGCGGGATCGCCACCGCGCTGGGGCTTCTCGCTCTGCTGCGCAACCGATGGCCGGTACGTGTCGCCGCAGGCGTGGTCGTGGCCGCGGCCTGCACCCTGTCGTCGTACGCGCTCGTGGCCGACTGGGGAGCGTCGCCGCCACTTCTGCGGGGCCGTGCGCCCGTCTCGTGCACGGGGATCCGGCCGCAGATATGTCTGCCGCGGGTGACGGACGGAAAAGCCGAGGAGATATCGGCCGACTACCGGGCCGTATCACGCGACTTGGCACGGCTGAACGTCTCCGTGGACGTACCGCGGAAGATCGTGGACTCGATACTCGACGGACGCTATCCGCAGTCATCCACCTCTCACGTGTGGTATCTCGCCCTGACCGGCACCCGGGACCAGGAGAGCATGCGCTTCCAGATGGCACACCTGGCGGCCGTGCCGCGTTGCCACCATCTCGACCGCGGCGCGGAACAGCGGATCGACCTCTGGGTCGGCGGATTGACCCGGACCAGGAATGCCGCATTGCGGCGGGAACGGCAAGAGGCATTCACCCCGGCCCAGCGGCGGACTCTTGAACAGTCCGCCCGCACGGTTGTCTCCGTGGAGAAGATGCCGGTCGCCGCGCAGGCAGCCTGGTACGTGAAGACGCGGGACGGCGCCTGCGTCACGTCCTCGGCGGTGGCCGGCTGATGCCGCTGTGGTGGAAGGCGCGCCGGGCCCACACCGTACTGCCCCTCACCTTGGCGGTGTTCGCCGTGTTCCTGCTGGTGGTACGGGACTCCTCGGCCGAACTGCCCGCCCTGCTGCCCTCGTTCTCCGGCACGGTGGTGACCGCGCTGCTGGTCCCGGTGCCGGTGTGCGCGGGCTTGATGGTGTGCCTCGGCTCCCGGCTCGACGGGGCCGAGGACAGCGGGATCCGGCGGGTTCTCGTCCTGGACGCCGTCCTCGTCCTTGTCCTGCTCGCGGCAACGGCCCTTGTCGCTGCGGCGGTTGGCGGTCTCACCGGTTCCTCGGCCGCGCAGGAGGCCGGGCGGAACACCGCGTTCCTGTGCGGGCTGACGCTGTGTCTGCGTCCGCTGCTGGGCATGCGGGCGGTCCTCGTACCGGTGGTCTGGATCATGGCCGTCGCCGAGGCGGGCTATCGCAACGGCCACCCGCTGGCCTGGACCGTCGTCGCCCGGCCACTGTCCGATGTCTACGCGGCGGCGGCGAGTACGGCCGTCGTGGCCGTCGGCCTGGCCGCGCACCTCCTTGTCGGTACGAGCGAACGCGCGAGGAACGCCGAATGACCCTGGAACTCAAGGGCTGCACCTACGCCTACACCCAACGCCTGCGCCGGCAGCGGCCGGTGCTCGACGGCCTCGACTACCGGCTGCCCGACGGCCTGACACTGCTGCTCGGGCCGAACGGCGCCGGCAAGTCCACGCTCCTCAAGCTGGCCGCTTCCGTGACCCGGCCGCGTTCCGGCACGGTCACCCTGGACGGCATACCCGCGGACAAACCGGAATACCGGCGGGCGACGGCCTGGATGCCGCAGCGCATCACGGCCATGACCGGGCACACCGTCCGCGAGCAGGTCGCCTATGTCGGCTGGCTGAAGGGGATGAACCGCCGGGACGCGTGGGACGCCGCCGCCGCGGCTCTCGGCCGGGTCGAACTCGCCGACCGCGCGGACACCAGGGCAAGCGGCCTGTCGGGCGGCCAGTTGCGGCGGATGGGAGTGGCCTCCGCCCTGGTGCACGACGCCCGGGTACTGCTGCTCGACGAGCCGACGGCCGGGATGGACCCGCGCCAGCGGCGGGTCTTCCGTGATGTGCTGCGCGACATCGCCACCGAGCGGCGGGTGCTGATGTCCACCCACGACGTGGCCGACCTCGCCGAGGAGGCCGACCATGTCTCCGTTCTCGACGGGGGCCGCTTCACCTACAGCGGGGACACCGCCGGGTTCCTCCGCCACGCACCGGCCGACACCACGAGCGGAAGAGCCGCGGAAGCCGCGTACGCCGCACTCAGCCAGGGCGAGCCGACGTGGTGAGGTCGCCGGGCCGGGTTCCGCCGGGCGGGGGTGGGCGCCGGGGTCAGGCCGTGGTGGGGTGGGCGGACTTTTTGCGGGCGCGGTACGCGGCGGCCTTGATCTTGTTGCCGCACGACTCCATCCCGCACCACTGCCGCCGCGTACCGCGCGAGCGGTCGATGTAGACGCGGGTGCACTCCGGGTTGTCGCACTCCTTGAGCAGCGGGACGTCCGGGCCGCCCAGCAACTCGACGGCGAGGCGGGCCACCGTGGACAGCGCCTCGTCCGGCGTCGCCTCCGTCCAGCGGCCGGACGGGGTGAGCCGGGGGATCGCGGGGGCCTTGCGGGCCGCGCCGTTCAGCACCGCCAGCGCGTCGTCGGTGAGGTCCTCGCCGAGGCGGCGGGCCGTGACCAGCTCGTAGACCGATTCCCGTACGGCCGTCGCCTGCTCGACGTCGGCCGGCCGGGCGGGGGAGACCGCGTCCACGATGCCGGATTCCAGGTACCAGGCGTTCAGCCGCTCGGGCGACGAGAACATCTCGAACCGCTGCGAACGCCGGGCCCGGAGCGTCGCGACGAAGTCGAGAGCCGGGTTTCCGCATACGAAGACATGGTTGAGGTCCACATCACCATCCTGGCAGGTGACAGGCGGGCCCGCAAGGATCGTCACCTGTCGAAGCGGTGACGATCCCGGACGGTGACCGGCCCCCGGACCCCGGCCCCCCGGACCCCCGCCTCCCGGACGGCTACCGGGCCCCCGGACCCTCGCCTCCCGGACGGCTACCGGGCACCCCCGGCCCCCGCCCGCCCCCACCCCCGCGACTCAGGAGCCGCAGGGCCGGGGCCGGCACCTCGGCGGCGCTCACACCTCCGGCGCCCCCGTCTCCGACAGCTCGCCGCCGGCCAGCCGCAGCCAGCGGTCCACGCCGATCCGGGCGAGAAAGCGCTCGTCGTGGCTGACCACCACGAACGCCCCCCGGTAGGAGCCCAGCGCGCCTTCCAGCTGGCCCGCGCTCACCAGGTCGAGGTTGTTCGTCGGCTCGTCGAGGAGCAGCAGCTGCGGTGCCGGTTCGGCACACAGCACGCAGGCCAGGGTGGCGCGCAGCAGTTCGCCGCCGGACAGCACCCGCACCGGGAGGTGGGCCCGCGCGCCGCGGAAGAGGAAGCGGGCGAGCAGGGTCATCCGCTCCGCCTCCGCCCGGAGAGGGGCGAACGCGGCGAAGTTCTCGGCCACCGTACGGTCCGGGTCCAGCAGGTCCAGCCGCTGCGACAGATAGGCGATCCGGCCGTCGGCCCGCCTGATCCGCCCGCCCTCCGCGGCGAGATCGCCGTTGACCAGGCGCAGCAGCGTGGTCTTGCCCGAGCCGTTGGGGCCGGTCAGCGCGATGCGCTCGGGACCGCGGACGGTCAGGTCGACCCCTTCCGCGGCGAACAGCGCCCGTTCGCCGTGACGCAGCCCCTCGCCGAGGAAGAGGGTACGGCCGGCGGGGACGTCGGTGTCCGGGAGGTCGAGCGTGATGCGCTGGTCGTCGCGCAGGGCGCGCCCGGCCTCGTCCAGCCGGGACCTGGCGTCGCTGACCCGGTCGGCGTGCGTCTGGCCGGCCCGGCCCGCGGACTCCTGGGCCGCACGCTTCCTGTTCCCGGCGACGATGCGCGGCAGCCCGGCGTTCTTGATGTTGCGGACGGCGTTGTTCGTACGGCGCTCGGCGCGTTCGCGGGCCTGCTGGAGCTCGCGCTTCTCCCGCTTCAGCTCCTGCTCGGCGCTGCGGACGTTCTTCTCCGAGACCTCCTGCTCGGCCCGTACGGCTTCCTCGTACGCCGTGTAGTCGCCGCCGTACAGCCGCAGTTCGCCGCCGTCGAGTGCGGCGACGCGTTCCATGCGGTCGAGCAGCGCCCGGTCGTGGCTGACGAGCAGCAGACAGCCGTTCCAGTCCTCCAGCGTGTCGTAGAGCCGGTGGCGGGCGTCGAGGTCGAGGTTGTTGGTCGGTTCGTCGAGCAGCAGGATGTCGGGCCGCTTCAGCAGTTGGGCGGCCAGGCCCAGCGATACGACCTGACCGCCGCTCAGCGTGCCGAGGGCGCGGTCGAGGGTGAGGCCGGCCAGGCCGAGGCGGTCGAGCTGGGCGCGGGTGCGTTCCTCGATGTCCCAGTCGTCGCCGATGACCGCGAAGTGTTCCTCGCCGACGTCGCCGGACTCCACGGCGTCCAGCGCGCGGATCACCGCGGCGACGCCCAGGACTTCGGCGACCGTGAGGTCACCGGTCAGGGGGAGGGTCTGGGGGAGATGGCCGAGGGTGCCGCTGACGGTCACGGACCCGCGGGAGGGGCGCAGTTCGCCGGCGATCAGCTTGAGCAGGGTGCTCTTCCCCGAGCCGTTGGGCGCGACCAGGCCCGTACGACCGCTGCCCACGGTGAAGGACAGGTCGTCGAGGACGGGGGTGCCGTCGGGCCAGGAGAAGGTCAGGTTCGAGCAGATGACGGAGGCGTCGGACATGAGGAGACCTCGGAGGGGGATGTACGGGCACGCGCACAGCGATGCCCGGGACATGGACGGAACGCGGACAGAACGCGGACGAAAGGGGACGGCGAAACGGCCACGGCGGCGGTGCTCCTGGGCACCGGTCGGTGGCCTGTCAGCTCCGGGTCTCACCCGGAGATGTCGTCGTCACCCGCCATGTCTGGTCTCCTCGCAGAGGTGTTGGACGCGATCGGCGTCACCGCGATCGTAACAGCGGCGGCCGCGCCGGGCCCGTGAGTAAAGAGGGGCACCCCGTGTGTCGCGGGGTGCCCCTCCATGCGGAACGGATGGCGGTGACGGGGTCAGAGGCCGAGGTCCAGGGCCAGGCAGGAGTAGGACACGAACGACTTCTCGGGGTTGTACGCGTCCCCGGCCGCGTCCCTCGCCGAGACCGGCTTCTCCTCGACCAGGTCCTCGTGGCGGACGCGCTCGGGCAGGGCGCCGAACCGTGCCTGGCGCGCCGCCGCGGCGCTGTCCATGACCGTCCCGCTCTTCACGATGCTCAGGCTCTTCACGGTCGACCTCCGCTCGGTCGGTGCTCGGTCGGTGGCGGTGTACGCCGTACTGCTCCGGTGTCCACCACGCTCCCACGCGTCGCGTCACCTGTCAAGGCGGTGACGCACTCGCCCAGTGCTTACGTACCGTGCTCGTCCGCACACGCGCACGCATCGACGGCCCGGCGCCGGTCAGAAGCCGTCCACGTCGACGACCGCCTGGGCGAAGGCCGCGGGCGCCTCCTGCGGCAGGTTGTGGCCGATGTCCGGCAGCGTGCGGTGGTCGTACGGGCCCGTGAACCGATCCCGGTACGACGAGCCGTTGCCCGGCGCGGTGAAGGGGTCGCGCCCGGGGTCCAGCGTGAGCGTCGGCACCCCGATGGCCGGCCGCGCGGCGAGCAGCCGCTCGTCGCGGTCGTAGCGCCGCTCGCCCTCGGCCAGGCCCAGCCGCCAGCGGTAGTTGTGGATCACCACGGCGGCGTAGTCGGGGTTCTCGAAGGCCGTCGCCGTGCGCTCGAAGGTGGCGTCGTCGAAGTCCCACGTCGGGGAGACGGTGTCCCAGACGAGCCTGGCCAGGTCGTGCCGCTTGTCCGGGTCCTCCATCGCGAGCCGGCCGCGCTCGGTGGCGAAGTAGAACTGGTACCACCAGGCGTACTCGGCCTTCGGCGCCAGCGGCTCCCGATTGGCCTCGACGTTCGTGATCAGATACCCGCTCACCGACACCAGGGCCTTGCAGCGCTCGGGCCACAGGGCCGCGATGATGTCGGCGGTCCGCGAACCCCAGTCGAAGCCGGCGAGCACGGCCTTCTCGATCCGCAGGGCGTCCATCAGGGCGACGATGTCGCGCGCGACGGCCGACTGCTGACCGTTCCGGAACGTCCGCCGGGACAGGAAGCGCGTCGTGCCGTGGCCGCGGAGATACGGGACGATCACCCGGTAGCCCCGCGCCGCCAGCAGGGGAGCGACGTCGACGTAGCTGTGGATGTCGTACGGCCAGCCGTGCAGGCAGATCGCCACGGGGCCGTGCGCGGGGCCCGCTTCGGCGTAACCGATGTCCAGCAGGCCGGCCCTGACCTGCTTCAGCGCGGCGAACGAGGTGCGCGCGCCGGAACCTGCCATCGGCGCGGTCTGCGCCGAAGTCCCCTTCCGGGCGGGGGAGTCGGTCGCCGCCGCGGCCGTTGGGAGCCCCGGCAGACCGGCCGCGGAAGCGGCGGCCACCCCCGTGCCCAGTCCCAAGGTCTTGCCGAAGGTACGCCTGTTGATCATATGAAGCCCTCCGTACGTGGCGACGTGCCGACCTGTCCGTAGCGGGCGGTCCCGGCAGTACGGCCGTGCGCGGTGCCGTGCCCCGGTGGTGCCCGCGCGACGACCGTCCCACAGCATTCGTCACTGTTCAAACAGGTGACGAAAGAAATCCCCGTCGGTGTCGTCGGCAACGCCACGGCCCCGGGCGGACATACGAACGGTGACGGGCAGTCGTACGCGGCACGACGTCCCGCCCCGCCGGTCGCCCTGTCATCCGTGTATGAACCAACTAGACGTCGAATAGCGGCTTTTGCCGGATATCGGACGATCCTCACAGGGCTCTCACGACTTCTCACTATCAATTGTTCATTTTCTCCTTAAGTGGACAACGGGGGTTGGACACCGTTGCGCCGTTGACTGCTCCCGAGCGCCGAGCCCCTCGGCGCTCGCGGAATGCTGGGGGGAAGACACGTGACATCCACAGAAGTGGTGTCTCGCATGCCCGAGGCGGACGGGGGACAGGACGCTCCCCGGCGGTTGCAGGTCGCCAAGGGAATCGGAGACCGGATCTTCCGGGGGCAGTTGACCGCCTCCGGTGTCGCCGTGCTGGCGATCATGGCGGCGGTGGGCCTGTTCCTGCTGCTGCGGGCGGGCCAGGCGCTGCGCGTCCAGGGCCTGCGGTTCCTGACCACTGAACAGTGGCAGCCCGACGTCCACCATTTCGGCATCGCCGCGGTCCTCACCGGGACCGTGCTGATCGCCGCGGTGGCGGTCTGCGTGGCGCTGCCGCTCGCGGTCGGCACCGCGCTGTTCATCTCGGAGATCGCGCCGCGCCGGGCCCGCCGCACCCTGGTGGCGATGGTCGACCTGATGGCGGCCGTGCCGTCGGTGGTCTACGGACTGTGGGGGCTGTTCTTCTTCCAGGGTCATGTGATCGGGCTGTCCCGCTGGCTGTCCACCTGGTTCCACTGGGTGCCGTTCCTGCGGGTGGACGGTGTCGACCCGGGCGACCCGCTCTCCTCGGCCAGCGTCTACACCGCCTCCACCTTCATCGCCGGCATCGTGGTGGCGATGATGGTGGCGCCCATCATGTGCTCGGTGATGCGCGAGGTCTTCACGCAGGCGCCGGCCGGCGAGCGGGAGGGCGCCTACGCGCTCGGCTCCACCCGCTGGGGCATGATCCGCTCGGTGGTGCTGCCGTACGGCCTGGGCGGCGTGATCGGCGGCACGATGCTGGGCCTCGGCCGCGCGCTGGGCGAGACCATCGCGGTCTACCTGATCATCTCGCCGGTCTTCCAGATCCAGCCGCACATCCTGCAGACCGGCGCCAACTCCGTCTCCTCGCTGATCGCCCTGCACTACGGCGACTCCTCGGACTTCGGCATGTCGGCGCTGATGGCGGCGGGCCTGGCGCTCTTCCTGCTGACCCTGGTGGTCAACTTCACCGCCTCCACCATCGTCGCCCGGTCCCGCTCCGGCGCGCAGAGCGAGGGCTGACGAGATGCACGAGACGACGGTCCTGCTGGACAAGGACGAGAACAAGGACGAGAACAGGGACAAGGCCGCGACCGCCACCACGGTCGTCGACCGCCGCCCGGACGGGACACCGGACACCACCGAACGGCGGCGCGCCCTCGGCGGCGTGACCCGCGGCGAGGTGCTGAACATCCTCGGCGCGGGCGCCACCGGATTCTGCACCGCGCTGCTGCTCTTCGGCCGACTGGCCCCGCTGTCGGGCCCGTTGGGCTTCGTGGTCGTCGGCTATCTGGTCTCCCTCGGCGCCTACGCGCTGCTGGCCTGGCTGGAGGACGACGGCCCGGCCGTCCGGGACCGGCTGATGACGGTGGTGCTGTGGTCCGCCGCGGCGCTGCTCTTCTCCGGCCTGGTGCTGGTGGTGGGCTTCACCTTCCTGCGCGGGCGGGAGGCGCTGGTGCGGTCCAACTTCTACACGCAGGACATGCAGTTGGCCGGCCCGCTGGACCCGATCACGGTCGGCGGCATCAAGCACGCGCTGATCGGCAGCCTGATCATGATCGCCATCGCGCTGGCCGTCACCGTTCCGCTGGGCATCGCCTGCGCGGTCTACCTCAACCAGACCCGGGGCCGGTTCGCCCGGTTCGTACGGACCATCGTCGAGGCGATGACCGCCCTGCCGTCCATCGTGGCCGGTCTGTTCGTCTACGCGACCTGGATCCTGATCCTGCACTTCCCCAAGTCCGGTCTGGCGGCGGGCCTTGCGATCAGCGTGATGATGCTGCCGATCATCATCCGCGCCTCCGACGTCGTACTCCGGCTGGTGCCTGGCAACCTCACCGAGGCCGCAGAGGCGCTCGGCGCCCCGCGCTGGCGCACGGTGTGGCACGTGGTGCTGCCCACCGCCCGCTCCGGGCTGGCCACCGCCGTCATCCTCGGCACCGCCCGCGGCATCGGCGAGACCTCTCCGGTGCTGCTCACCGCCGGCTACACCGCGGCGGTCAACGCGGACCCGACGAACTCCCCGATGGTCTCGCTGCCGCTGGCCGTGTTCACCTTCGTCAAGTCGCCCGAACCGGTCATGGTGGCCCGCGGGTTCGGCGCGGCGGCCGTGCTGATGGCGCTGGTGCTGGTGCTGTTCACCATCGCCCGGGTGATCGGCGGCCGCGGACCCGGCCAGTTGTCCAAGCGCCAGGCCCGCCGCGCGGCCCGCGCGTCCCGCCGCGACGTCGAGCGCTTCGACGACCTGCGCGCGCCCGTCCCCTCGCTGCTCGCTTCCGCCACCCCGGCCGCGACCACGCTTACCGGAGAGAACTCCTGATGCCCCGCCGCACCTCAGCCCCGGCCGCCGCGCTGCTCGCGGCCCTCCTCGCCCTGCTGGTCACCTCGGTGTTCGGCCCCGGCGCCCAGCCCGCCGCCGCGGACAGCTACGTCCCGCTCTCCGGCGCCGGTTCGACCTGGGCGTTCAACGCCGTCGACCAGTGGCGCCGCAACGTCAAGCAGTACGGCATGGAGATCCAGTACGCGCAGACCGGCTCCTCCGACGGCCGGCACCAGTTCCTCAACGGGACGGTGGACTTCGCGGTCTCCGACATCCCCTTCCAGACCGACCCGACCGACGGCTCCGCTCCGGAGCACCCCACGAACGGCTCCTACGCCTATATGCCGATCGTGGCCGGCGGCACCGTGTTCATGTACAACCTCAAGGTCAACGGCCAGCGGCTGACCAATCTGCGGCTCTCCGGCGAGAATGTCACCAAGATCTTCACCGGCGCCATCACCAACTGGGCCGACCCGGCGATCGCCGCCGACAACCCCGGCCTGCGGCTGCCCGCCAAGAAGATCGTGCCGGTGGTCCGTTCCGACGGCTCGGGCTCCAGCGCCCAGTTCACGCTGTGGATGTCCAAGCAGCACACCGCGCTGTGGAACACCTACTGCGGCAAGGTGGGCCGGGCCGGCGCCTGCGGCTCGACCTCGTACTACCCGGCGCTGCCCGGCATGATCTCCCAGGCCGGCGACCTCGGCGTGGCCGGCTATGTGGCACAGGACTACGGCGACGGCGCGATCGGCTACGTCAACTACTCGTACGCCAAGAACGCGCACTTCCCGGTGGCGAAGGTGCTCAACCACGCCGGCTACTACACCGAGCCGACGCCCGCCAACGTCGCGGTGTCGCTGATCAAGGCGCGGATCAACACCGACAAGAACTCGCCGGACTACCTCACCCAGGACCTCAGCGGCGTCTACACCGACACCGACAAGCGCAACTACCCGCTGTCCAGCTACTCGTACATGATCCTTCCGCTGAAGGTGCAGGGCCAGTTCACCCAGGCCAAGGGCACCACGCTGGCGGCCTTCTCGTACTACTTCATGTGCCAGGGCCAGCAGTACGCGCCCAAGCTCGGCTACTCGCCGCTGCCGATCAACCTGGTGCAGGCCGGCTTCGACCAGATCCGCCGGATCCCGGGCGCGCAGACGCAGAACATCAACGTCAAGGGCTGCCACAACCCGACGTTCAGCAACGACGGCACCAACACCCTGGCGAAGTCGGCGCCCTTCCCGCAGGAGTGCGACAAGCAGGGCGCGGCGCCCTGCACGACCGGCAGCGGCGGCGCCACGACCGGCGGCTCCGGCGGCGGTTCGAACGGCGGCGGGAACAGCGGTACGAACGGCGGCTCCGGCAGCGGGGGTTCCGGCTCCACCGGCTCGGGCTCCGGCGGTTCGTCCTCCGGCGGCGGTACGAACGGCGGTGCCGGCGGCGGTGGTTCCGGCTCCGGCGGCGGTACGGGCGGCGGTGCGGCCGGGGGTGAGAGCGGCGGCGGCGCCGGCTCCGGCGGCGCGGGCGGCATCGACCCGGACACCGGCCTGCCGGTGGACGCCTCCAGCGGCGGTTCCGCCGACGGCGGCACCGGGGACGCCTCGGGCGGCGGCAACGGCGGCAACAGCAGCCAGGTGGTGCTGGCCCAGCCGGTCTCGGTCGGCGGTCCCAGCGGCTGGGGCGGCACCCAGACCCTGATGCTCCTCGCGGCGGTCGTCGTGCTCGGCCTGGTCCTGGTGCCGGCCGCGACCTCCCGCGTCCTGACCAACCGCAAGGAGGGCAAGCGGTGACCACGACCCCATCCCGGCCGTCACCCCGGCCGTCCCTCGGCCGCCGGCTGGTCCGGCGCCTGCTGGCCGGCGCCGCCCTCGGCGCGGTGCTCGGCGCGGCGGTGGCCCAGACGGCCCCCGTCCTGCTGACCGATCTGCAACCGGTGGCGGCCCAGTCGTCCGCCGTGACCGTCTCCGGCCGCGGCGAGTTCGGCGGCATGCGCTTCACCGTCAGCCAGACCCGCGACCTCGCCAACCAGGCGATCAGCGTCTCCTGGACCGGCGGTGTGCCCACCACCTTCGCGGGCACCCAGTTCAACACCGACTTCGTGCAGATCATGCAGTGCTGGGGCGACGACGACGGCGCCGTCCCCGGCAACCCCGGACCGCCGCGCACCCAGTGCCAGTTCGGCGCCTCGCCGACCACCGGCCGCAACACCTGGCCGGGCAACCAGGCCGACGACACCCGCCAGGTGTCGTACAGCGCCGACCCCGGCAGCTACGGCGAGGACGACAAGTACGGCGCCGGCCGTCCGCTCGGGCGCGGCGAGGTGCCGTTCAAGTCGATCGACGGCACGGTGGTCACCGGCGACACCCAGAACAACCAGTTCTTCAGCTACAACACCACCAACGAGATCGACTTCGGCCGCACCGGCGCCGACGGCACCGGTCAGGAGTTCTTCGAGGCGCAGACCAAGGAGGAGGCGCCGCATATGGGCTGCGGCGCCCCGGTCAGGCACCCGGACGGCAGTGTCACCGGCCGCTCCTGCTGGCTGGTGATCGTCCCGCAGGGCCATCTGGACCTGGACGGACAGCCGTACCAGGACCGTACCCAGGTCAACGCCGGCTCCCCGGTGTCCTCGACCAACTGGCGCAACCGCATCGCGGTCGAGCTGGACTTCCAGCCGGTCGGCGCGACCTGCGCGATGGGGGCGCAGGAGGTGGACACCACCGGCAGCGAGCTGGTGTCCGACGCGATGGGCAGCTGGCAGGCCAGACTCTGCGGCTCCGGCACGGTGTTCGGCTACACCACCGTCGGGGACTCCGAGGCGCGCGGCCAACTCACCGACTCCGGCGACGGTCTGGTCTTCACCACCCTGCCGGTGACCGGCGAGACCAAGCCCGCCGACCCCATCGCCTACGCGCCGGTCGCGCTGTCCGCTGCGGTGATCGGCTTCAACATCGAGCGCCAGCCCCGCTCCGACGCGCCCGCCGACGTCAAGAAGCGAGCCGGCACCCGGGTCGGCACGCTGGACCTCACCCCGCGGCTGGTCGCCAAGCTGCTCACCGAGTCGTACCGCAACTCGCCCTGGGGCGCGGTCCGTACCGACTACGCCGACGGCGGCTCCCAACTCGTCGCCGCCAAGGGCTACGGATGGGCGCTGCACAACCCGACCGGGCTGCTGACCGACCCCGAGTTCATCGCGTACAACAAGGAGTTCGCGGATCTGTCGGTCGCGTCCAACCCGAGCACCGACACCGATCTGATCACCGCGTTCGGCCACAGCGACCTGGCCCGGCAGGTGTGGAGCTGGGTCCTGGCGGACAAGCAGGCCCGGCAGTTCCTGGCCGGTGTGCCGGACGAGTGGGGCATGCGGGTCAACCCGTTCTTCAGCTCCAACGGCGACCTCAACCCCTCCGGTTACGCCTTCTCCGCCGACCGGGACGACTTCCCGAAGAACGACAGCTGGGAGACGATCCCGCCCGGCAGCGGCGCCCCGGACACCCAACGGCAGAAGATGACGGACTTCCACCCGTATGTGGACGACCTCTACACCGGCGCCCTGCGCACCCGCCGCGGCGACCAGCTCTGGAAGTCCAACTGGGACCCGCTGGCCACCCCGCCGGTGTGGAAGACCCCGGGACCGCAGGTGGCCGGCCAGCGCTTCATGCTGACCGTCACCGACGCGGCCTCGGCCGCCCGGTTCGGCCTCCAGACCGCCCGGCTGCGCAACCCGGCGGGCGAGTTCACCGCGCCGACACAGACCGCACTGGTGGCCGCGGCCGACCGGGCGGCCCTGGTGGACGGCGTCCGGCAGATCGACCCGACCGCCAAGGCCAAGGGCGCCTACCCGCTGAGCATGCTGGTGTACGGCGCGGCCCGCCCGGCCGAACTGCCCCGGGCCGCCCGTACGCAGTACGCGGACCTGCTGCGGTACGCCGCGGGCAGCGGACAGCAGCCCGGCACCAGCCCCGGCATGCTGCCGGCCGGCTACGCGCCGCTGCCGTCCGGCCTGCGGGCCGACGCGGCCAAGGCCGCGACCGCGCTGGAGACCTGGAAGCCCGCCCCTGGCCGGACCGAACCCGGCACCCCGCAGACCGGCTCCGGTACGTCGGGCGGCTCCGGCACGTCCGGCGGTACGACGGACGGCGGCGCCGGTGACACCGGCGGCGGCACGGCCGGAGGTTCCATCGGCGGTACCGGCGACGGCGGCGCGGGCGCCGCGGGCGGGAGCACCGGCGGCGCCGCCCCGGGCGGCAAGCCGAGCGCGTCGCCCACCTCCGCCCCGGCCGTCGGTTCGCCGCAGGCCGTGCCGGTGGCCGGCGGCATCACCCCGTCCGACCCGGGCTCGGCGCTGCGCTTCGCGGTGCCGATCGGCGCCGGCCTCGGGCTGCTCGCCGCACTGGGCGCGCCTTTCGCCGGCGGCACCCGGCTGCCGCTGCGGCTGCCGCTGCCCGGCGGACGGTCCGTCACCATCCCCCGCCCGGTCGTCCCCGCCCGCCTGCGCGGACTGCGGCTGCCCGGACGGAGCAGCCGGCCGCCGGCCGGCTGAGCGCGGCGGACTCCGGTCCGCCCGGCCCAGCGCGCCCGGTCCGCCGGGGGCCTGGCCACCCCGCAGACACGTCGTTCGCCCCGAGAGCGAGTCGGGGCGAACGACGGGATCCACCCTGCCAGACCGGCACGCCGGTTCCGGCGGGTCCGCACTTGTCACGCAGTACGAGTCCCCGAGCAGGAGACAGAGACATGGGCACCAAGCGCCCCACCGCCGCGATCGTCGCGGTCCTGACCGCCGCGATCGCGGCCGGCACCCTCACGGTTGCCGGACCCGCCGTCGCCGACCCCAAGCCGGGCACCTTCGGCACCTACGTCGGTGTCGGCTCCGACACCACCCAGGACGTGCTGAACGCCCTGGCCGGCTCGGTGCTGCCGAACGTGGCGTCCTACGACGCGACGGGCTCCGCCACCATCAAGACCCGGGCGAACGGGGTGGACTTCACCCGCCCGAACGGCTCCGGCGCCGGACAGAAGGCGCTCAGCGCCTCGCTGATCGGGGACAAGGACCCGAGCGGTACCGCGAACATCGCCGGTCAGGTCGACTTCGCGCGCTCGTCGGGCGCCCCGTCCACGGCCGGCACCACCCTCATCTACATCCCGTTCGGCCGTGACGCGGTCGGCTACGTCGCCAAGGGCGACTTCCTGAAGAACCTGACGCCCACCCAGCTCAAGGAGATCTACTCCGGCTCGGTCGTCAGCGTCGCCGGTCACCCGGTCCGGCCGTTCATCCCGCAGTCCAGCTCCGGCACCCGGAAGTTCTTCCTGAGCGCCATCGGGGTCACCAACCTCGGCAGCAACGTCAAGGAGACCACCGACGGCGGCAAGACCGTCGAGGAGAACCAGGCCAACGACATCGTCCTGCAGGACGGCGACCTGGTCCCCTTCTCCGCCGCGAGCTGGATCGCGCAGAACAACCTGACCGCTCCCGACCGCAGTTCCACCGCGGCGCAGGCCGGCGCCTTCATCGGCTCCGTGGACCTGGGCACCGGCACGCCGGTCAGCCCCGTGGTCAAGGGCGCCGACGGCAAGCTCTCCCCGGCCGGCACCTTCTTCGACGACCCGACCTTCGGCCGTGACGTCTACAACGTGGTGCCCACCCGCGCGGTGGACACCAGCAGCGCCTTCTTCGACAAGGGCCTGTACGACACCTTCGTGAGCAGCGGCAGCCACAAGGCCGCCATCGCCTCCGACGACGCCGAGCAGACCATCGCCGCGTTCGGCTTCAAGAACGAGCCCTACAACGGCACCGTCGACACCTCGGTGAAGGGCCACGCCAAGTTGGGCGGCCTGGAGACCAACAGCTCCTCGCTGATCAAGCCGCCCGCGGTCGGCGGTCTGACCGTCGGCGCCCCGGCCCCGCGGCAGCTCAAGGTGAGCTGGACCGCGCCGGCCGACCCGGCGCTGCCGGTCACCGACTACCGGGTGCTGATCACGGACAGCGAGGGCGCGGTCGCCTTCGCCACCGACGTCAAGGCCCCGGCCACCTCGGTGACCGCCGAACTGGCCCCCGGTTCCTACACCGCCGAGGTCTACGCCTCGAACCTGGTCGGTGACGGCCCGAGCCTGACGGCGGCCGGTACGGTCAGCGACGTCCCGAAGACCGCGTCGAAGATCACCGCCGCGCTCTCCCCGGCGAAGGCCGCCTACGGTGCCTCGGTCAAGCTCTCGGTCACGGTCGGCGGTTCGTCCACGGCCACCGGCAAGGTCACCGTCAAGGACGGTGCCACGACGCTCGGCACCCCCACCCTGGACGGCGCGGGCAAGGCGTCGCTGACGCTCCCGAAGACCCTCGCGGTCGGCACCCACACGCTGGCCGTGTCGTACGCGGGCGACAGCAAGCTGAACGCCTCCACCGCCTCCGCGAAGCTCACCGTCACCAAGGCCGCGTCCAAGACGCAGGTCACCGTCTCCCGGGCGAAGCCCGCCTACGGCACCTCGGCCAAGCTCTCGCTCTCGGCCACCGGCCCGGCCACGGCCACCGGCAAGATCACCGTCAAGGACGGCAGCACCAAGCTCGGCACGGTCACCCTGGACAAGAACGGCCGCGGCAGCCTCACGCTGTCCCGGACGCTCAAGGTCGGCACGCACACGCTGGCCGTGTCGTACGCCGGTGACAGCCGGCTGAACGCCTCGTCGGCGAAGATCAAGGTCACCGTGGTCAAGGCCGCGCCGAAGGTCTCGGCGTCGGCCCCGGCCTCCGTCAAGACCTCGGCCCGCGCCAAGGTGAAGGTGACGGTCACCGCCACCGGCGTCGTCCCCGGCGGCAAGGTCAAGGTCTACGACGGCAAGAAGGTCGTCGGCACCGCCACCCTCAAGAACGGCAAGGCCGTCGTCACGCTGGCCAAGCTCAAGAAGGGCAAGCACAGCCTGAAGCTGGCCTACGCCGGTTCGGGCACCGTGAAGTCCGGCAGCAAGAAGTTCACCGTCACCGCGAAGTGACCCCGGTCCCCTGCCCCGGCGGACGCCCGTCCGCCGGGGCAGGGGCCACACCGCGGTACGCGCGGTCCCGGCCGGTACGCACGGCCGGTCCGCGCGGACGGCGCTCCCGCACCCCCCGTACTCCCGTACTCCCGTACCGCCCCTGAGCTTTCGTCCCCACCCACCCCCTGGACGCCCGAGGAGGCCGGCCGCCGTGACGGTCACCGACCAGACCCCGCCGCAGGCGGCGCAGCCCGACGAGCCGCCGGCGCCCGAACCCGACAAGGCGCCGACCCCGGCCGCCCCGACTCCGGCCCCGACGCAGACGCCAGGCCCGCCCCCGGCTCCGACGCAGACGCCGACCCCGGCCCCGACGCCGGTCCCGACACCGGCCGAGGCCCCGGTTCCGACGCCGGGCCGCCCGGCCGCCGCGTCCTCGTCCGCCCGCCCGGCGGCCCGTCAGCTCGCCGGTGGCGCGCTGCTCGCGCTCGCCGTACTGCTGCTCGGCCTGGCCGCCAACCTCGTCGTGGTCAGCGGTGTGCAGCACCGCTCCGCGCAGCAGGAGCGGTTCGACGCGCTGCGCGCCGCCCTCGCCGACGGCACCGCGCCGGTCGCCCAGACCGACCAGCAGGGCCGGCTGCTCGCCCCGGGCACGCCGCTCGCGCTGCTGGAGATCCCCCGGCTGCACCTGCGCGAGGTGGTCTCCGAGGGCACCTCGGCCGCTGTACTGACCGGCGGGGCCGGCCACCGCCGCGACACCCCGCTGCCCGGCCAGGCCGGCACCAGCGTGCTGATGGGCCGGGCGGCCGCCTACGGTGGGCCGTTCGGCGACCTGGACCGGCTGCGGGCCGGCGACACCTTCTCCGTCACCACCGGCCAGGGCCGCCACCGGTTCCGGGTGCTCGGTGTACGCCGGGCCGGCGACCCGGTCCCGCCGCCGCCGGCCGCGGCGGGCGGCCGGGTGGTGCTGGTCACCGCCGCCGGGACGCCGTATCTGCCCAGCGGTGTGCTGCGGGTGGACGCCGATCTGGTGTCCAGGACCGCCGACACCCCCGACGCCGTCATCCGGCCCGGTTCGCTCCCCGCCGACGAGCAGCCGATGGGCACCTCCACCGGGGAGCTGTGGAAGCTCGTGCTGTGGCTCCAGGCGCTGCTCGCGGTGGCCGTCGCGGCCGTGTGGGCCTGGCACCGCTGGGGCCGCCACCAGGCGTGGATCGTCTTCCTGCCGGTCACCGCCGTCGTCGGCTTCCAGGTGGCCGACCAGATCACCGGCCTGCTCCCCAACCTGCTCTGACCCCCGTACCGTCCCTCCGTACCGCCCGAGGTGCCCGCCGTGACCGACATCGCCACCCCCGAAGAGACCACCGCCGTCCTGCCCGTGACCGACGACCCGGTCCGCGGCCCCGGCCCCGCCACCCTGGACGCCCGCGCGGTCTCCGCCTGGTTCGGCACGCACAAGGTCCTGGACCGGGTCTCGCTGACCATGCCCGCCGGCCGGGTGACCGCCCTGATCGGCCCCTCCGGCTGCGGCAAGTCCACCTTCCTGCGCACCCTGAACCGGATGCACGAGATGATCCCCGGCGCCGCCATGGGCGGCGAGGTGCTGCTCGACGGCGACGACATCTACGCGGCCGGACGTCGGCTGACCGAGGCCCGCCGGCACATCGGCATGGTGTTCCAGAAGCCCAACCCGTTCCCGGCGATGAGCATCTACGACAACGTGCTGGCCGGTCTGAAGCTGACCGGCGCCCGCGCCTCCCGGCAGACCAAGGACCTGCTGGTGGAGGAGTGCCTGCTCCGGGCCGGTCTGTGGAAAGAGGTACGGGACCGGCTGCGGCAGCCCGGCGGCGCGCTCTCCGGCGGCCAGCAGCAGCGGCTGTGCATCGCCCGCTCGCTGGCGATCCGTCCCCGGGTGCTGCTGATGGACGAGCCCTGCTCGGCGCTGGACCCCACCTCGACCCGCCGGGTGGAGGAGACCATCAGGGAACTGGCCGACGAGGTCACCGTGGTGATCGTGACCCACAACATGCAGCAGGCCGCGCGGGTCTCCCACCGCACGGCCTTCTTCCTCGCCGAGCAGGGCACGCCCGGCGGGATCGTCGAACACGGCCCCACCGAGGCGATGTTCGGCAGCCCACAGGACTCCCGCACCGCCGACTACGTCAACGGCCGCTTCGGCTGACCGGACCGCGGGACCGGCCCGCCGGGACCGGATCGCCCCGCGCGGCCGCGACGACCGGACCGCCCCGACCGGACCACCTGGCCAAGGTGGTCCGGTCGGGGCGGTCCGGCGTGCCCCCAGCGAGGCTCTAGGCGGCGTCCTTGTCGAGCCAGATCACGATGCCCGTCAGCTTGCTGAGCACGGCCGCGGTACCCGCCCTGACGGCGTCCGCGCAGTGCTCGGCGGTGAACGAGGCGGCGTCATAGGTCGAGGACATGCCGAGCCCTTCGCCGCGGAACGACGCGCCGGACCAGTCGACGGCCGTGACGTTGTGGGTGGGCTCGGCCAACTCCGCGCCCACGACGAGGAACTGCTGCGAGAGATGGTTCGGGGTGACCATCGCGAGGGCGTCGATCAGGTCGTTGCCCGCGCTGACGATGAGGTCGGGGCCCAGCTCCATGGCCTTGGTGACGGCGGGCACGAGGTCGGACGGGCCGTCGGCGACCACGGTCCTGAGGTCGACGTGCTCCTCCGAGGCCCAGTCCTTGACCGCCGCCACCAGGGTCCTGGTCGGACGGTCGTCACCCGTGGTGAGCAGGACCACGCGGTAGCCCTTCGACGGGTGAACCCCCGCCCAGGAGCCGGGCGCCGGCGTGATCGTCGCCTCGGGGGCGGGCAGATGGGCGCGGTCGACGAATCCGGGGCCGAGCGTGCCCACGGCGCTGGGCTCGGGGTGCGGCCGTGACCAGTCGTCGCCGGAGCCGCAGCCGGTCATCAGGGCGGTGGCCGCGGCCAGCGTGGCGACGGCCCGAAGCGGGGGGCGCAAGGCGATCGTCCTCCGGGGTGGTGGCGGAAAAGCGAGTACGGACAAGCGGGTACGGCATGGCGGTGCGGGCCAGGTCGGGGCGCCGGAAGGCCGGATCGCCGACGACGCGCGGTGGCGGAAAACGTTCGGTGGCGGATGCCGTGTCCCCATCCTGCGCTCAGAATCGCCGCCGTTTCCGTTCGCGGGCCCTGTCCGCACGCATGTTCTTCCGCAGTTCGCCGACGGGCCGGTCTTCGTTCACCCGTGCCATGGACGGTGCTCTCGCAACCGAAGGAGCAACATGTCCCCACGTGTCCGCCGCGTCGTCATCGGGATCACCGCGGCGCTGATCGCTTTTCTGAGCACCGCTCAACCGGCGTCCGCCCATGGCTTCACCTCGGCCGTGTACGTCCATGTCACCGCGGGTGACGACGACCGCGTACGGACGAAGCTGGAACTCGAATACGACCTCTTCGTCGTCTCCACCGCCGACTTCGAGGGCGACGACGCCCTCTTCCGCACCGGGAACGCCGCGTTCGAGGCAGGTGACACCGCCGCGCAGGCCGCCGCGCTCAACGACCACGCGAAGTCGGCCGTCACCTACGTCACCAAGCGCTTCTCCGTGAGCTCCGACGGCGAGGACTGCACGCCCACCCGCGTGGGGGACTTCACCATGGGCCGGCGCGACGGCGTACCGTACGCCGATCTGCTGCTCGACTGGGCCTGTTCGGGGCGGGGCGACGACCACCGGGTGCGCAGCGGGCTGTTCCCCGACGCGGAGAAGTACGTCACCGGCACCAAGACGATCGTCACCTACGACCTCGACGGCCGTTCCGGCAGCGCCGCGCTCGACGCCGCGCATCCGTCCTTCTCGATGGGTCAGCCGTGGTACGCGTGGTTCTGGGAGTTCTTCCGCCTGGGCGCCGAGCATCTGCTGACCGGGATCGACCACATCCTCTTCCTGCTCGCGCTCATCGCCGGGTCACGGCGGCCGCGCGAGATCGTGCTCGCGGCCACGAGTTTCACGCTCGCGCACTCGGTGACGTTCATGCTCGCCGCCCTCGGTGTGGTCGACGTGCCGTCGAGGGTCGTGGAGCCGGTCATCGCGCTGTCGATCGCGGTGGTCGCCGGCTGGTACCTGTGGCGGATCTGGCGGCGCGGCGACCGGGCCACCGAGCTGGAGACGGTGACACAGGGCCACTTCGGCCTGGACCGCGCGGGCTGGACCCGCCTCGGGGTGGTGTTCTGCTTCGGCCTCGTGCACGGTCTGGGCTTCGCGGGCGCGCTGGGGATCGACTCGGCCTGGTCATGGACCCTGCTGGGATCCCTGCTGGTGTTCAACGTCGGCATCGAGACCGTGCAGTTGGCGCTCATCGCCCTCGTCTTCCCCGTACTGACCCTGCTGCGGCACCGCTCGCCGACGGTCGGCCTCTGGGCGACCGGCGCGATCTCCGCGGGAGTGGCGGCGATGGGGCTCGTGTGGTTCGTGCAACGGCTGTTCGGCGTCTGAGAGCCGCAAGTCCGCAGGTCTCTTGGCTGTTCAGCTGGTCCCGTGACCGTATTTACGTCCGGTTTACCCAGTGCTGTGAGTTTGATGACCGACATTCCACGCACTCCTGTGCACAAGAGGAACGAAACCCATGAAACTGAGCACATCGGTACAGGCCCCCGGGCTTGTGCGGCGTCGCGTGGCCACCGGGGCCACCGCGACGGTCCTGGGCCTGGCTCTGGCCCTCGGCAGCGGTCTGACGGCGGCCTCCGCCGGCGCCGCTGAGTCCACCTCGATCACCGGCATCATCCTCGGTGTGGGCGCCAACGAGTCCCAGCGCACCGTGACGTGGTACTCCTCGGCCGACACCGCGCAGAAGATCCAGGTCGCCCCGACCGCCTCGGTGGTCAACGGCGAGTTCCCGGCCGACGCGGCCACCTTCGACGCCGCCGGCGCGGCGAACATCGCCACCAGCGGCGGCTTCAACCGTCACGCGACGATCACCGGCCTGAAGGAGCGCACGGCGTACTCGTACCGTGTCGGCACCGAGGGCAGCTGGTCCACGGCGTACTCCTTCAAGACGCAGGACTTCGAGGGCAACTACGACTTCCTGTTCTTCGGCGACCCGCAGATCGGCTCGTCCGGCGATGTGGCGAAGGACCAGGCCGGCTGGCAGGACACCCTGGACGTGTCGCTCGCGGCCAACCCGAACGCCGAACTGCTCGTCTCGGGCGGTGACCAGGTCGAGACCGCGAACACCGAGTCCCAGTGGAACGCCTTCCTGGCGCCCGACAAGCTGCGCCAGTACCCGTGGGCGGCCACCATCGGCAACCACGACGTCGGCGGCAAGGCCTACGAGCAGCACCTCTACACCCCGAACACCGACCGCTCGGCGCCGCTGTACTCCAACGGCGACCCGAAGTCGAACACGTCCGGCGGTGACTACTGGTACATCTACAAGGATGTGCTGTTCATCGACATCAACAGCAACAGCTACGCCACCTCGCAGGGCGGCGGCGGCGACGCGGCCCACCTGTCGTACATCTCCGACGTCGTCAACCAGCACGGCAACGAGGCCAAGTGGAAGGTGCTCGTCTTCCACCACTCGATCTACTCGCCGGCCGACCACGCCAAGGACAGCGACAACAAGGTGCGCCGGGTCGACTTCCCGACCGCCGTCTCCAAGCTCGGTGTCGACCTGGTGCTCCAGGGCCACGACCACAGCTACTCCCGCAGCTACCTGATCAAGAACGGCCAGAAGCAGGACCCGACCGAGCAGCCCGGCGCGGCCGATGTCTTCCCCGGCCCCGGCGGCGTGCTGTACGTGACGGCCAACTCGGCCTCCGGTTCGAAGTACTACGACATCACGAACCCGGACAACAGCGGTACGAGCGGCGCGGGCAACGGCGCCGACCCGCTGAACCCGAAGAGCTACTGGTACAACTCGGTGGAGAACCAGGAGCACGTCCGGACCTACGTCAAGGTCCAGGTGCGCAACGACAAGCTCGTCGTCGAGAACGTCCGCAGCGGCACCTGCGCCGCTCCGAACGCGGCGGTGGAGCGCGGCCTGGTGTGCGCCAACACCCCCGCCGGCCAGCCGGTCGGCTCGCTCGTCGACAAGGTCACCGTGCACCCGTACCACGGCGCCGGCCAGGACCTCCAGGTCAACGTGCCGGACGCGCCCCCCGGTGAGTTCGGCTGGACGATCGACGGCTACAACGGCCTGGTGGACCTCGGCACCGCCGAGGACCACGACGGCGACTACTTCGAGGCGACGGGTCACATCAACCCGATCGTCGTCACCGACAGCCGCCGCTCGCTCGCCCCTTGGTCGATCTCGGCCGGTGTGAGTGACTTCAAGGACGGCGACAAGAAGTTCTCCGGCGCGTACCTCGGCTGGACCCCGCAGGTGGTCGCGGCCGGCGCCGGTGCCAAGGCCAGCGGTCCCGTGGGCTCGGCCTACGACGACCACGGCCCCGGCCTGTCCGTCTCGCGCGGTCTCGGCTGGGCCGACCAGGGCCACGCCCGCGGCACCGCCAAGCTCGGCGCCGACCTGGATCTGAAGATCCCCGGCAACGTCGACAAGGGCGCCTACCGCGCCACCCTCACGATCACCGCTCTCAGCAGCTGATCGGACCGCTCCACCCGGCGGGGCAGACATCTTCGGGTGTCCGCCCCGCCGGTTCTCCAGACTTCGCACCGACCGAGGACCACCAGATGCACACGCCAGTGACGCGCCGGACCACCGCCGCGGTTTTCGTCCGTACCGTCGTCCTGGCCCTGCTCGCCGCCTTCGCGGTCGCGGGCCTGGCGGCCGGTCCCGCCCACGCGGAGGACGGCACCGTCGCCTGGACGGTCAGAACGGCCTCCAACAGCTACGGCGCCGACCGCTCCAGCTTCAGCTACACGGTCAACCCCGGCGGCAAGGTCGAGGACACCATGGTCGTCGCCAACCACGGCAAGGACCCGCTGCGGCTCACCGTCTACGCCGCCGACGGCTTCACGACCGACGCCGGCCGGCTCGACCTGCTCCCCAAGGACAAGAAGTCCGTCGCGATCGGCGCCTGGGTCCACACGGGCAGCGACAGCGTCGAGATCAAGCCCGGTAAGTCCGCCGACGTCCCCTTCACGGCCACCGTCCCGGCCAACGCCACCCCCGGCGACTACGTCGGCGGCATCCTCACCTCCCTGACGCAGCCCGACAACGCCGAGGGCATCAACGTGGACCGGCGGCTCGGCATCAAGGTCAAGCTGCGGGTCAGCGGCGCGCTCAAGCCGAACCTCGCGGTCGAGAAACTCCATGTGGACTACGACGGTTCGGCCAATCCGTTCGCCAAGGGCGACGCCACCGTCAGCTACACGATCCACAACACGGGCAACGCCATCCTGTCGGCCGACCAGAAGGTCTCGCTCTCGGGCCCCTTCGGTTGGCTGTCGGCCCAGGCGGGCAAGGTCGCCGCGCCGCCGGAGCTGCTGCCCGGCGAGAGCCGGCAGGTGAAGGTGCCCGTGCACGGCGTGGCGCCCTCGGTCAGGCTGGCCGCGACCGTCACGCTGACGCCCCGGCTCACCGACGCGTCGGGCACCACGACCTCGCTCGACCCGGTCCGGGCCACGGCGCACACCGCGGCGGTGCCGTGGACGCTGGCGCTGCTGGTCGTCGTGCTGATCGCCGTTGCCGTCGGGGCGTTCGTACTCGCCCGCCGGGGTCGGACACGCCGCAAGCTGGGCGAGGAGGCGCGGGTGCGGGACGCCGTCGAGCAGGCGCTGCGCGACCAGGAGGCGCAGGCGCGCTGACCCCCGACGGCGGTCCCGGCGGCCGACGGCACCGTACGAAGCTGCCGGTGGAGCCCCCCGCCGGGCGGTGTGCCCGACGGCGGTCCCGGTGGCCGGTCGTACGAAGCCGGCGGGACGTCAGGCCCGGGTCCGGCGCAGGAAGTGCAGGCAGGCGAACGCGCTGAGGGCCAGCATGGCGAGATTGGCGCCCGACCAGCCGATACGGGTGAAGAGATACCCCGCGCTCAGGGAGGCGGCGGCGCTGACGCAGGCCGTGGCGCCCTCGACGGCCGACTGGATCCGGCTGCCGCGCCCTTGCGGGTAGCACTGGACGACGAAGCCGCTGCCCGCCACGTACAGCAGATTCCAGCCGACGCCCACCAGTCCGAGCGCCGCCATCAGCAGCGGCATGGCCGTACCCGCCGCGCCCACCGCCGTGCCCGCCACCAGGACGAGCGCGCCGGCCAGGGCGACCGCGCGCGGTCCGAAGCGGGTGCTGAGCCGGCCGGTGAACCACGACGGCGCGAACATCCCGACCATGTGCCACTGGATGACCATGGCGCCCTGCGCCACCGTGTGCCCGGCCTGCTGACTGCCCATCGGGCCGGTGGCCATCAGCAGGGTCATCACCGTGCCCCCGTAGCCGAGCGCCGCCAGGCCCCGGCGGAACGGCACCGTGCCCAGGGCCGGCCGCAGCGGCGCCGGCGGCGGCCGGAGCCGGGCCGGGGAGTTCGCGGGTTCGCCAGGAGTCGCGCTCAGCAGCGCGATCAGCGGCAGGACGAGAGCCGAGGCCAGGGACACCACCAGATACGACCCGATGAACTCGGTGCTGAACCACATGCTGCTCTCGGTGGCGAGGAACGGCCCGGCCAGCGCGGCGACGACCCCGCCGGCCAGCACGGTGGCCAGCGCCCGGCCGCGACGGGCCGGGACCGCCCGGTCGGCGGCGAGATAGCGGTAGTAGGCGCCGCTCGCCTTGTGCAGGCCGACCAGGGAGGTGCCGACGCAGAGCAGCGGGAAGGACCGGCTGTGCACGGCGGCGGCCGAGGCGCAGCCGCCGATGACGGCGGCGCCGCTGCCGGCCAGCATCACCGCGCGGTAGCCGAACCGGGGGATGAGCACGCCGGCCGCCGCCGCGGCCACCGCCCCGATCACCGTGATCAGGGTGAGCGGGAGCGTGGCCAGCGCCATGGTGGGCGCGAGCCGCATCCCCACGATCGCGGTGAGCGTCAGATCGACGCTCACCGCGATCTGGTAGAGGGTCTGACAGGCGGTCAGCAGCCCGAGGTCCGGCGGTCGGCGCCGGACGGCCGGACGGCGGGCGCCGGCGCCGTCCGGGACCGGCAACGGCGGGCTGAGCGGGGTGTCCTGGGTCATGCCCGCCGCTCCAGCGTGCGGTAGCCGCGCTGGAACCAGACCAGCGGCAGGTCCGGCGCCACGACGTCCATCTCCTCGACGCGCGCGGTGACCAGGACGTGGTCGCCCGCCGCCAGCACCCGGTCCAGCGCGCACTCGACGCCCAGCAGCGCGCCGGTGACGGCCGGGTTGCCGCGGGCCGACCAGGTCCAGTCCACCGCCTGGAACTTGGCGGAGCCCGAACGTGCCATGGCGGCGCTCACCGCGGCCTGCGAGGCGTTCAGCACATTGACCCGGAACCGCCCGAGGGCGGCGATCCTCGGCCAGCTCACGGACTGCGCGCGCACCCCGAAGCCGATCATCGGCGGGTCGAGGGAGAGGCTGAAGAACGATCCGACCGTCAGACCGTACGGGGTGCCGTCCTGCCCGGCGGAGACCACCGCGACGGCGGTCGGCAGCAGCCGCATCGCCTCGCGCATCGCCGCCGGGGTCACCCCCTGCTCCGGGCTCACCCCTTGCTCCGTGGCCGCGACCGCGGCCGGGTCCGCCGTCATATCAGGTGGTGGCCGGGGCGCTCGGGGCCGCGCCCTGGGTCTCGCCGAGGCCGACGCCCCGGGTGCGCACCTGCCCGCCGCCGGCCAGGCCGGCCTCCGCCTGCTTCAACGCGGCGAAGTGGGCGTTCTGGAAGCGGGACTTGTTCTCGCCGACCCAGGTGTTGGAGCCGGTGACGCTGTCGAGCGAGCCGTTGAACCGGGGCGCCACGTAGCGGGCGAACAGCTCCAGGCTGCGTTCCTCGTCATGCCGGGAGGCGCAGTCGTGCAGCGTGATCAGCAGCTTGCCGAAGCCGCCGGTGACGTCCCGCAGATGCTCGATGGCGGCCACACAGTCGTCCACCGATCCGACGATCGCGCCGAGCGACTCGACGGTGGCCTCCAGGGACTTGCGGGCGCCGACGTCCGAGGTCGCCACCGGTACGCCGAGCGTGGCCGAGTAGTACTTCCGGCGGAACATCGTCCAGCCCGGCGCGAACTGGGCGAACGCCTCCTCGCGGGTCTCGGCGACGTGCACCGGCAGCACGATGCGCCAGGTGGAGCGGTCGGCGGTGCGGCCGGCCTCGGCCGCCGCCTCCTCGGCGTGCTGCCACTGCGCGGCCAGCGAGGCGGCGCCCTGGGCGATACCGGGCCGGGCCGCGCCGAAGGGGGGAGCGGCCAGCGACATCGGGCCGACGCCGAGCCGCCCGGCCAGCCGCATGCCCAGCGGGGAGAACGCGCTGGAGGTGGCGACCTCCATCCGGGGCCTGGTCCTGGGCTGCAACTGGAGCCGTGCCTCGTGGAGTTGGAACCAGTTCTCGATACGGGTGACCGGCTCGGCCCCGTCCAGCAGGGCGAGCACCGTCTCCAGCGACTGGGCGGCGCGCGCGCGGGTCTCCTCGGGGGAGATGCCGAACATGTACATGTCCGAGACAAGGGAGCCGGCGCCGGCGCCGAGCATGAACCGCCCCCGGGTCATGTGGTCGAGCTGGACCGCGCGTTCGGCCACCATGAACGGGTGGTGGTACGGCAGCGCGGTCACGCCCGAGCCGAGCCGGATGTGCTTGGTGCGTTCCGCGGCGGCGGCGATGAAGATCTCCGGTGAGCCGATCGTCGCCCAGCCGCCGGAGTGGTGCTCGCCGACCCAGCACTCGGCGTACCCCAACTCGTCCATCAGCTGGACGAGCCGGAGGTCCCGCTCGAAGAGGAAGGTCGGGTCCTCGCCCGGTGGGTGGAGTGGGGACATGAAGCCGCCGAAGGCGAGGTGCGCGGTCATGGGGTGCCCTGCTTTCTTGACTCGGTGGTCCGGTCCGCGGCTGCGCGGGGCCGGGCTGTCGGGGCGGTCGGGCGGTCGGGCCGGCGGTCGGGCGCTCGGCGCGCGGAGGGGTCGGCCGTGGTGGTTCGGGGACAGGGACGGGGACGGGGGCGGCGGTGACGCGGGCGGGACCGGTCGGTGTCACAGCGCCTGCGAGATCGCCAGCCGCTGGATCTGGTTGGTGCCCTCGATGATCTGGAGCAGCTTGGCCTCGCGCATCCAGCGCTCGACCGGGTGGTCGGTGACATAGCCGTAGCCGCCGAGTACCTGCACCGCCTCGACGGTCACCCGCATCGCGGTGTCGGTGGCGAACAGCTTGGCCTGGGAGGCCGCCAGCGAGAAGGGCCGGCCGCGGTCGCGCAGCCGGGCGGCCGACAGCAGCAGCGCGCGGGCCGCCGACACCTGGGTGGCGAGGTCCGCGAGCAGGAAGCCGATGCCCTGGAACGAGATGATCGCGCTGCCGAACTGCTCGCGCTGCTTGGCGTAGGCGACGGCGTAGTCGAGCGCGGCCCGGGCCAGCCCGACCGCGCAGGCGGCGATGCCGAGCCGGGCGAGGTCGAAGCCCGCGCTCGCCACCACGATGCCGCGGTTGCGCCGCCCGATCAGCCGCGACGCGGGGACCCGTGCGCCGTCGAAGACCATCTGCGCGGTGGGCAGCGCGCTCACCCCCATCTTCTTCTCCGGCCGCTGCGGATGGACGCCCTCGGTGTCCGCGTCGACCAGCAGGCAGGAGATCCCGCCGATGCCGGGTCCGCCGGTACGGCAGTAGACGTTGTAGAAGCCGGCCACGCCCGCGTGGGTGGTCCAGCTCTTCGTGCCGCGCAGCAGATAGTCGTCGCCGTCCGGCTCCGCCCTGGTGGACATCGCGCCCAGGTCGGAGCCGGCCGCGGCCTCCGACAGGCACACCGCGCCGATCCGGGACCCGTCGAGCATCCCGGGCAGCAACTCCTCGCGCTGCCGCGGCGTGCCGTGCGCGGCGGTCGGGTAGCAGGCGACGACGTGCAGATGGACCGACTCGGCGACCGCGAGCCAGCGGTAGGCCAGCCGTTCGATCACCCGCAGATACACCTCGTACGGCTGACCGCCGCCGCCGTACTCCCGCGGGTACGGCAGGGAGGTCAGCCCGGCCTTGCCGAGCAGTTCGATCACCTCGCGCGGGAATTCGCCGCGGGCCTCGTACGCGGCGGCGCGCGGGGCGAGTTCGCGGTCGGCGAGGTCGGCGGTCAGGGCGAGGAGGTCGGCCGCCTCGGGCGTGGGCAACTCGTCGTCGTACTTCATACGGGCCTTCCTTTCGGCCGGGTGACGGCCTGGTTCTTGCCTTCCGGTCTGCCGGCCCGGGTTCCGGCCTCGCGGCCCGGTTCGGGGGTGCGCGGGCGGCCCCCTGTCAGGAGGCCGGCCGGACGGACAGCCAGCCGGCCGCCTCGGGCCAGTGGCGCGCCACACGGCGCACCGCGTAGTCCCAGTACGACCGCACGGACAGGTCGGCGTAGATGAAGTCCCGTTTGGCCGCGACATCGAGGGCGGTGGACGAGGTGTAGGGCGCCCCGGACGTCTCGGCGAGCAGTTGCAGCCGGCAGGCCCGCTCCAGCACCTGCGCGAAGATCGCCGCGTGCCGGACGCTCTTGCCGACCACCACCCCGCCGTGGTTGCGCAGGAAGACGGCTTCGTTGCCGGCGAGTTCCTTGGCGATGAGGTCGCCGGTGGCGATGTCCAGGACGGTGTTGCTCGTCGTGGTGAACAGCGCGGTCGAGCCGGTGAAGTACGCGCCGTCGTGCGACAGCGGACGCAGCGCGAGGTCGGTCGCTCCGAAGACCAGGGTGTACGGCGCGTGGCTGTGCACGATGCCGTTCACATCCGGCCGGGCCCGGTAGATCGCCTGGTGCAGGGGGAGTTCGGGTGGTGCGCTCTTCGGTGCGGGCGCGGTGTGGTCGACGGAGGCGGTCACCACGTCGTCGGGGGTGGCCTCGTCGAAGCCGCACAGCGCGTTCTTGATGAGGAAGACGTCGGCGCCGGGCCGGCGGGCGGAGATCTGGCCCTGGTTGAAGTCGTCGTGCCCGTCCAGGGACAGCATCCGTGCGCCGAGGGCGAGTTGGGCGGCGAGGCGGTCGGTCATGTGCGCGCTCCGGTGGTCCCGACGGAATCCGGTGAGTCCGCGGGCCAGCGCCCCGGGAGGTCCCCGGCCGCCGGGCGCGGTGCGTCCGTGGCGCACCGGCCGGTGGGAGGCCCCGGGACGTCCCCGGCCGCCGCGTGACGTTCGTCGTACAGCTCGTCGACGGAGTACCGACCGGGCGGCCGGTGCCGTATCCAGCGGGCGCCGGCCAGCGCGGCGCCGGCCGGGGCGGCCAGCGAGGTGACCGAGTGCCGGACGGTGACGGACTCGCCGTCCGGCCAGGTCCAGGTGATCTCGTGGTCGCTGACCTCGGAGCCGCCGCGTACGAAGGCGACTTCGGGCCGGGGCGCGCCGTGCGCCGACCAGCGGTCGGCCAGCCGGAGGGCGGTGGCGCTCGGGCGGGCCGCCTTGCGCGGCGGGTGCCGGTCGCCGACCGCGGTGGCGGCGCCGGCGGCCCGCGGCAGCGTCCTGGCCAGCTCGATGAAGCGGCCCTGGAGGTAGTGACCGAAGGCCAGGTTGACGGCGTACAGCACCGGCACCTGCGCGGCCAGCGCCGCCAGCGTGTCCAGCGCGGCCGGGGCGGTGTGGGAGACACAGCTCACCAGCGGGGTGCCGGTCGTCCGGCAGTACGCGGCGACCTCGTCGAGGGCGGCGGGGGCGGACGCGTCGATCAGGACGTCCGGGCGCTCGCGTACCGTCCAGCCGTCGGTCGCGGTCGCGGTGAGCAGGACCGGCACCGACTGCTCGGCGGCGGCCCGCAGGACGGCGGAGCCCAGCCGTCCTGCGCCGACCACGCCCAGGGTCAGGGGCTCGGGGTCGCGGCTCCCGTCACGCATTCGCCGCCGCCAGCTCCTCGGCGACCACTTCGGTGATGCCGCCCACCGAGGTCAGCCGCGGGTCGGTGGTCTCCAGGTCGATGTAGACGCCGAACTCGTTCTCGATGGCGTCCAGCAGCCGGATGTAGGCGAGAGAGGTGTAGTTGAGCGCGGACAGCGCCCCTTCCGAGACCTGGAAGTCCTCCTCGGTGATCTCCGACTCGCAGGACTCGACGACCAGTTGACGGATGCGCGCGGACATCTTCGGATCGATGGCGGTCATGCGTGCCTCTCCTGTGACTCGGCGGAACGGAACGGACCGGGAGGTGTACCGGGTACGGCCGCCGGCTCGGTCTTCTCCCCCAGCAGCGACCGGAGTTCGGCCATGGAGGGCTTGCCGATGGCCCCGGCCGGGATGCGCGGGACGACCCGCAGCAGGCTGGGCACCTTGTGCGCGGTGAGCCGGTCGCGCGCGGCTGCGCGGACGGCCGCCGTGTCGAGCACCGCCGAGGCGACCACCGCGCCCAGCGCCGTCTGCCCGTGCCGGTCCACCGCCTCCAGGACGACCGCGTCGTCCACACCGGGGATCTCCCGCAGCGCGCCTGCCACTTCGACCGGGTCGATCTTGCGGCCGGCGACGTTCACCATGCGGGTGCTGCGGGCGGTCAGGAACAGCCGGCCGTCGCGCAGGACGCCCTGGTCGCCGGTGTCGTAGAGGCCGTCGGCGCCGATCCGGGACTCCAGCAGACCGGGCGCGTTGAGGTAGCGGGAGGCCATCGACTCGCTGCGCACCCGGACGCCGGCCGGCGCCCCGCCGTCGCCGGCGCGCAGGACGACGCCCGGCAGTGGTGAGCCGAGGCCCGCCCCGGGGCCGGGTTCGGCGGCGAAGGTCAGCGGGCCGGTCTCGGCGATGCCGTAGTAGTCGGCGATGACCAGGCCGGTCACCTCGTGGAAGCGGGCGGCCGTCGCCGCGCTGAGCGGCGCGCCCGAGGAGATCGCCTGCCGTATCCCGGCGAAGGCGTCGTCCGGTCCGTCCCGGCGGGCGATGGCGTCGTACAGGGCGGGGAAGGCCACCAGCCGGGTGGCGCCGGCCCCGCGCAGTTCCCGGCTGACCCGGCCCGCGGTGGGCAGCCCGTGCGGCAGGTGCAGCCGGGCGCCGGTGAGGAACGCGGCGAGCAGCGAGGTGTTGAACGCCAGCCCGTTGGAGAGCCCGGCGAAGCAGATGATCCGGTCCTCGCCGCTCAGACCGGTGCCTGCGGCCCAGTTGGCGGCGGCGGCGTGCACCGCCCGGCCGCTGAACTCGATGCAGTTGGGCTTGCCGGTGGTCCCCGAGGTGAAGCGGCAGACGGCGGTGTCGTCCCGCATCGGGTACGCCCGGGCCCGCTCCGGCCGCACGGTGACGGCCAGCCCCGGGGCGCCGGGCAGCGGCAGGTCGGCCGGGCCGGGGGCGCGGTCGTGCACCAGCAGGTCCGGGGTGCAGTCCTCGTCCAGCCGGGCCAGTTCGGTGTCACCGGTGGCCGCGTCGATCAGCAGGGGCACGGCGCCGGCCAGTACGGCGCCGACGTACGCGACCAGGTAGGAGGCGGAGTTGCGGGCGGTGATCCCCACCCGGGGCCGGTCGCGTCCGGCCGTGCGCCGGCGGATCTCGTCGGCGGCCTGCCCGGCCGCCCGGAGCAGGTCGGCGTAGGACAGCGAGGTGTGCCGGTCCGTGACGGCGGTACGGTCCCGGTGCCGGCCGAGGTGTTCGGTCAGGACGTCGGCGAGCACGGCCGTCACCTCTCCCCGTGGGCGTAGGCGGGTTCGGCGCGGTCGAGTTTGCCGCCGGCCGGGTGGCCCGCCGTGCCGAGCGCGACCAGGTAGACCACCTCGTGGCCGGCCGGCAGCCCGGCCAGCTCCCGCCAGCGCGCGGAGTCGAATCCGCCGACGCCGGTCACCCCGGCGTCGGCCTCGGTCGCGCCCAGGTACACCAACTGCCCGAGGAAACCGGCCCGGAAGGCGGCCTCGCGCAAGGGCCCGGCATCCCGGTCGGTCAAGGCGGCGGAGGGCGCGTGGAAGAGGACGACGGCGCGGGCGCCGCACAGTTGGGCCTGGCCCAGGAAGGCGTCCTCGATACGGTCGCGGCCGGTGTGCGCCGACCGCCGTACGGCGACCTCCGGGGTGCCGGGGGGCGCCTGCGGGTCGGCGGTGTCGTCGAGCAGCAGGAGGGTGACGCCCAACGGCGTTCCGTCGGCGGGCAGATCGGTGGCGGGCGGGGTGCGCAGGCGGTCGAGGACGCGGCGCAGCGCGCCCGGCGGGAGCGGGGCGCCGACGAAGGAGGACGCGGAGCGGCGGGCGGCGATGGTCTGCGGGGTCACCGGGGGCAGCGGCGCCCGGGGCTCTCGTGACTCCCCGGGTGTCGGTATCGGTGCCGGGGTCGGTGCCGGTTCCGGTGTCGGTAGCGGGTTCGGCGCGGACCGGTCGGGACTCGGGAGGGCCGTCGCGTCGGCGGTGGCGGCGGGGCCGTCGTCGGGCAGGCCGAGCGCGTCCCAGTTGGCACGCTCCAGCCACTGCGGCGCCCGGGAGGCGGGGAGCGGGGCTTCGTACAGCTCCCAGTTCCACGGCGCGGGGCCGGCCGCCGGCAGGCGGAAGACGACGGTGGAGTGCACCTCGCGCGTGTCCAGCGCCTCGCCGAGCAGGCCGCGCCACAGACGGGTGTCCGGGCGCTGCCTGACCTGGTGCGGGACGCCGAGCGCGGCGGCGGCCAGCCCGAGGGCCGCGGCGGCGTGCGCGGTGTCCAACTGGGTGTAGAGATAGCCCCGGTCGCCGTACTTGCGCATCGACAGCCAGGGGCGGGCGGCCAGGACGACGAGGGCGCCGTGGGCCGGGACGGCGTGGCGCGCCGCCTCGTAGCCGGAGTCGGGACCGTCGTTGGGGTCGGGGCCGTCTTCGGGGTCGGGGCTGTCGTCGGAGTCGGAGCCGGGGCCGTCGTCCGGGCCGGGGTCGGTTCCGGTGGCTGAACCCGGGACGGTCGCGGCGGCGACCGGTATCAGCTCGATGGTCCTGGCCGCCGGGTCCACCCGGTAGAGGACGGGCGGGCCGGCCTTCTCGCGCACCAGCAGATGGAGTTCGTACGGGTAGATGCCGCCGGCCGAGGGCGCCGCCCGGGTGCCGGGAGCGGCGCCGCCGGTGGCGAGGCCGACGACCGCCATGGCCCGCCGCAGCGCCTCGGGCGCGGGCAGGGGGCGTTGGGTGCGGACCGGGGCGGCCGGGGTGACCGCCAGCCGGTGCCAGATGGGTAAGGGTCCGGGCCGGTCACCGTTGGCCGACCGGACGACATGTCTGCGGTGCGTTGCGGTGATTTCCTGCACGCGGCAGTGCCTCCCCCGTGAGTGCGACGGCCGGCAGCGACTTCCCCGAGTGAGGGACGGGCCGGCGAGGAGCCGTGCCCCCGGTCCGGGGGCTGCTCGATGCGGGACGCTAGCCGCCGTCCCATCGGCGCGCAAGAGCTTGCGCTGCCGGGGAGACGGTCATCAGCGGGGGAGTCCGAGGCCCGATCTTCGGGGGAAGATCACATCACCGCAGATCAGCGTGCATATATGCGGGAGTTGGCATTCGGGGAACTGTCATCCATTCGACATAACCGCGCGCGCTTTGACGATCTCCACCATCTTGTCATGTGGAATCCGCGTGAAAAAGTCTTGCAGTTGCGTAGATCAACTGCTTTCCTTGCGTGACTCCCAGTCCTTTCGCGCCATCTCGTCGAAAGTGGGTCACATCAGTGGAAACCGCCGTATCCCTCCGGGTGGCAGCGGACGCGGAGCGAGCCGGAAGCGCGGCCATGACATGGGGTCAGGTGGCCATCTGGGACGTCCTGCGCTGGCTGCACCCCGACACCGCGTCGCTCAACCAGGTGGCGGTCCGCCCGGTGCCCGACGGCAGATCGGTGCCGGACGCGGCGGACGCCCTGCGGTTACTGATGCTCCGTCATGAATCGCTGCGCAGCACCTACACCGACACCGACGGCGTCCTGGAGCAGCACGTCCACCGGCAGGCCCGGCTGGACGTCCCGGTCCACCAGGCCGGCTCCGCGGCCGAGGCGGACCTGACCGCCGAACGCCTCGCGGCCGAACTCGGCGGCCATGCCTTCGCGGTGGGCGAGGAACTGCCGGTGCGGGCCGCTGTCGTCGGCCACGGCGGTACGGCCCACGCCGTGGTGCTGGTGATCGCGCACATGGCGGTGGACGGCGGCAGCTTCCGTATCGTGCTGCGGGACTTCGACGCCCTGCTGCGCGACGGCGCCGCCGCCGAGCTTCCGCCGCGCGCCCAACAGCCCCTGGAGCGAAGGGACTTCGAGGAGTCCAAGGCCGGACTGGCCCGCTCGGGGCGGACCCTGTCGCACTGGCGGCGCGCCGTCGAGACCGGATCACGCGCCACCCTGGAACACCTCCCGACGCCGCGGGACGCCGATCTGGCCTGGGCGTCGATCGACTCGCGGGCGCTCGGTACGGCGGTCCAGCGGGTCTCGGCGCGGTCCGGCGTCGGACCCTCCGCCGTCGTCCTCGGCTCGATCGGCCTGCTGCTCGCCCGGCTCACCGGCGAGGACCACCCGTTGCTGCGCAGCCTGACGGCCACCCGCTTCAAACCGCACGACCAGGAGCTCGTCGGCGCCTTCAACCAGAACGCGCTGATCCGTACCGACACCTCGCCCGGGCGCTTCGACGACTACCTCGCCCGGGTCTCCACCGCCACGCTCAGCGCTCTGCGCACCTGCGAGGCCGACCCCCGGCAGGTCGAGGCGACGGTGGCCGAGGCCGCCCGCGCCCGCGGCTTCACCCCCGGCAGCTACTGCTTCTTCAACGACATCATCACCGGCCGCGGTGTCACCACCGCGCCGCCCGGCGAGCTTCCGCCGGACGCCGACGAGATCCGGGCCGCGCGTGCGGACACCGAGCTGCGCCAACTGCCGTACGCCGGGCGCCAGATGGACTCGAAGTTCTTTGTCTTCCTCCACGACGTGCGGCCGCGCTGTGTGCTGCGGCTGTGCAAGGACCGCCGCTTCCTGCCCGGCGTGGACGCGGCCGGTTTCCTGGCACGGCTGGAGGATCTGCTGGTGCTGGCCGCCACGTCCGCCGACCCCACCCTGGAGGAGCTGAGCCATGAGCGGTGACCGGATCGAGCTGGCCGGCCGGGTCGTCGGGGCGTCCGACGCGCCGCCCCTGCTGCTGCTGCACGGGCTGACGGGCAGCGGTGAGGACTGGGACGGCGTCGCGCCCGCGCTGGCGGAGTCCTGGCGGTTGCACATCCCCGACCTGCGCGGCCACGGCGCCAGCCCCCGGTCCCGGGAGTACTCGTTCGAGCTGATGCGCGACGACGTGCTCGGCTACCTCGACGACGCCGGCCTCGCCGAGGTCACCGTGATCGGCCACTCGCTGGGCGGGGTGATCGCCTACCTGCTGGCCGCGCTCGCGCCCTCCCGGGTCCGCGCGATGGTGCTGGAGGAGCCCCCGCCGCCGATCCCGCTGGACCGCCCGGTCCCGTCCGCCTCCGACGCGCCCAGCCCGTACGACCGGCGGGCCGTCGGCCGGATCATCCGGCAGGTCAACGCGCCCGACCCGGCCTGGCGGGCCGGCCTGGCGTCGACCCCCGTACCCGCCTTGGTGATCGGCGGCGGTCCGGCCAGCCACCTGCCGCAGGACGAGATCGCCGCGATGGCCGAGCTGCTGCCGTACGGGACCTTCGTCACCGTGCCGGCCGGGCACGGGGTGCACGCGGAGGCGCCCGGCCCCTTCCTCGACCAGGTGCTCCCCTTCCTGGCCCGGCACCGGCCGGCCCCCGCGGCCCGGCCCGCAGTGGATGCGGCCGTCGATGGCGGCTGACCCCGGACCGGTCGGCGTGCTGTTCGTGAGCGGCCCCGGATTCGCCCGGCCCGACGTCGCCGGTGCGCATGAGACCCGGGCCTGCGCGGGCCCCGGCGTCCTGCCCGATGTCGCCGGTGCGCATGAGACCCGGGCTTGCGCCGGCCCCGGCGTCCTGCCCGATGTCGCCGGTGCGCATGAGACCCGGGCCTGCGCGGGCCCCGGCGTCCTGCCCGATGTCGCCGGTGTGCACGGGACCCGGGCTTGCGCGGGCCCCGGCGTCCGGCCCGATGTCGCCGGTGTGCACGGGACCCGGGCTTGCGCGGGCCCCGGCGTCCTGCCCGATGTCGCCGGTGTGCACGGGACCCGGGCTTGCGCCGCCCCCGGCGCCCCCCCGCTGCCGGATGGAGACCACCACCCCGGGGCCGGCCCGTACCGCCGTCGGCCCGGGCTCCGGCGCCGGTGCGACGGCCGGCCCGCCGAGTCGGCCCGGCCCATCCCCGGACACTCCGGTGGTCACCGGCCGCGAGGACCCCGGGGCGGCCGGGCGGCACGCCTGCCGGCCGTGGCCGCAGACCGGCGGGGGCCGGCGCGTCACGCGCCCGCGCCCTGCGGGGCCGATCGGCGGGCGGCACGCCTCCCGGCCGCGGCGGCAGACCGGCGGGCCCCGGCGCGTCACGCGCCCGCGCCCCGCGGGGCCGATCGCCGCGACCCCGTACCCCGCCGGCTTTCCGGCCGCACACCACACGAGTGAGAGAACGCGAACATGACGCAGCCCCCAGCCGACTTCCTGGTCGAGGCGCACGACCTGCGCAAGACGTACGAGACCGGCTTCACCGCGGTCGACGGCATCGACTTCCGACTGCGCCGCGGCGAGGCGTTCGGCTTCCTCGGCCCCAACGGCGCCGGCAAGTCCTCCACCATGCGCATGATCGCGTGCGTCTCGCCGCGCAGCGGCGGCTCCCTGCGGATCTTCGGCCTGGAGGCGGCCGAGGAGGGTGCCGCGATCCGCGCCCGGATCGGCGTCGTGCCGCAGGACGACACCCTGGACACCGAACTCACCGTCCGCGAGAACCTGTTGATCTACGGACGCTACTTCGGCCTGCCCCGCCCGGTGATCCGCGAACGCGCCGCGCGGTTGCTGGAGTTCGCCCGGCTGACCGACAAGTCGGACGCCCGGGTCGAGGCGCTCTCCGGAGGCATGCGCCGACGGCTGACCATCGCCCGCGCCCTGATCAACGAACCCGAGATCCTGCTGCTCGACGAACCCACCACCGGCCTCGACCCGCAGGCCAGGCATCTGCTGTGGGAGCGGCTGTACCAGCTCAAGTCGGACGGCGTCACCCTGGTCCTCACCACCCACTACATGGACGAGGCCGAGCAGTTGTGCGACCGCCTCGTCGTCATGGACGGCGGGCGGTTCGTGGCCGAGGGCTCCCCGAGCGGGCTGATCGAGGCGCACGCCACCCGCGAGGTGCTCGAACTGCGCTTCTCCCCGGCGGAGCAGCAGGTCATGACCGAGAAGATCGCGCCGCTCGGCGACCGCGTCGAAGTCCTGCCCGACCGCACCCTGCTGTACTGCGAGGACGGCGAGACGGCGCTGGCCGCCGTGCACGCGCTGGACATCTCCCCGCTCACCGCCCTGGTACGGCGGGCCGGCCTGGAGGACGTGTTCCTGACTCTCACCGGCCGCACCCTCATCGACTGACGCCCTCATCGACTGACGCCCGCACCGCGCCGCCGAAAGGCCCCCGATGTCCCTCACCTCCAGCCCCGCCGCCCCACCCCTCGGCGGCGCCCGGCCGGGCGCCGCCGCCCCTCGCGTACCGCCGCCCGCGCTAAGGGAGTTCGGCTACTGGCTGCACCGCTACCGGCGCACCTGGCGCGGCACGGTCGTGGTCAGCGTGGCCAACCCCCTGCTGTTCCTCGCCGCGATGGGCGCCGGCCTCGGCAAACTCGTCAACCAGGGCGGCAGCGACTATCTGCACGGCACCCCGTATCTGCACTTCTTCGCCCCCGGTCTGCTGGCCGCCGCCGCCATGCAGAACGCCTTCGTCGACTCGGCGGGACCGGTCTTCCAGTCCACCCGCGCGCGCGGCAACTACCGGGCGGCGGCGGCCACTCCGATGCGGCCCTCGGACATCTTCGCCGGGCATCTGCTCTTCATGGCGATGCGCGTCGCCTCCGGCGCCCTCGCCTTCCTCCTCGTCGCCACCGTCGCCGGAGCGGTGCCCTGGGAGCGGAGTCTGCTGCTGCTGCCCGTCGCCACCCTGGTCGGCTGCGCCTTCGCCGCCCCGCTGGCCGCCTGGGCGGTCACCGTCACCCAGTTCACCCGGATCAACGGTGTCTTCCGCTTCGTGCTGCTGCCGCTCTACATGTTCTCCGGCACCTTCTACTCGCCGGACCAACTGCCCGGCTGGCTGCACGCCGTCGTCATGGCGACCCCGCTCTACCACGGGATCCAACTGTGCCGGAGCATCGCTCTCTCGACCGCCTCGGCCGGTCCCACCACCGTGCACCTCCTCTATCTCGTCGCCATGGCGACCGCCGGGGTGCTGATCGGACGGCGCACCTACACCCGTCATCTCCACGGCTGACGTGCGGGCCGACCGGGCGGTGCGCCCGGCCGACCCGCACGTCGGCGAACCGACCGGACGTCGAAAGGCAGGCGCGGCGACACCGTGACCGCGACAACCAGCACCACGACCGCTAACGCCGCCGTTCCCGGGCCCGAGGGGCTGCTCGCCGGGGCCCGGCACATGGTCGAACGCAATCTGATGATCTACCGGCACACCTGGTACCTGCTGCTCGCCGAGGTCTTCGAGCCGGTTCTCTATCTGCTCTCGGTGGGCGTCGGGATCGGCGAACTCGTCGGCCACACCACCCGGTTCGGCGACGCCCAGGTGTCGTACTCCGCCTTTGTCGCCCCGGCGCTGCTCGCCACCACGGCGATGAACGGGGCCATGAACGAGACCACGTTCAACCTCTTCGCGAAGCTGAAGCTGAACCGCACCTACGACGCGATCCAGGCCACCCCCATGTCACCCCGGCAGATCGCCTTCGGCGAGGCCATGTGGGCGGTGGTCCGCGGCACTCTGATCACCGTCGGGTTCCTGATCGTGGTGAGCGTCCTCGGTCTGGCCCACTCGCCGGCCATCCTGCTGGTGATCCCGGGCGCGGCACTCATCGGCTTCGCGTTCTGCTCGGTCGGACTGGTGGTGGTCAGCTATCTGCGCACCTGGCAGGACTTCCAGTTCATCCAGTTGGCGATGCTGCCGATGTTCCTCTTCGCGACCACCTTCTACCCGCTGGGCGTCTACCCCCGGTGGCTCCAGATCGTGGTGGAGTGCCTGCCGCTGTACCAGAGCATCGAACTCGTCCGCGGCCCCTCGCTGGGCCATCTCGGCGCGGATCTCCTCGTCCCGGTGGCGTATCTGCTGCTCCTGGGCGCCTTCGCGCTGCGCTGGGCCGCCGCCCGGATCGCCATCCTCCTGGTCCACTGACCCCGCCCCCCGCAGCGGGCGCACTGCCCCGGCCGCAGGTGACACGTCGCCGGACCACCTGCCCGGACCCGACGGCCGGGCCGCCTCTCAAGGCGGGGTCGGCCTCGTGACGACCACCGCCCAACGGGTCAATATCCGGGACGGCTTGATGCCGCCGCAGTCAAGCTATGCAAGGCGTAGTAGGCACGGAGCGCAGCCTCGCTGCCGGAGCCGGTCGCGGCCATGATGCGCTGGAAGCGGGAGGAGCGGAGGTCGCCGGCGGTCAGGACACGGGGGTGTTGGCGGTCGGGCGGACAATAGCCGGTGTTGTCCGAAATGACGGCGCCTGCGGGGGGAGTGGGGGTGCTCCCCAGGTTGAGGTAGACGGCGTCGGCGGTTCGGGTGCCGGGCTGCCCTTGCCGGTCCGTCCATTCGGCGGTGAACGCTGCATCTCCGCCGACGTGTACGGCGAGGCTCGTCACAGGAAGAAGGGCGACCCGGGGGTCGTCGCGTACCTCGTGGACCTTGTAGTCGTCCTGCGGCGGGTACGCCACCAAGACCGTCGCTTCGAGGGTGGGGTGGGCGCGCAGGAGGGTGCCCAGTGGGCGGTCGGCGCCCAGTACGAGGTGGCATCCGTGGTCAGTGTCGGCCACCTTCGCTCCCCAGAGAGTGGGCAGAAGAGTGTCGTCGGGGGTGGTCAACCAAGGCACGTCGACTGCCGACAGTGGTCCTACGCCGGTCGCCACGACGGCGTAGGGCGCGGTCAATCTGCCGCCGGTGTCGAGAGTGACGCTCACGCGGTCGTCGGAGGCGTGGATCTCGGTGGCCCGTACGCCGAGTTCGACATTGCAGAGGTCGCTACGGGTGATGTCCTTCGCGATTACGGCGGCGAGTTCGGGCCCGCTGGCATAGCCGCCCACCACGTTGTTGACTGCCGAGAATTGTCGGAGCTTGGCGCAGAGAACATCGGCCTCGATCAGGACCGACCGCATTCCGACGCTTGCGGCCATCAGGGCTGCCGCACATCCGGCGGGACCCCCGCCGACGATGATCAGGTCGGTGCTGTTGCCGGGGCGTGGGTTCGCTTCCATAGCGTCTATTCCAACACCGGCTCTTGGAGCCTGGGGGCCAGTTCCCGTAGGACGTCGTCGGTCGTGACGAGCTGTCTGCGGCCGATGAGGCGGCGTGCTACGAGGAGGCCCGCGTCGTGGACGGCGGGGCCGGCGTCGCTGGCCGAGGCGTCCGTGACGATCCAGGGGGTGTGGCCGCGTTCGAAGGCGTCGGCGGCGGACTTCAGGACGCAGCTTTCGGTGGCGATGCCGCAGAAGACGAGGTCGGTCCAACCCGCTTCCCGGATCAGCTCGGTCGCCTCTTCCGTGAACAGGGAGTATCCGAACTTGTCGAGGACGGCGTTCGAGGCCGCGGCGTACTCGGCCAACTCTGGGACAATGTCGGTTTCGGGTGAGTGCTGGAGTCGGGTCCAACCGAAGAAACGCTCGAAGGGGCTGTCCGGGTAGTTGTGGTAGCGGGTGAAGACGACCGGGAGGCCTGCGGCGGACCAGCGACCGACCAAGCCCGAGATGACGGGGATCGCGTGCCGGCTGTGGTGGTTGGTGAAGCCGTTCTGTGTGTCGATGGCGATCAGGGCCGCGCGGTCGATGTCCATGTGCGGTGTCTCCTGTCGTCAGCCGACGCTGTCCCGGAGGGCGTCCTGCGCGGCTCGCAGCCGTTCTGCGAGTCCGCTTGTCTTCATGATGGCCTCTCGCATCAGGACATGCTGCGCTGTCTCCTGGGCGCGGGCCGTCGTGAGACGGGAATAGGCGGCGCGAAGGAAGCGCCAGCCGAAGTCGTCGGGGGTCGAGGGGTCCTCGCCGTCTTCGACGAGCTTCTGGATCTGGCGGGAGAAGCACCACAGGGTCTGGACTGTGAGTTCGCAGGCGATGAGTTCGTCGATGGTGAGGCTGCGCTCGCGCGAGTGAGCGGCGTAGGCCACTCCGGACCAGCCGGCGTAACCGGTGGAGACGCCGCGGACGCCGAAGGAGACGATGTCCGGGTGGTCGAAGCCCGTGGTGAGCAGCGACTCCTCAACGGACTGGTGGAGCGGCGAGGGCCCGGTCGCCGCACCGCGGTCGACCAGTACGGACGGGGTGGACAGCAACCGCAGGGCGGTATCGAACTCGGCGCCGACGGCCCAGGGACCGGACGTGACCCAATAGAGCGACAGTACGTATTCCGGATGGAGTTGCGCACCAGGGTCCCAGCCCAGAAGGTCCCGTAGCGTTGCACCTGCCCAGGGCAGGTCTGTCACGTACGAGCGGTACCGCCACACGGCCAGATCGGTGAGGGAATCCGGAACCTGGGGCTGGACGAGGTGGAAGACGGCCACCCCGCAGGCGTAGACGAGCAGGGTGCATGTCGTCCGCTTGTCCGAGTGTTCAAGGCGTGCCGATGAGGACTCCAGCCAACTGTCGGCCGATCTCTCGCCCATCTCGGCCCGTAGACGTCGTGCCTGCTCGGCGCCGATGAAGACCGGTAGGAACTTGTGCGAGTCGACGCGTATCCGGCCGGTTCCCGGGGCCGCAGCCGTCGGTCGGCCCAGCGCTTCGGCGAATCGGACGCGGGTCTCGTCGGTGGAGCGGGCCAGCGCGGTGTCCAGGACCGCCTGTGAGTCGGGGCGGGGACAGTAACCCTCGCCGCCTGCCTCCCACTTCGAGATGACGCGGTCGCTGACGCCGAGGTGTGCGGCGAAGTCGCGGATGCTCATGCGCATCGCCGCGCGCAGCAGCCGGGCCTCTTTTCCGGACCAGTTCTGCACCGTGACCATGACCGTTCCCTCCCCTCCGACACGGACGAAATACTCAGCGTAACCACTTGTGTTCGGCAGCGGTACGGCGTTTGTGCGGCATCTGTACGTCACATCCGGTCAGCGGTGTGCAGCATGCTGTTCCCCCGGGCCGACATGGACCGGCCCGAAAGCACCTGCGCAGCAAGGAGTTGCGGCATGTCCGACATCATCAAGCGCAACGCCCGCGCCATCCTGCTCGACCGCGACGAACTGGTCCTCATCAAGCGCGTCAAGGCCGGCCGCGACCCGTACTGGGTCACTGTCGGCGGCGGTGTCGAGGAGGAGGACGACAGCATCGAAGCCGCGCTGCACCGCGAGGTCTTCGAGGAGTTGGGTGGCACGCTCGACCGTGCCGAACTGGTTCACCTCATCACGGACGAGTTGGACGGCGGCATCGGCGTGCAGCACATCTTCGCCGCCCGCCTGGCGGGCATGGACGTGTCCGTGCGGACCGGCACGGAGTTCTCCAAGCCGGAGCGCGGCGGTTACGAGATCGTCCGCGTCCCCTTCACGGCCGACAGCATCCGCGACCTCAACCTCATGCCCCCGGAGCTGGCCGACTTCGTGGCCGGCAACGTCGACGCGATCGTCTCCGTCCTCGACACGGTCATCCGGAAGGGCTGACCGCTGATGGGGGACCTGCCGGACTTCATCAGCTTCAACGGGCCCGACAACGTCGGGAAGACGACGCAGTTACGGAGGCTGGCCCGGCGCTGGGAGAGATTCCAGGCGCTGGGGGCCGTTCACGAGCACGACCCCGCGGCTTGGGAACGAGTCGCGGGCGAAGGCTACGCGAGCTGGTGGTTCGAGAGGTCCACGACCGTGGAGCTGACGTCGATGCTGGCCGGCGGTCACACCAAACGTGCAACTGCTCGTGAGCCCGGGCGCATCGGCTTGCTCGACCGCGGCCTGCCGATGTTGATGGCCGTCGCCGCGGCGACCAGTGTGATCAAAGAGGGCCTGTCGGCGCGGGAGGCCCTGCGGACTGTCGGCGACATCGCGGGACCGTTCTCCGCCCCGCCGGAGATCTCGGTCCTTCTCCTTCCGTCGCTCGACCCGGGTCGCAGCTACGGAATCACCAGCGCGCGGGAAGGCCGCCCGTGGACAGGGATCTACCCCGCATACCAGAAGGTGCTCCACGCGATCCTGCTCCACCAGGCCGACCAGGGCAGATACGACCTCGTTGTGGACTGCGAGCAGCGGTCGGGTTCCGACGTCCACGACGAGATCGTCAAGGAAATCGGCCCCCGCCTTCCTGCCCGGGCTCACGCAGAAGGGGACAACCGATGACGTACACGCCGGGAAGCCCCCCACGGCTGTTCCTTCCACCGGGCTTCACCCGCATCGCCGCCAAACTTCCGGAGAAGGACCTCGGACGCCTCGACGACGCGGTGACACGCTTGCATGCGGTCAACGCGCTGCTGTGGAACGCCGAGGACCGCGTACGAGCGGCCGGCCTGTCCGCCGAGCACATCGCCGACTGCAAGCGGGAAATCGACCAGCTCAATGCCGAACGCAACGCCCTCGCCGAGCGGGCGGACGAAGTCCTCGTAAGCCTGGCCGTGTCCGCTCCGGTCGACGCTCCGCTGCACACCGAAACGCTGGCCTCCGTTCTCGACCGTCTGTCGGTACTGACCTTGCGGATCTGGCACAGTGAGCGGGCCTCGGACCGGGACGACCTGGCGATGCGGCGCGTGTCGGCACTCCACAGGCAACAGGAGGAGCTGTGCACCGCTCTCGACTCACTCACCGTCGATGTCGCCGCGGGAGTCCGCCGGCTGCCTCTTCCTGCCCGCCACAAGCTCTACGGCAGGGACGAGGCCGAGGCCACGGAGATCAAGCCGAGCTCCCGGTTGGCACGGGTCATCGCATTCGGCGGACTCAGCGAGTGCGGCAAGAGCACCAGTGCTGAGTTCGTCCAACGCGTCTGTGGCGCCCAGCGTTTCAAGATCGGGTACCTGTTGCGGCAGGCAGCCGGAAGACACGGGCTGGCCGACCCGTACATGCTTTCCGCCCGGCGTCAGGCGGAACTTCTCCTCGACGAACTCAATCGATTCGCGAACACACATGCGGACTCCCGGTTGATCACCATCGAATCGGTCCACGACGACGCTTCCATCGCCGAACTCAAGCACCTGATGACCGACCGGCTGCAGATCGTCTACCTGGACGCCCCTTTCGCCGTACGCGTCACACGATCCGGCACCACGGCCGATGCCGTGGCTGCCAAGGACCAGGTCAAAATGAGCCGAGGGGCACATCTCGTCGCCGGCATTGCAGACCACATGATCGACAACTCCGGCAGCATCATCGACCTGAGGGCGCGACTGCGCCGCATAGCGACGCCACCCATCCCAGCGGTACCGCGAACCGCCACACCGTACGGGCTCGGCCTCCCCGGGCCTGTCGCCGCCGCGACGGCCGACCTGGTCGACGAACTCAGGTCGTACCGGGGTGCCTTGAAGCTTGTCGCCCTCACCGGAAGCACCGGAGAGGGCACTTGGATACCCGGATGGTCCGACCTCGATCTGCTCATAGTCGCTGACCACACGATCGCAGCGGGCGTCGGCAAAGCGCTGGACCAGTACATGCTCGCCCTCGGCAACGCGGCCTCCGTCGGGCTCACCCTCGCCACCAGCAATGAGCTGGCAGCCCGACGGCTCACCCCACGAGTCGCCTTCGCGATCCACCAGCTTCATGCCGACCGGCCGGTGCTCTATGCGGACGCCGCACTGGAGCTGCCCGACATCACCCGCGACGACCTCGGCCTGGCAGCCGTCCACGAACTGCCTCAAGTCATCCTCACCATGAGGCGGTTGCGAGCCGAGGTCGACCCGGACCGTCTGCGTCCGCTGTACAAGCACCTCGTACTCGCCTGCCGCCTCCTTCTGCGCGAGCACGGCGTATGGGAGACAGGCCCCGACCGCATCCTCGCAGCTGCCGCGAGTCTGCCCGGCCTACCGACCCTGTCCGTGCCCACACTGGCCGAGACCGCCGCTGCCTGGCGCGATGGCGCCCGCGAGCCCCGCGAACAGGTCCTCGCGCCCGTTCTCGTCGCGGTGGACGCACTGCTGACCTGGTACGCCGCCCAGCTCGCTGCCTGAAGCGCTCCCTCCCCGTACTTGCCCCCTTCCCCCACATGGAGCTTCGCCATGCCCGAAACCGTGGCCGTACCGCCGTTCTCGGCCCGCATCGTCGAACGGCTCGGCGTCGGCCCCGGCAGCCGCCGCGAGCGGGTGATCCACACGCTCGACGGTCTGGAGGATGCCGTTCATCCCGACGCCCTCGCTTCGACCGGGACCGCCCTTTGGGAGCGAGTGGTCGCGGAGGTCCCCGGAGTGCTCGTCTCGGCGGACTTCCTGCTGGGTCTCGACGCCGGTGGAATCCTGCCCACCGTCTCCCTCGCCTCGGCGGCACAACTCCCCTACAAGATCGCGTGGAAACTGCACCTGCCGCTCGAAGGCGCGGTCCGGTTCAGCGAACCGCACGCCATGCGTACGGACGTCTTCGCGTACGGGATCGCGCCGGGGCAGCAGATGATCCTCGTCGACGACGAGGTCACGACCGGACAGACCCTCGCCGACCTGACCCGGCGACTCCGCGAAGCCGGCGCCCGGCCCCTCGCGGCGGCCTGTCTCGTGGAGGACACCACGCAGGGCGCCCGTGCTCTGCTCGGAGAGCTGGGCATCCCGCTGATCGCGCTGACAACGATGGGGGAGGGGCGATGACGTTTTCCCTGCCGGGTATCCGCTTCTGTTCGGGAGCGGAGGTGTTTTCCCCCGACACGGTGCACACCACTCCGCTCGGATACGAGCGCCGGCAACTCGCTGTCGGAGCGCCCCTTCCGATACCTCCGAGTGCTGAACTCGTCTGCCGTCTGGCCGAGTGCGACGGAGTCCTCGTGTCCTTCCGCGGCAAGCTCGGCGATTCACTCCTCGCAATCAGCGCCGTCCGCGCGGTGCACGACTGGCTCACGCTGCAATCGCCCACCGGCCCGTTGCTCGTGCAGGCTGAGGGGCCGTACGCCAAGCTCATCGCCCGTACCGGCACGCTCACCGATCCGCCGGGCGCAGCCATGGGTGGCAAGTTCGTCGTCATCGGAGATCGCGAATCCGTCGAGCGTCACACGGACGACGCCCATCTGCGCGTGGTCTGTGATCCCGCCGCTCCACCGTGCTGGACCAGCGACGGCCGGGCATTCCCCGACATGCCGGCGCGCCACTACCTCGCGCTCGAACGCCGCCTCGGATTCCGACTCCCGGCTCAGGGTTCATTCGCGCCCACGCTCACCGCCGCCCCGAATCGGCTCACCCGGCAGCTACGGGCCGCAGGATGGTTCGACGGCCTGACCGTTGTCGCCATCACCGCCACGAGTTGGCCCGAGCACAAGGACTACACCGCCGAACGTTTCACGGAGGTGGCCTGCCGCATCGCCGACGCCCGGAAGACACCAGTGCGTCTCCTGCTCGTCGGCGGCGACCAGAACGGCTGCGTCCGCGTCGCCGCAGCGGGTGCTGTCCGAGGCGTTCGCATCCTGCACCTCGACGGCCTCCCCGCCGACGCTCTGGCCGACGTACTCCCGAACTGCGACCTCGTACTCGGCAACGACACCGGACTCACCCACCTGGCGGCGATGGCCCGTCGAGCCGATGGCGGCGGGCCGCCTGTACTCGGCCTCTACGCCCGGCACTCGCACAGCAAGTGGCGCACCGGCCTGCCCCACCACCACGCGGTCGCCAGCCCCTTCTCGGAACGCATGCATCAGGGTGACCTCTGTCCCGTACGCGACGGCGTCACTCCGGACGCCGGCGCCGACCTCAGCGGGATCCTCCCCGCCGCCGTAGCCCGCGTCTGCGTGGACCTGCTGGGCGGAACACCGCAATGACCGCGGAGCCCCGATGGCGGGTCGGCCGCCTCCGCCGCGCCACCCGCAACCTCCTGCTCCCGCTGGACCTCAACGGCCGCCCACTCCTGATCAAGTACACGCGCAACGCAGGCGAGGCCCGCCAGGAGATCAGCGGCCACGCCCACCTGGTCCACCACTACCGGGTCCCGGCACTCCACGCCCAACTGCGCGTACCTGGCGGATGGCTGTTGGCCTATGAGCGACTGCCGTACGGCCCTGACCGGGGATTGCTGCTCGACCTGCTCAACCGCGAGAAGCCGAGCGCGGAGCTTCTCCGGTACATGGACGAACTCACAAAGACCTACGGCAGGGTCATCCTCGATACAGCTCAGGAAGCAGCGCCCTCTTCAATCGTCCGCAAGCTCTACTGGGACCGAGCCGTGCCGGGCGGGCGCCTCGACACGTACTACGAGGACTCCAGCTTCGCCGTGGCCGACGGCATGGTCGACCTGCCGGTCACTCGCCTCGCCGAGTACGTGCTGGTCGTCAACGGCCGACCGCTCCGGATCGGTTGGACGGCCACCCTGCGCCGGCTACGCAGCCACTACCAGCAGAGCGAACCCGTTTGGGCCGCGCTGACCCAAGGGGATCCCACCGACGTCAACCTGGCGAATCCCCTGGGCTGGCTCGACTACGACACCGCCGGACTCAACAGCATCCTCGGCGAGTTCGCCAACTTCCTCTGGTACACCACCGCGCTCGGCGGCTGGCTGGTCCCCACCTACAACCCCGCCGCCTTCGCTGACCATCCCGCCACCTTCGACTGCGTAACGGTCAATCGGCCCACCCTCCAGCAGGTGCGCGTGAACCACGTCGCCCGCACGATCCACGTCGACTACGCAGCTGCCCTCGCCGCGTCCCGACGAGCAGCCGCAGCCTCCTACTGGGACCGGCTCGTCCTACCTGTCGCGGACAAGTTCTGGCCCGACAGGAACCTCGGCGAACTCCTGCGCCCCTATGTGGCCATGCGCATACTCACCGTCTACAACCTGGCCGACCTCGCCCCCACCGACCGGCTTCTCCTCCTGGTCCGACTGGCCGAGGCCATGAGCCCGTCGTTCGACCCCGCCACGTTCTTCTTCACCCAGGAGGCACCATGCGCGGCCCCTTGAACGGACACACCGCCCTGGTCACAGGAGCCACCGGCGGCATCGGATCGGCCATTGCCCACCGCATGGCCGCCGATGGCGCTGCTGTGGTCGTGGCCCACCTCGACGACTGGGACGCCGCTTGCGCGCTCAGCGAGGACATCATCAGCAACGGCGGAACCGCACGTCCCCTGGAAGCGGATCTACGGGACCCTCTTGCGGTGCGCGCTCTCTGCCTTGAGGCCGGCGAACGCCCAGGACCCATCGACATCCTCATCAGCAACGCGGGCGCCTATCCCCGTACCGCCTGGGCGGAAATGACCCCCGAAGTCTGGGACGACATGCTCGCCACCAACCTCACGAGCCACTACCTTCTGGCCCGCGAACTCACTCCCGACATGGCCTCCGGTGGGTGGGGCCGGATCATCACCCTCGGCTCTGTCCTCGCCACCGTCGGCCGCCACGATCTCTCCGGCTACATCAGCGCCAAAGCAGGTCTCGAAGGACTCACCCGCGCCCTCGCCCGCGAACTCGGCCCGGTCAACATCACCGCCAACTGTGTGGCCCCCGGCTCCATCCGCGTCCCTGCCGAAGACGCCGTAGTTCCCGATCCCGAGGCGATGAACGCGCGCCAACTCGCGCGCCAGTGCATCCAGCGCCGGGGTCACCCGGCTGACATCGCCGCAGCCGTCGCCTTCCTCGCCACCGACGGCGCCGCCTTCATCACCGGCCACACCCTCCGGGTCGACGGAGGCTGGCTCCTTGGCTGACATCTGGCTCATGCGCCACGGCGCCTACGAGGGCCACCGCCCCGGCCACCACGCCCCACCCGACGCGGCCCTCTCCGACGAGGGGCGAGACCAGATCCGACGCTCACTGCCTCTGCCGGACGACGTCAGCGGGATCATCACCAGCCCGATCTTGCGCGGCCGGCAGACCGCGGACCTCTTGTCCCACCTCACCGGCCTGCCGGTGATCGAGACTTCCGCCCTGTTGACCGAGTGGCGTGCACCGAGCGTCATTCTGGGCCGTACGCCAGACAACTATCCGGCCGCCTACCTCGTTTGGCGAGAACAGCGCGCGGCCGACCCCTCGGTCTCCTGCCTGGACGGAGAGAGCCTCGCCGACCTTCACGACAGGGCCGGCCACTGTGCCGATTACCTGTCCGCGACCGCTGCGGAGCAGGGCGGAGGCATCATTGCCGTCTCGCACAAACTGCTCCTGGGCGTTCTGACCCGCCTCGCCTCGGGCCCTCGGGCATTCGAAGTCGCGGCCGAGGCCGAATGGGGCTTTGCCGACCGGCGCCAGTTCGACCCTACGAGATGACGGTTGGCCTTGTGCCGCAGGTCGCTCCGAGTAGAGCTGAAGCGCACGGCACCGACAGCGCCGGGCCGGACCAACGCCCTTACTGGCTGTGGGCGGAGAGGGTGTCCGTTTTTACGGCCGTGAGGAAGGAGGACCACGCGGCGGGCGGGAGGACGAGGGCCGGGCCGTGGGGGTTCTTGGAGTCGCGGACCGGGACGCCGACGGTGTGGTGGTCCAGAACCTCGACGCAACTGCCCCCCTCGTTACCGCTGTACGAGGACTTGCGCCAGCCGTTCAGCGCCGACGCGTCCGCGATGAGGTGCTCAGTCATAGTGTCCGTAATCCTTCGCCGTGGCCCGCAGCAGGGCAAGTGACTCGTGCAGCGGCAGTGCGTCGCCCAGTGCCAAATCGTAGACGCTCTGGAGTTGCTGGACCACAGCCGGAGAGTCGTGCACCCTGCCGAAGGCCGCGCCTTCGCTGTACGCGGCCGGAGGCTGGTCCTCGAACCACATCAGCGTCAGCATCCCCTGCATGAGCGGGTGGACGCCCAGACCGAACGGCAGGACGTGCGCACGAATCCGCTCGCTCTCGACCAGGTCGACGATGTGCATGAGCTGTTCGGCCATGACGTCCGGACCGCCGATCGGGCGGCGGAGGATCGTCTCGTCCAGTAGGGCCCACACTACGGGCGTCAAGGGGTCGGAAAGGATCTTCCCCCGCTCCATTCGGGTGACGACATGACCGTCACGATCCTCGCTGCTCCGAGGCGGGTGGGTGTTGCTCAGAACCACCCGCGCGTACGCCTCGGTCTGGAGAATGCCGGGCACGTAGGCCAGACCGTACTCACGGATCTCCGTGGCCTGCTGCTCCAGCTCGCGCGCCGCCTCGAAGTAGTCGGCGATCGCATCCTCGTCCTGCCTCGGCCGGAAGTTGCTCAGCACGTCACCCGTGTTGAGGGCCTTGTCCAGGCGCAGCGCGTCCGACTTCGACGGGATACGGCGACCCGCCTCGATGTGGGCGATGTGCGAGCGCGTCATGATCGCCGCCTGGGCCAGCGCCTCCTGTGTGAGACCCGCCGACCTGCGCTGCGAGCGCAACCACTCTCCGTACTTGTTGCTCATCGTCAACCCCCTCGTTCTGCGCGGTACTACCTCCCGACTGCGCACAAGACTAACGTGATTGATCTCACTCCGTAAATGGCTCGTTACGGATTGACTCGAAAGGGGGACCCGACGCGGTGCCGGAAAGGGCGAGGTCGCTGGGTTGTCACCGTGGGTGATCGCCGGTCCGTCATGACGCCACGCGGTCGGAGCGGGGCGAATCGGTTGGCCGGGGGTGGGGGCTCTGGCAGGATCTCCGCATGGCGAACGCGGGTGGTGGCCTGAGGTTATGGCTGACCGGACTGCACGACGCCGAGCTGCGCGAATTGCTGCTGCTCCCGGGACCCCTGCCGTATGCGTGCGGGGTCGGAACGTCTCGTAGCGGTGGGGCACTTCACGCCGGTCGGCGCGAGATTCTGCGTGCCCGCGCCTGGTTGGGGCGCGCCACGGCACGGGAGATCAAGAGCGTCGCGCAGTTCGGCGTGGCGTACGCGGAGTTTCAGCTGACGCAGGTGTTCGGCTTCGAGGAGCAGGACTTCAAGGAACCGGAACCGTCCACGCTCGCGCGGATATTCGGCCGACTCGAACCCGTACTCGCCCAACTGGCCATGTACGGGATGGTGTCCGGGCAGCACCCCAGCGGCCCGCTGGTCGCGGAGCACTGGGACGAACTGCTGCGAGCGGCACAACTCCCCGGCGGTACATCGGAAGACGACGATGAGGACGGTGTCGTGGCGGACGACGAGGCCGAGGGCCGATCGGACGATGTGACCGACGGCCGGGCGGGCGATGTGACCGAGCGGAATCTGGCCGATCGGACCGCTGCCCTGGAGGGGCACGCGGGTTCGCTGATCGAGGTGCTGCAAGAGGCGGTCGCCCGGATCGACGCGGGGCGGGAGTTCGACAGCACGTTGGCCGGGCAGTTGGCGGTCTGGGCACGGCAGCGGGCCGAACTCACGACCTGGCTCGCGGCGGGCGGCCACACGTGGGCGGCCGACGACGGCTTCGCGGAACTTGGCGGCATCGCCGAGGAGTTGCGGGCGCGGACCCGGGAGGCGGAGGAGCGCGCGGCCGAGTGCGCGAAGCTGACCGAGCAACGCGACCAGCTGCGTGCCGTCCTGGACGCGGCCCCGCCCGGCGCTCCCCATGTGGACCCGCTGCGGCAGTCGGTCGCCCTCCTTGAGGAACGGATCGCGGAGCTGTCCGCACCACCCGAGGCCGCCGTACGTGAGGCCGCCGTACGTGAGCCGGGCGTACGCGAGCCCGCCGCACCGGAGGCGGCCGCTCCCGAGGCACCGGCCGAGCAGGTCGTACGGCCCGAGCCGGCCGTGGCGGTCGAGACGGGCTTACGGGACGGGCCCGAGGTACGGGACGCGCCGCCGGTCGTACCGGCCCCGCGCAACGTAACGGCCACGCCGGACGTAGCGGCCACGACGTCCGAGCCGGACGCGGGCGACGACGTACCGGAGGCCCACACCGACGCGGAGGCGGGTGAACCGTCCGCCGCCCCGGAGGACTCGGCGCCCGAACAGGCCCCCGAGCCGGGCGCGGGCGATGACGTACCGGAGCCCGTCACCGACGCCGAGGCGAGCGAACCGCCGCCCGTCCACGAGGACTTGGCCCCCGAGACCCCCGAGCCGGGCGCGGGCGACGACGTACCGGAGACCCACACCGACGCGGACGCGAACGAACCGCCCGCCGTCCGCGAGGACCAGGCGCCTGAACCCGCCCCCGTCGCCGAACCCGCGCCCCCCGGCCTCCTCCCGTGGTCGGCCCTCGACCCGACCACCGCCGCCCTCGCCCACCTCGGCCCCGAGGACCCCGCCCCCGTCGCCCGTCTCGTCCTCGACGGCCGCCTCACCGAGGCCTATTGGCTGACCGCCGGTTCCGCCGAGCCCGCCCACCGCGCCCAGTGCCTCGCCTTCGCCGCCGCCGCGTTCTCCTGCCGGACCGGCGAGGAGGCCGCCGAGGTGATGACCGGGTTCGACCCCGACCTCGACGCGTTGCAGAGCGACCGGCCGGCCCTCACGCTCGCGGTCGTCGCCTCGCTGCGGGCCAGCCTGCTCGCGGGCTGGCCCAACGACCTGATCATCCAGACCGACCCGGCCGTCACGACCCTGCCCGGCCCCTGGGTGCGGCTGGTCGCGCGGGCGGCCGAGGTGCTGCGGCACTACCAGCGGCTCGACCCCGCCGTGACCTGGCTCGGCCCCGACAGCGAGCCCCTGCTGAGCCGGGAGAGCCTGGCCGAGGAGGCCGCCGTCGCGCTCGCGGACCTGCCCCGGCAGCGGATCGGCTACAACCGCGCGACCCAGGTCAAGTCCCGGCTGCTCCAGACCGAACAGCCCCTGGGCAAGGCGCTGGCGACGGTGGCGGCCTGGGCCGGCGGCCGGGGCCGGGCGACCGAACTGGACGAGATCTGGGAGCTGTTCCGCAAGCGCGGCGCGGCCGAGCGGATGATCGAGGAGGCGGACGCCGCCATCCGCACCCCGAAGCAGGCCAGGGAGCCGATCGAGGCCGCCGCCAAGCGGGCGCTGCTGCGCTGCATCGGCCAGGTGTCCGATCTGGTGTCCCGGTCCCGGGCGCTCGCGGCGCCTGCGGTCGACGAACGCACCGACACCGTGGTCGGGTTGCGGCACGCGCTGGACGCGGTCCGGGGTTCGGAGCCGCCGTCGACCGTCGAGGGCGCGGCCGCGTTCCGGCTGTTCGCCTGGCTGTTGGGCGAGGACCGGCCCGCGACGCTCGTCCCCGTCACCGAGCACGGCGAGCGCCACCCCGGTGACGGTGACGGCGGCGGCGACCGGCCCGGCAGCGAACCCCTGCTGGCAGCGGCCTCGTTGCCGCGCAGCCCCGACGGTGAGCCGCTGCCCGACGAGCCCGGTTTCGCCGAGGCCGTGCTGACCCTGCTGGGCCCGGTCGAGACGCGCGCGGTCCTGCGGACGTACGTCGAGCGCGGCGATCTGCACCTGGCCGACCTCTTCGTCGCCGCGCTGGAGCAGGACCGTGTCCCGGCCGTCCCGGCCGGTCTCGACTCGGTGCCCAGCGGCTGGCGGCAGTTGCGGGACGCCGAGTGGACACGCTGGCAGAACGCGCACCGGGAGGCGCACCGCGTCGCGTACGGGCTGCTGGCCGAGTTGCGGACGCAGCAGAACCTCAGCCCGCAGACCGAACGCGCGCTCGACGGGCGGCTGGAGCAGCTGAGCCGTACTACGCCGGAGGGCGCCTTCGGGCAGACGATCGCGGATCTGCGGAGTCTGGAGGGCGAGTTGCGCGCGCGGGTGGCGGAGTACGTCCAGCGCCTGCGCGGCAGCCTGGGCGAGCTGAATCTGCCCGCCGAGGACGAGGCCCGGCTGATCGCGCTGCTGGAGGCCGGGGACACGGTCACGGCCGAGGAGTGCCTGGCCCTGCTGCGCAAGGGCGACCCGCTGCCGGACTGGAGCGGTACGGACTGGGGTGCCGAACTGGCCCAGTTCGCCGCCGGAATGGAGGCGCCGCCGCGCACCAAGCCGGGCCCGCGCGGCTATTCGGCGCGGCCCTGGGCCGAACGCTTCCTGGACGGCAAGCCGCTCACCGAGGCGGCCCGCAGCGCGCTCGGCTCCTGGGAGGCGCTGTGCCGTCCGCAGACCCTCGGTTCGGAATGGCAGCGGCATGTCCCGTCGGTGCTGAGCCTGCTCGGTCTCGAATGCCGGCAGACCCCGGTACGTGAGCACCGGCGGCAGGTGGTCGGCGTGCTGCGGCTGACGGCCCGGGTGACCTCGGGCGGGACGGCGCCGGGCTATGTGGCGGCGCTGGGGTCGGCGGCGTCGGCCTTCACCATCCTGGTGGTCTCCAACGAGCAACGCGGGCGCAGTCCGCTGGAGTTGCTGGACAGCAGCGACACCGGCGCGTGCCTGATCATCTACCTCTACCCGCTGGGGCTCCAGGGCCGCAGGGATCTGGCCGCGCAGGCCCGTACGTCCTCCCAGCAGGCGCTGGTGGTCGACCCGGCGGTCTTCGGGTGGGTGGCCGCGCGTTCGCCGCACTCCTTCCGGGCCGCGCAGCGGGTGACGCTGCCGTGGACGGCCTTCAACCCGTACACGCCCTTCGTGGCCGGGCTGGTGCCGCCGGAGGTGTTCTACGGGCGCAGCCGCGAGATGGCGACCGTGACCGATCCGCTCGGCGCCCTCTTCCTTTACGGCGGACGGCAGTTGGGCAAGTCGGCGCTGCTGCGCAAGGTCGAGGCGACTTTCCCGAGCAATCCGCTGCGCAAGGCCGTCTACCTCGATCTGAAGGCGCGCGGGGTCGGGGAGGCCGAGCCCGCCGAGCGGATCTGGCGGGTGCTGGCGAACGAGCTCAAACGGGTGGGCGTGCTCGGCGCCAAGGTGTCCTCCGAGGTCGGGCCCGATGTGCTGCTCAGCAAGGTGCAGGAGTGGCTGGAGGAGGACCAGGGCCGGCGGGTGCTGGTCCTGGCCGACGAGGCCGACGCCTTCCTCACCGCGGACTCCAAGCCGGTGCCGGGCCGGGGCGGCGAGGCCACCTTCCCCAACGTCCTGCGGCTCAAAGGGCTGATGGACCGCACCGACCGGCGCTTCAAGGTCGTCTTCGCGGGTCTCCACCAGGTCCAGCGGTTCAGCCATCTGTCCAACGTCCCGCTGACCCACGGCGGTCCCGATGTGCTGATCGGCCCGCTCAAGCCGGCCGAGGCGCAGCGGCTGGTGGTCGAACCGATGGCCGCGTTCGGCTACCGGTTCGAACGGCCGGAGCTGGTCTGGCGGGTGCTCGCGGCGACCAACTACCAGGCGTGCCTGGTGCAGATCTTCTGCGAGCAACTGGTCGTCGCCCTCCGGCAGAAGCCGCTCGGCTCGGCGCGGTGGCCGGCGGTGGTGACCGAGGAGGACGTGCGCGCGGTCGCCAACTCCGAGTCGGTGCACCGGCACATCGCCGAGCGGCTGCGGATCACGATCAACCTGGAGGACCGCTACCGCGTACTCGCCCTGGTGATCGCCCTGCGCAGCCAGATGGACGGCTTCAACCGGGGTTACCGCGCAGACGAGTTGCTGAGCATGGCCAAGCAGCACTGGCGTGAGGGCTTCACCTCGCTGACCGCCAGCGACGTCCAGATCTACCTGGACGAGATGGAGGGCCTCGGCCTGCTCATCCGGCAGGCCGACCGGCGGCACTACGCGGTGCGCAGCCCGAACGTCGTCCACATGCTCGGCACCCGTGAGGACCTCGAACTCGAACTGCGCCAGACCGAGTTCGACCTCCCGTACGACTACAACCCGCGCTTCTCCCGGCGTTTCGTGGGCCACGACGCACAGGGCATCTCGCGCTACAGCCCGTTGACGGAACATCAGCTCCACCAGGTCACGGGCGCCGGGGTGTCGGTGGTGGGCCTGGCCGCCGTCTACGGGCCGCAACTGGTCAGCGCGGCCGTACGGTCGTACTCCGAGGCCCGGGGCCTCCAGGTGCGGCCGGCCACGGTGAAGAACCTCGCGGACGTGCTGGCCGAGGCCGCCAGGGAGCGCAGGCACAGCGTGATCCTGGCCGACCTCCACGGCTGCGACGGCCCCGCGCTCGACGACTGCGTACGGCGGCTGCACGCCCATGTCTCGCGCCCGGCCACGAACCAGCACCGGGCGGCGGTGCTGCTGGTCGACCCGGTGCTGTGGGACGGGCGCGCGGACGAGCGGGTGACCACGGTCGTCCACCCGGAGCGGTGGAGCGCGGACAGTCTGCGGGCCTGGCCGGAGTGCCCGTTCGACACGCCGGACAAGCGGCGCCGCCTGGTGGAGGTCACCGGCGGCTGGCCGAACCTGGTCGAGCGTACGGTCCACCGCACCTCGCGCGAGGGGGCCACGCTGGAGGCCGCGCTCCAGCGGACGGACGAGTTCACGGCCACGGTCGACGCCGCCCGCGGCCATCTGGCCCGGGTCAACCTCGACGACTCCCTGGTCAAGCTGCTGACCGGCTGGACGGGGTACGTGGACCCTGGCGAGGGCGCGAACGTCGCGGACATCGCCTCGGTCACCGGCCTGGCGCCGGCGGACGTGCACACCCTGATGCGGCGCCTCACCGAGCTGGGCGTGCTGGACGACGGCGACGACGGGTACGCGCTGGACCGCGTCACCTTCCGGGCGCTGACGACGCTCCGGGACGCGCCGGTCGCGGGGGTCTCGGTCGCGGGGGCCCCGGCGGCCGGCCGGCGGGGCGCGGGGCTCGGGGACGCGGGGCTCGGGGGCGCGGGGTGAGCGTCGGGTCACCGGTGGGGACGACGTCCCTGCCGGGGGTACGGCTGTGGCTGCGCCGCCTGCTCGACGATCTGCGGGCGGGCCGTAGCTGTCTGTGGCTGGTGCCCGACGCGCAGATCGGGCACCAGGGGGTGGGGGCCGAGGCCCTGATGGACGAGCTGCTGCACGAACTCGGGGACTTTCTGCTGGTCGCGCCCGGAGAGGCGGGCGCGGACCCGGGGGAGGCGCCAGCCCTCGCCGGGCCCGCGTCGGTGCCCGCGCTCGCGCCCACGGTGTGGGGCGGCGCCGACGCGCTGCTGGACTACGACGACGGGCTGGCGGGCTTCGGGTCCGCCCCGCGGGCCCCGGCGGCGGCCGAGGACCGCGTCGTGCCGCCTCCCGTACGGGCCGACGCCGATCTGCTCGGGCGGCTCGCCAAGGAGCTGCCCGCGATGCCGCGCGAGGCCGCCGGTGAGCCGGAGGACCGGATGGAGGAGATCCTGAGCCGGCTGACCGGCGGCGGCCCGGGGACGGCCGCCGAGACCCGGGTGATCGTCGTCAGGGCCTGGCACGAGGCCGTCTCCACGGTGGCCACGGATCTGCTGCGCAGGCTGTCGGCGGCGGTCAAGGAGGCGGGGCTTCCGCCGGGCGCCCGGCCGCGGCTGCTGGTGCTGGCCACGTACTCGGCGTTGCCGCCGGAGCTGCCCGATCAGATGGCCCGGGAGAACATCGGCGTCCACTGGTGGTGGGGCGCGGTCGGCCGGCTCGACACCGCGACCGTCGTCTCGACCGCCCGGCCGAGCCGGCCGGGGCCTGCCGCGCACCGGCGGCTGCTGGAGTTCGTGACGCAGGCGACGATCGTCGAGGTCTGCGGGCCCTTCCTCGACGTCGCGGCGGAGCTGGCGGCCGGGTGGGACGGGGTGCCGGAGAGTCTGCCGGAGGCGCTGCTGCGGGCGGTGGGGGCGGCGGGGCCGGGGGCGGATACGGCGTCGGGTTCGGCGTCGGCGTCGGGCGGGGTCGGGTACCCGGTGCTCGGGAGGAGCGACCGGGCGGGCAGCTCGGTCCAGCAGCCGGACATGGCGATACGGCCCGCCTGGAACGCCGGCCAGGTCGACGCGTGGGACGGGCAGCTGCGGTACGACCCGCGGCGCGAGCTCGGGCGTGAGCACGAGGACACGCTGCGCAAGCGGGTCTGGCTCGCGCAGAACCGGGCGCTGCTGCCGTTGCTGGACGACGCGCGGGAGGACTTCACGGAGGTGATACGGGTGAGGTCGCGGTTGCCGCTCGCCCAGCTGGCCGAGCGTTACCGGTCGCGTCCGGTGGGTGGGGTCGTGGTGCCTGTCGCGGAGAGTACGGCGAGGGGGCTGAGCGGTCTGGAGCTCGGTGCGATGTGGGGTGCGCACGTCAACGCGGACGTCTCGCTGAAGCGTACGGAGGCGGAACGGTTGCGCGTCTTCTGGGACGCGCGCAACCGTCTCGCCCACCGCACCCCCCTCGACGCCCCCCGCCTCGACCGCCTCGCCCGCGCCCTCTCCCACTAACGCCCCCGCAGGGGCGCGAGGAACTGCGCGCTCAGCCCGTCACGGGCCTGCGGTCGGGTCCCAGCCCCAGGGGGCAGCCCCTTGCGGGTGGTTTTCCGGCTACCGGCCGGTGGTGGTTGCTCGCGCAGTTCCTCGCGCCCCTGACGGGGCCGTGCCCCCTGGGGTGGTTTTCCGGCTACCGGCCGGTGGTGGTTGCTCGCGCAGTTCCCCGCGCCCCTAACGGGGCCGTGCCCCCTCAGGCTGGATGGCCGGCTGCGGGCCGGTGGGGGCTGGGCGCGCAGTTCCGCCCCCAGAGCTTCGCCTGGGGGTACCCCCAGCGCCCCTGGCGGGACGTTCGGCGGGCCGGGACGTGGAGCGGCCCGGGGCCGCTGCGGGGGCAGCGGACCCGGGCCGGGTGCGGGACGGATGGATCAGTACGCGGAGTTCACGTTGTCCATCGTGCCGTAACGAGCGGCAGCGTAATTGCACGCCGCTGTGATGTTCGAGACCGGGTTGTAGATGTCCCACGACGTACCGGACACGTGGTACCGGTTGAACGTCGGGTTGATCACCTGGAGCAGACCCTTCGAAGGAATGCCGTTGCGGGCATTGATGTCCCACAGGTTGATCGCCTTCGGGTTACCGCTCGACTCACGAATGATGTTGCGGTGAATTCCCTCGTACGTACCGGGAATACCCTTCGAGTGCATGATGTCGAGCGACTGGCGGATCCAGCCGTCCAGGTTGTTCGGGTAGCTCTTGGCCGCTGTCTTCGGCGCCACCGTGTGCGTCTTCTTCGGCGCGGCGACGGTCGACTTGTGGACCGTGACCTTCTTGGGGGCCTCGGCCCGCTTCGCGGAGCGGCTCGCGGTCGTCGCCTTCTTGGCGTGCTCGGCCTTCGCGGCCTCGGTCGCGTGCTTCTTCGCGGTGGTGGTGTGCGGCTTCTTCGCCGCGGGGACGACGGGCTTGGGAGCGGCCTTCTTCGGCGTGGCGGCCTTCAGAACGTGCTGCGAGGCCACACCGGCCTTCGCGTCGATGTTCTTGACGTGGTCGCCGTCGCCGGTCAGGGCCGAGAACCCGGTGGAGTCGCCCGCCGCCTTCGCGGACGTGGTCTTCGATGTCGCGGACGCGGTCCCGGCGGACGCCGACGCGGTCCCTGCGGTGGCCTCCAGGCCCGTGACCGTCAGCACCAGTGCCGCGGCGGCGGCTGCGCCGACTGCCGTGTACTTGCGCTTCTTGGACAGACGGTTGAACGAGGAGAACTTCGGGATCGTGGGGAGCTGCATTTAGGGATTACCTCTTCCGTTACTCGCGGACCAGTGAATTGTTAAAGGTTCCGAATTCAAAGGTCAACGCCCCCGCCTACGACCCGGAGGCGTAGCGGAACGGTGAGGTGCAGAGGGATCGGCATGCATTCGCCATATGACGGGAGTACGGCCCACTAAGCTGCTTAGTATGTGACGCACGTCCTATAGAGGAGGTCACACGGCGGCCTCCCGGCGGTCATTCCGCGTGACCGGAAAAACGCGGTATGTGGTCGAATTCAGGGGGTGCCGTACGGCCCGTTTCTGCGGGCCCCGGCGGGCCCCGGCGGGCTGCGGCGGGCGGGTGGCGGGCCCGCGGCGGCCGTACGACAGGCCCGCGGCCGGCGGAGCGGCGGGCGTCGGGGCGGGCCGCGCCGGGCGCCCGCGGGCCGGTAGGTTGCCGGGGCCGGAGCGACGCTCACGGTGGCGGGGCCCCGACCGGCCCCTGGAGAAGGGTGAACGGATGAGCGCGCGCTTCGAGGAGCTGGACTGGCAGCCGACGCCGAGGGGCGAGATCAGCCTGCGGCGCAGGCGGGACCCGGCGTCCGGCGAGGACGTCTACGAGGTGAAGCTCGGCGACGAGTACCTGATGTCCAGCCTCTTCACCGAGGGCGAGGTCGCCCTCACCCGGCTCGGCCTGGCGCAGGCGGAGGGCGATGCGCTGGACGTCGCCGTGGGCGGGCTGGGGCTGGGCTATACGGCGCGGGCGGCGCTGGACGATCCGCGGGTGGGGTCACTGATCGTGGTGGACGCGATCGGTGAGGTGATCGGGTGGCATCGGCGCGGGCTCGTGCCCATGGGGGCGGGGCTGGCGGCCGATCCTCGGTGCCGACTCGTCGAGGGGGACTTCTTCGCGATGGTCGGGGAGGAGGGGGACGGGCTGGACCCCGAGGCGCCGGGGAGGCGCTTCGACGCGATCTTGTTGGACGTCGATCATTCGCCGCGGCACGTTCTGCACGCGAGCCATGCGGGGTTTTATCGGGAGGACGGGCTGAGGGCGCTGGCCGCGCGGCTGAGGCCCGGGGGTGTGTTCGCGCTCTGGTCGAACGATCCGCCGGATCAGGGGTTCATGGCCGGGCTTCTGGGGGTTTTCGGGGAGGGGGTGGCTCATGTGGTGGGGTTTGAGAATCCCTTGCAGGGGCGCTCGGCTGCGAACACGGTCTATGTGGCCCGGGCCCGGGCGGGGCGGATGTGAAGGAACCGTGAGGGCCGTTTCCCACCGGCCGGTGGGGGCTGGGCGCGCAGTTCCTCGCGCCCCTGAGGGGGTGCCCCTTGCGGTCGTCGTCCGGCTGCCAGCCGGTGGGGGCTGGTCGCGCAGTTCCCCGCGCCCCTTACGGGGCGCTGCCCCTTGCGGGTGGGTCCTTGGCCACCGGCCGGTGGGGGGCTGGGCGCGCGGTTCCTCGCGCCCCTTGCGGGTGCGGGTCGGTGGGGGCTGGGCGCGCGGTTCTCGTGGCCCTATTGCTCGCGCTCGTGGGTGGTGCAACAGGGGGCGCTTGGGTCACTTGGGTTGTGGTGGGGCTCAGTGGTAGAACGGTCAATCATCACAACTTCATCACATAATTATGTTCCACGATCGATCATTATTTAGCATCAAGTCGAGCTAAAACGGGCTGTGTGCACCGTCCGGCGCCGTCTCATGTGGTGGCCCGCCGGCCCCGGGCCGTCGCCGCCGCGGCGATCGCCGCCACCCAGTCCAGCTCGCACCCGCCCGCCGGCCCCGACCCCGCCGTCGGCTCGGCCGCCGTCGCGGCCGCGGACCCGTCCGCGGCCGCCCGGTGCAGGCGCCGCCACACGCCCGCCTCGGTCCACGTCGTGAAACGGCGGTGCGCCGTGGCCGGGGACACCCCGAAGGACGGCGGCAGCCCCCGCCAGGCGCACCCGTCGGTCAGCACGTAGACCACCGCCGTGAACACGGCCCGCTCGTCCACGGGCGCGCTGCCGCCGCCCTGGCGGCGCGGGGCGAACGGCGGGAGCAGCGGCTCCACCGTCGCCCACAGCCCGTCGGGCACCAGTCGCCGCGCCAGTTCGCTCTCCACGCTGATCATGATGCCGTACGCCGTGGTGGCGCCACATGAGACACCGGGCGAATGTCTGCTTTGCATCGTTATGCAGTGCTTGGAGCAAGCTTGACCCAAGACAGTGCCTCGCAGATGCTTACGCGGCTTGGCGGCAGTTCACGTGGGGGGTCACGGCGCGAGGTTCGCGGCAACGCCTGTGTGTCGGTCGACCGGCATCACATTCGTTCGTCCGCGGAGTCTTCATGTCACTGCATCTCCTCCACCCCGACGACACGCTCGGCGAGACCGCCGACCGGAATCCCGAGGAGGATGCCGCGCAGGGGGCCGTGGCGGTGGTCGGCCTCGGTTACGTCGGACTCCCCACCGCGCTCGCCCTGCTCGCCGCGGGCAACGAGGTCATCGGCCTCGACGTGAGCGCCCGCCGCCTGGACGACATCCGCGGCGGCGACGTCGACCTTCTGCCCAGCGACCGCGAGCGCCTGGCCGCCCACGCCGGCGACCCCCGGTTCACGCTCACCGGCGACCCGGCGGCGCTGGCCCGCGCCAGGACCGTACTCGTCTGCGTGCCCACCCCGGTCGACCGTCACCTGGTCCCGGACCTCGGCGCCCTCAGCGCCGCCTGCGCCTCGGTCGTGGAGCACGCCGTGCCGGGTCAGCTGCTGATGCTGACCTCCACCACCTACGTCGGCACCACCCGTGACCTGCTGGTCGAGCCGCTGACCGCCCGCGGCTTCGTGGTCGGCGAGGACATCTTCGTGGCCTTCTCGCCCGAGCGGATCGACCCCGGGAACGCCCGGCACACCCAGGACACCACTCCGCGTGTGGTCGGCGGCACCGGCCGTGAGACCACCGACAGGGCCGCCGCGGTGCTGGCCCGTACCGCCCCCTCGGTGCACGTCCTGCCCTCGCCCGAGGCCGCCGAGATGACCAAGCTGTGGGAGAACACCTTCCGCGCGGTCAACATCGCGCTGGCCAACGAGTTCGCCGAGAACTGCCGCACGCTCGGCATCGACCCGATCCCGGTGATCGAGGCCGCGGCCACCAAGCCGTACGGCTTCATGCCCTTCTACCCGGGACCCGGCGTCGGCGGGCACTGCATACCCTGCGACCCGCACTACCTGCTCTGGCAGCTCCGCGCCGAGCGGACCGCCTCGCCGGTGATCGAGGCCGCCATGACCGCCATCGCCGGCCGTCCCGGCATGGTGGTCCGCCGGGTGCGCGAGCTGCTGGGCGAGCGGGGTCTTGCCACGGTCGGCGCGCGCGTCCTGGTCGTCGGCATCGCCTACAAGCCCGGCGTCGCGGACCTGCGCGAGTCGCCCGCGCTGGAGATCATCGAGGAGCTGGCCGCCGCCGGCGCCGAGGTGCGCTTCACCGATCCGCTGGTGCGGACCGCGCGGCTGGGCGGGGTGCTCCAGGAGAGCGTGGCCGCGCCCGAGGACCAGCCGTGGGACCTGGTGCTGGTGCACACCGTCCACCCGGGTGCCGACCTGGCGTGGCTCGACGGACGCGTGGACGTCCTGGACGCGACCTACCGGCTGGCCGGCGTCCCCGCGAAGGCGGTCCTGTGAGCGACGCCTGGTTCCGCGAGACCACGGACCCGGACAAGGACAGCGAGGGACAGGCGAACGGCGGTCGGAGCGGCGGTCAGGCGTACGGCGGGCACTCCCCGCAGGACCCGTACCCCGCGCCGCCCACGTACGACTACGCCGAGCCCGCGCCCCACGAGTACACCGAGCCGCCGTACGCGTACGCTCCGCCGGCTTCGTACGACCACGCCGAGCTGCCGGCCTACGAGCACGCCGAGCGTCCCGCGTACGACTGGGACTCGGTGGCCGCGTACGACTCCGTACCCGTGCCGGCCCTCGCCCCCGCGGCGGCCGGGCACTACGGCGGGCCCGAGACCGGGACGCACATCCCGCGGCAGGCGCCGCCGCCCGTTACGGCGAGCGTCCCGCGTCCCGCGCGGACCCCGCGGCCGCTGCCGCCGCTGCGCTCCGCCGAGGCGGCCGTCCGCCCGCCCGGCCCGGTCCGCCGCTCGCTCGACCGGATGCACCCCGCGATCCGCCACGGTGTGCGACGGGTGCTCACCCTGCTGTGTCTGCTGCCGCTGCTGCTGGTGCTGGCCCGCGAGGCCCCCCGGCTGCTGCAGAGCCCGCTCATCCTCGGCTACGGCTTCACCGTGCTGGTCGGCACGATCGCGATGCTCTTCATCGCCTACAGCCGCTACGACGACCCCTCGACCCGTACGCTCCGCAAGCGGCCGCGCAACCTCGGCTCGTTCCCGTCCCTGCCGGACGTGCCGCGGGTGAGCTTCCTGCTCGCGGTCAAGGACGAGGCCGAGTGCATCGAGGACTGTGTCCGCTCGATGGCCGACAGCGACTACCCCGATCTCCAGATCATCGTGGTCGACGACCTCTCCGAGGACGGCACCCGGGAGATCCTGCAACGGCTGTCGGTCGAGCTGGGCATCACCGTGATCAACCTGGAGAAGAACCTCGGCAAGAAGCACGCCCTGGTCCGCGCCTGCGAGCTGGCCGACGGCGATGTCATCGCCTTCACCGACTCCGACTGCATCATGGCGCCCGACGCGCTGCGCCGCTGTGTGCAGTCACTGGTCGACCACCCCGAACTCGGCGCGGTCAGCGGCCACTGCCGGGCGCTCAACGTCACGGCGTCGATCTTCACCAAGGCCCAGGACGTCTGGTACGAGGGGCAGTTCCGGGTGGCCAAGGCCGCCGAGTCCACCTTCGGCTCGGTCACCTGCGTCTCCGGACCGCTCGCGGTCTTCCGCCGCGACGCCATCTACAACTACCTCCCGGCCTGGGCCGGCGACCGCTTCATGGGCGCGCCCTTCCGCTTCGCCACCGACCGTCAGCTGACCGGCTATGTGCTCGGGCAGAAGTGGCGCGGCAAGAAGCTCAAGGAGCAGTACGCGGACTCGCCGTTCGTCACCGCGCAGAACTACCCCGAGCGCAAGTGGCGTATCGGCTATGTCCAGTCGGCCAAGGTGTGGACCAACGTCCCCGAGCACTTCCGGCCGTTCATGAAGCAGCAGATCCGCTGGAAGAAGAGCTTCATCCGGAATCTGTTCTTCACCGGCTCGTTCATGTGGCGGCGCGGCTTCGGCCCGGCCTGCCTCTACTACGGGCACGCCCTGTGGGTGGTGGCCGCGCCGCTGATGGCCTTCCGGCACATCGTCTGGGCCCCGCTGCACGGCGCCGCGTTCCTGACCCTGCTCTATCTGTGCGGAGTGGTGCTCAAGGGCTGCGTCTGGGGCCTGGCGTTCAAGATCGACAACCCGCACGACGCCCGCTGGCGCTACCGGCCGCTGATGAGCCTGCTCTCCGCGACGCTGCTGGCCTGGCTGCTGCCGTACTCCTTCGCGACCATCCGGCGCGGCGTCTGGTCCAGGACCCTGTGAGGAGGACTCCGTAATGACCGAACTCCTGCGCAGGGTCGGCCGGTTGATCGCCGCCCTGCTGTCCGTCGCCGTGGTCTGCGGCGTCTACGCCGTCGTCCTCACCCGGGGGAGCATCCTTCCGTGACCAGCCCAACCTCCCTCGGCCCCCGGCACAGCGGCCACAGCCGGGGCCCGGCGCACTGGCCGCTGCGCCTGCTGCTCATGGCGATGGCACTGGCGGTGCTCGCGCTGCCGTTCTACGCGGCCTCCGAGTACTACCACTACCAGAAGTACATGACCCCGCAGGCCGGGCTGAGCGCCGAGCACATCGACAGCGCCCAGGCCGCCGCGTGGACCAAGTCGGCCAAGGGCCTGCCGGCCACCGGCGCCCCCGTGGTGCTGACCTACCACGACATCAGCCCGCACAGCAGCAGCCCGTACGTCGTCACCCCGAAGGCGTTCGACGCCCAACTGGCCGCGCTGGAACAGGCGGGCTACCGCACGCTCACCGCGGACGAGTTCGCCACGTATCTGCGCGGCGGTGTCGCGCCGCCGCGCTCGGTGCTGATCACCTTCGACGACGGCACCAACGGCCTGTGGGTGTACGGCGACCGCATCCTGGCCCGGCACCACATGCACGCGACCTCGTTCCTGATCACCGGACGGGTGGACCACGACCGCCCGTACTATCTGACCTGGAACGAGATCAAGCGGATGGCCGGCTCCGGCCGTTGGGACTTCCAGGACCACACCCAGGACTCGCACCGCCGGGCCCCGGTGGACGCGGCCGGGCATGTCGGCTCCATGCTGGCCAACCGGCTGTGGCTGCCCGAGCAGAACCGGCTGGAGACCGTGGCGGAGTACCACGCCCGGGTCGAGAAGGACATCACCGGGTCGATCAGCGACATCACCCGGCACGGGCTGCCCAAGCCGCTGCTGTTCGCGTTCCCCTTCTCCGAGGCGACCGACCGCTCCAATGTGACCGATACCGATCTGACCGCCCAGAAGCTGCTGGAGAAGCACTTCCTCGCCACCATGACGGACGTCTCCAGCCGGCCGCTCACCGCCAGCCGGCGGGCCGGGGCCGCGCACACCGTACAGCGGCTGGAGGTCGTCAAGACCACCACGGCCGACGAGTTGCTCCGTGAGGTCGCCGCGTGGCTCCAGGTCCCGCCGAACGCCGACGACCCGCTGTCCACGCCCAAGCTGTGGGTCAAGAGCGACCGTACGCAGGTCACCACGCTCGACACCTTCACCGGCGGCGGCACGCATCCCGCCAAGGCCCGTTACGCGGCGGCCGACTACCGGCCGAAGAACAGCCTCGACTGGACCGGCTACGAGGCCACCGCGACGATCGGCAACCTCGGCAACGGCACCAACCAGGGCGCCCTGACCGTACGGACCGACAGCCTGGAACCGGTCACCGTGAGCGTCAGCCAGGGCACGATGAGCATGCAGGTCAACAACAAGCAGGTGCGCAGCGAGACCATTCCCATCCGCGAGGAGCACACCCTCAAGGTGATGGTCAGCGGCTCGATCACCACGGCCACCGTCGACGGCGACACCAAGCTCACCTGGACCTCGAAGCTGACGGGCGCGGACCTCACCGGCGGGGTGGGCATCCGGGTCGGCACCAACCGGGGCGGGGTCGAGTGGCCGGCCATCGAGTCGCTCAGGATCACGCAGATGGAGCGCGAGGGCGGCACGGCCCGGCCGCAGGACGGCGCGAACCAACTCGCGGTCAGTGACGCGACGCTGCTCGACCCCGCGGCGACCTGGCTCAGCGCGCCCGGGGTGGAGGCGCCGCTGCGGGTCTCGCACAGCGGTATCGAGCCGCGGACCGGGCGGAACCTCTCCGTCTACGGCGCCTTCCAGCCGGACACCACCGGCGCGTGGACGGACTACACGGTGTCCGGCACCGTGGACCGGCTGCTCACCAGCGGGGTCAGCGGGGCGATCTGGGTCCGGGTCGGCAGCCCGCTGGCGATCAGCGTGCAGGTGTCCAGGGACCGGTTGCAGGTATTCTCCGGGGACGCGGACGAGCAGGATCTGGTGGGCACCCGGGTGCTCACCCCCGCTTCCTCGCACAAGGTCACGGTCGCCGTCAGCGACGGGTCGACGGTGATCACGGTGGACGAGACCACGCAGATGCATCTGCTCGCGAAGGGGGAGGTCGGTGGGGTGGCGTTCTCGGCGTACCGCGATCTGACGCGGCGGACGTGGCCGGAGCTGATCGAGGCGTCCGTGGCTTCGGGGGTCTGAGGGTGACGGGGGCGGAGGAGTACGAGGGCGCGGGCCCGCGGGCTTTGGGCGTGGGCCCGGAGCCGGGTCCGTCCGGCGGGATCTCGCGGCGGCTGCTGTTCGGCGTCGGCAGCGGTGTGGTGCTCGCCGCCGCGGGCGCCGCGGCCGTGCTGGAGACGCGCGGCGGGGGCGGGGAGCCGGCGCTGCCGGCGAGCCCGCCGTTCGCGGCGCGGTTCGGGCGGTCGGGCCTGGTCACCAACGAGTACGCGTACCGCAGCCCGCACGCCCCCGACGCCGTCAACGACCCGGACTGGTCGGTCACCAGCGGCTCGCTCTTCGCCAAGGACGGTGACGGCTGGACCGGGCGGCCCGACGGCGGCGAGACCGGCGCGGACTCGGCCCGGTTCACCGACTCTGCGGTCTTCCGCATGGTGACCCGGCGGCGCGACTTCGGCGACGTCGAGGTGCGCTGCGCGGTCCGGGTCGGCCGCCCGGTCACCACCGCGCGAACCCCCCTCCAGGACTACGACGGCGGGCACGTCTGGCTGCGCTACCACAGCCCCGAGGAGCTGTACGCGCTCAGCTTCCGCCGCCGCGACGGGCAGGTCGTCATCAAGCGGAAGGTCCCCGCGCACGACGCGGCGGCGGCCAACGGCGGCGACTACGCCACGCTCGCGGAGGCCGCCCACGGCTTCGCGTACGACACGTGGCACCACATCCGGGCGAGCGTGGAGAACCGCTCCTCGGGCGCGGTGCGGCTGCGCCTGGAGATCGACGGCAGAGCCGTACTGACCGCCGACGACCACACCCCGGGCCCCCTCCGCCCCCCGGGCGGCGTCGGCCTCCGCGCCGACAACTGCGAACTCACCTTCCGCGACTTCACCACCACCTCCCTCTGACCCCGCCCCTCCCGAGCGGGGACGTCGGCGCTGGGGGTGGTCAGAGGGGGCGTTCGAAGCAGAGGGAGATGGGGGACGTGGCGTAGGCGCCGAAGTTGGGGATGCGGGTGTAGCCGGAGCGGGTGTAGAAGCGGATGGCGTCGGGCTGGGCGTTGCCCGTCTCCAGGCGGAGGCTGGTCCAGGACCGGTCGCGGGCCCACTCCTCCAGGGCGAGCAGGAGGCGCGGGGCGACGCCGGAGCCGCGGGACGCCGGGTCGACGTACATCCGCTTGATCTCGCCGACGCCGTCGCCGAGGTGGCGCAGCCCGCCGCAGCCCACCGCCGTGCCGTCGTCCGCGCGGGCCACGAAGAACACCGCGATGTCCGCCTCCGACGGGGCTACGCCGGGTTCGCTGTCCGGAGTTCCGTAGCGCACGGTCAGCTCCGCGCGCTGGGCGGTGCGCAGCGCGGTGGCGTCGGGGTCCGACCACGGGACTTGTTCGATCTTCATACCGACGATTGTGCGCAGTGTGTGTTTCGGACGGGTAAACCGGGCGAACCGCGCGACCGGCCCGGGGATCACGTACCGGAGGCCGTGGCCGGTGGGACGACCGTACGCAGGACCACGGTCGGCGCCGTACCCCACTGGCCGGGCGTCACGTCCGCGTCCCGAGCGCCGTCGGGGGCCAGCCGCCACACCCCGTCGGCGGCCGGGCCCGTCGGACCCGCGGTGGCGGGACCGCCCGGGTTCCACGGCGGCAGCTGGAACGGCAGCGTGTTCAACTCCCCCTCCGCGACGATGAGTTTGAGCCAGTCGCGCGCGTACGCCCCCGGCCGCGGCGGCCGCGACGGCGGGAGCGAGAGCCGTACGGGGTCGCCGTCCAGGGCGAATCCGGTCCGGCCGGGGCCGATGAAGCCGCCGGGGAAGAGCGCGCTGTGGCCCGCGTAACTGTCGGTGAGATCCAGCAGGGCGCACCAAAGCGTCCTGGTCCGCGAGGTGTTGCGGATACGCAGCGACACCCACGGCTCCTGCCGGCGGCCCGGCGCCCCGCCGTACCGCACGACCACGTCCTCGCCCGGCGCGGCGGTCAGCGGCGGGCCGCCGTCCCACGGCACGACCTCGATCCGTACCAGACCGCCCAGCGGGGACGCGGGGTTGGACAGCGCGCGGGCCTGGTGCCAGCGGGTGAGGTGGATCAGGCACGCCACCACCCGGCGGGCGTCGGCGCGCTCGGTGAGCGGCAGCGGCGGTACGGCCGGGGTGCCGTCACGCCGCAGCAGTACGGCCCGCCCGCCGCGCAGCACCGCCCGCAGCCGCAGCAGACCGCCGTGGCCCTCGGTGCCCACAACCTCCGTACGCAGCAGGGGAGTCGGGCCACCGTCGGGGTGCGCGCCGGCGATCGCCTCGCGCAGCCACAGACCGGCGGCCGGGTCGGCGGTGTCGTCGACCACGACGGTCGCGGGCGGCAGCGCCAGCGCGGAGACCTCGACCGGATAGACCAGGCTCTCGTCGGGCGTCCAGCCGGACGCGCCGACCAGGGTGTGGTCGACGCGCACGTCGACGGCCCGCACCCGTCCCGTGCGGGAGGCCGGGACGGCTTCGCCCGCGACCGCGAACTCCGTGCCCGCGCTCCGCCCGCCGCGCAGGCCGTGCGCGGTGCCGCAGTCCACCTCCCACCCCTCGCGGCCGTGCCGCAGCAGATGCGGGGCGGAGGTGCGGACCGCGCCGCCCAGGAACGGCTGGTCGGCGACCCCGCCGGGCTCCGACGGCAGCAGCACGGGGTGCTGCCGCGCCTCCATGGTCTGCACGCGGCCGTGGGCGGCCACCAGCAGTTCGCGGTAGGTCGCGCCGGACCAGGCCCCGGAGGTCAGCGCGTCCAGCAGCGACCACGTGAACAGTCCGTGCACCCGGCCCTCGATCCGCTTCTCGTACGAGAGTTGACGCGGCCGGCCGGCCCCGAGCACCACGTACCGGCGGGCCGGCGCCGCCCCGGCGCCGGCGCGAGCGGCCGTCGCGGCGCCGAACGGCTCTGCGGGGTCCGGGAGTTGCCACCGCGGGGAGGGGGCGAGAAAGCGGGGGGTGAGGGCGGTGTCCCGCGTCGGGCCCCCGGAGTAGCAGCAGTCCATCACCGCCACCGTGTGCGCGCCTCCCGCCGCCACGCCGTCGAGCAGCGCCCCGAGCTCCCGGTCGAGCACCGGCCCGTCCACGCAGGCCATCGCCGGGACCCGCCCGGCGCTCTCCTTGCGCGGACGGCCCCCGTCACCGGTGACGAGGTGCGTGCCGTGCCCGGAGAACCAGAACAGCGCCGTGTCCCCGGGCCCCACCTGCCCGAGGTGGTCGCGCACGGCGGCCGTGACCGCCGCCCGGGTGGCGTCGCCGTCGAGCAGTTCGTGTACGGACAGCGGCCCCGCGACGTTCTCTTCCAGCCACTCGCGGACGGCCGCGACGTCGTTGCGGCAGCCGCGCAGGGCCGCGTGGGCGGCGTCCGGTCCGTAGTCGTTGATCCCCACCAGAAGCGCGTGGACGGCGCCGCGGCGCCCGGTGGTCCCCCTGCTGATCCCCATGGGCCGAGTCTGGCAGCGGGCCCGGCCGCCCGACCCCGGCTTGGCCGGATCGCGGTCACCAACGGGGGATTCGGGGCGGGCCGTGACATCTCCGCGGTACGGCAGCGAATTGTCGCCCAATTCCCGTTCCACATCCGGGAGTTGCATTCGATGAGCGTCCGTGGTGGCCACAGTCAACGCCGTAGGGGAGCCCACCGGCGGCGCTGCCGCGGCGGCGAGTGCCGCTTCGCCGAGCCGTTCTCCGCCGACCCGCCCGTCGCGCGGGACCGGGGATCCGCCGGACACCCGGCGCCCCGCCGCCGTCGGCCGTGGCGGGCCGGGCCGCGCCCACCCCCGGGCACGGCGCCGCCCGGCGAGGAGTGAGGGATTTCCGCCGCCCGGCTTTGCCGCCCATTGACGTCCGTGTCACCGTGTCCAATGTGACTCAAGGGGTCATTGCGGCGCGTGCGGTGAATTTTCCGGGAGGAAGTGCCGCGTCGGCCGGTCGGCCCGCGTTAGGCATTTCTTAAATTCCGGTTGTACTGCCCCCGTTGGGGGGTGGAGGCCCTGTGGACCCCGGCTGCGGGCGGTGCCAACATGCGCTTGGGGAATACACCGTACGTACCGACCGCACCGCGGTACGTATCGGCCGCACCCGAGCACCGTCCGCGCGTCAGCGCGCCCGTACCGCCGTACGTCGGCAACGCCGTACGTCCGCACCACCCGTACATGCCTGCACCTGAACCTGGACAGTCGACCGAACTCAGGAGGGTCAGTGGGTGAAGGGGTCGTCGAGGAACTCTCCTTACCGAGGGCGCCCGTGCGCTTCCGGATACTGGGAGCGCTGGAGGCCCACACGGGGACGCATCCACTGCACCTCGGTCCCCTGAAGCAACGGGTCGTGCTGGGGCTGCTGCTCTGCCGGGCCAACCGGATCGTGTCCGTGGACGCCTTCTGCGAGGCGCTGTGGTCGGGCGCGCCGCCCCGGACCGCGCACAAGAACCTCCAGGTGTACGTCTCCGCGCTGCGCAAGGCGTTACGCGGGGACGAGGAACGCGGGTGTCCCGGGGACGGGCACCAGCAGGTGCTCGTCCGCAGACCACCCGGGTATGTGATCCACGTCCAGGCCGAACAGCTGGACCTGCTGCGCTTCGAGGAGCTGGCGCGCGGCGGACGGCTGGCCATGCGCAGCGGCGACAGCACCCAGGCAGCGCATCTGCTGGGTACGGCGGTCGGCATGTGGCGCGGCCCCGCGCTGTCGGACCTGGCGTCGGTCCCCGCGCTCGCCAGCGAGGCGGAGCAGCTGGAGGACCGCTATCTGACCGTCTACGAGGACTGGTGCCAGGCCGAGTTGGCGCTCGGCCACCACGCCCAGCACGTGGACGACATCGACGAGCTGGCCCGCCGCCACCCCTACCGCGAGCGGCTGCGGCACGCCCAGATGCTCGCGCTCTACCAGTCCGGCCGGCAGGCGGAGGCGCTCGCGCAGTTCGACGCGATGCGGCAGGGCCTGGTCCGCAACCTCGGAATGCAGCCGAGCCCCGTACTCGGGCGGCTGTACGAGGCGATGCTGCGCGGCGACCCCAGCCTTGAGCCGTCACCGGCGGAGCGCCCCAAGCCCGTCGTCATCCGCACCGACCGCACCCAACTGCCCCAGGATCTGGCCGACTTCACCGGCCGCGACATACACGTCCGAGAGCTGACGGCCGCCGTCGACGCGTCCGCGCCGCACCGCGCCACGGTGGTCACCGGGCTGGCCGGGGTCGGCAAGACGGCGCTCGCGGTGCACTGCGCCCACCAGTGGGGACGGCGTTTCCCGGACGGGCGGGTGCTGGTCCGGCTGCGCAACGGCCAGAACCGGCCGCGCCCCGCGGTCGACGTGCTCGCCGAACTCCTGCGCGGGGTAGGGGCGTCCGGGCCGCTGCCGCGCGCGCTGGACGAGCGCGCCGCGCTCTACCGCACGCTGCTCGCCGACCGGCGGATGCTCGTCGTGCTGGACGGCGCGCTGGACGAGGCCCAGGTCAGACCGATGCTGCCGGGCGCGGGCGAGAGCCGGGTGGTGGTGACCAGCCGGCGCCGGCTGGTCGGCCTCGAAGCGGTCGAGCATGTCGACCTCCAGCCGATGGACGAGACCGAGGGCCTGGCCCTGCTCGGCCGGCTGATCGGCCAGCGCCGGGTGGCCGAGGAACCGGTCACCGCCCGCGATCTCGTGGCCGTGTGCGGGCTGTTACCGCTGCCGATCCGGATCGTCGGCGCGAATCTCGCCGCGCTGCGCCATCTCACCCTCGCCCGCTACGCCCGACGGCTGGCCGACGAACGGCAGTTGCTCGACGAACTCGTCGCGGGCGATCTACGGGTACGGCCGCGGCTGGACAGCGCGTACCAGGACCTGCCCGCCGCCGACCGGGCCACCCTGCGCCGGGTCGCCCTGCTCACGGACGCCGAGTTCGGGCTGCACGAGGCCGCGGCGGCGCTCGGCTGCGGGCTGCCGCAGGCGGAGAAGGCCGTGGAGCGGCTGATCGCCTCCCATCTGGTGGTCTTCCACGCGTGGGGGAGCGACGAGGGAGACGCGTGCTACCGGCTGCCGTTCCCGGTCCGGGTGTACGCCCGGGAGCGGGCACGGGAGGAAGGCGAGTGGGAGCGGGAGCGGGAACCGTCGGGGGAACTCACCCCGGCGCGGGCCCGGACCGCCACCCGCTGACCCCGGCCTCCGCCGCCGGGGTCCCGCCCGCGCGGCGCGGGGCCGGAAGGGCGGGCCCGGCCCCACCGCGGCGGCCAGGGCCCGCCCGTCACGTCCCGGGCGCGGACCCGTGCCGTCGGCCCGTGCCGGGGCGCGGACCCGTACCGCCGGACCCGTACCGCCGGACCCGTACCGCCGGACCCGTACCACCGGGCCCGTGCCGTCGGCCCGTGCCGGGGCGCGGACCCGTACCGCCGGGCCCGCATCACCTGACCCGTACCGCCCGCCGGGCCCGTCCCCCGTACCCGGGCCCGCTCGCGGTCAGGGCGCGGTCAGGGCGCCGTCGGGCTCAGGACGTCGCGCAGGGAGTCGATCAGCCGGAAGCCGGACTCCCTGCGGTCGCCGTCCAGCCGCTGCAACGTCTGCACCAGGCCGACCAGTTCGCTGAAGTCCTCGCCCGCGCCGACCAGCGCGCCGCGTACCGCCCGGGTCCGCGAGACGATCCGCAGCGCCACCCCGGCCTGGTTGGCGAACAGCCCCAGCAGCTCCAACTCGGCCAGCCCGGACCGCGCCTGCGGGCTCGCGTCCAGCACTTCGAGCACGCCGAGCACCTGGTCGTCGTAGCTCAGCGGCACCGCCATCAGCGAACGCGGCACGTACCGGGTGGACTCGGCGATGTCCCGGGCGAAGGAGGCGCTGGCCGACAGGTCGTCGACCACCATCGCCTCGCCGCTGCTCGCCACCCACCCCGCGATCCCCCGGTCGCGCGGGAAGCGCTGCCCGACCAGCCACTCCTCACCCTGCCCGGCGACCGCCTCGAAGACCAGCTCGCCGCTCTCCTCGTCCAGCAGGAAGATGGAGCTGGCCTGCGCCCCGAAGATCGCGCGCGCGGCGTCGACCACGGACTGGAGCAGCCTGCGGCTCTCCGCGCCGGAATCCGCCATCGCCGCCGACACCGCCGCCAGCAGCTCGTTGCTGTGGGTCATGACTCTCCTCGGACGTTCGCTGCGGTCAGATAAAGGATGTTCTTGAGCTGGAAGGCGGTGACCCGCGGATGCTTGGCGAGGATCAGCGCGCACAGGCCGGAGATCCGCGGGGTCGCGAAGCTGTTGCCGGTGTTACGGGTCCGCGCGCCGCCCAGCCACGCGACCTCGACGTTCTGTCCCTGCGCGAAGAACTCCACCGGCGGGGACGGGTTGTAGAGCACCAGATCCGGGTCGTCCACGTCGTGGCTGCCGACCGAGATCACCGAGGAGAACCGCCAGGGGAAGCTCTCCACCCGCATGTTGTGCGCCGACGCGACGATCACGCTGCGCCGGAAGAACGCGTCGTCGGCGACCTCCCGCAGCGGCGCGGTGAACTTGGGCCGGGAGGTGGACAGGCTCAGATTGATCACGTCGAAGCCCTGCTCCACCGCCCACCGCAGCCCCGCCACGAAGACGTCCCCGGTGCCGCCGAAACTCTCGCCGAGCACCCGCACACTGTGGATCTCGCACTCGGGCGCGAGCGAGCGGATGATGCCCGCGCACGCCGAGCCGTGCCCGCAGACGTCGACGGGCGCGGTCTCGGTCACCCGGATCGAGCCGTTCACTGGGGCGACCACCCAGGAGCCGTCCACCGGGCCGATCATCGGATGCTCCGCCTCGACCCCGCTGTCCACGACGCAGACCCGCACCCCCCGGCCGGTCGATCCGCCCCAGGCCCACTCGGGCGTGACCTCCCCGCCCCACGCGGCGGGGACCTCCGCGGTGCCGCGCTCCTGGGTGAGCAGGCTCCAGGTCAGCGAGGTGCCCGTACGCGCCTGGGCGGTACGAGCGGCGTCGGCTGTACCGGTCACGGTGTCACTCCAACCCGTCGAGGAAGGCGTCGGCCCAACCGCGGCCGACCTGATGGTCCTTGCGCAGGAACTCCGCGCGGGCGGCCCGCGCCGCCGCCGCGGCCTCCCCGCCCCGGCCGAGCGAGGCCAGCACCCGGGCCCGGTCGAGCCGGGCGGTGCCGAGCCCGGCCGGACAGTCGGTGCGCGCGGCGGCGGCCACCGCGCGGTCGGCCAGCCGCAACCCCTGCTCGCCGTCGCCGCGTTCGGCCAGGATCCTGGCCCGTACGCCGTCGGTCTCGGCCGCGTCCACCGGCGAGGACGGCTCCGCGGTGACGGCCTCGATCTCCCGGGCGGCCTCGTCGTAGCGGCCGCGCATCAGCAGCACCCGGGTGAGGTTGCGGGCCGCGGTGGCGGTCAGCGCGCTGTCGCCGAGCCGCTGGGCGGCCGTACGGGACTCCCGCAGCCGGGTCTCCGCGTCGCCGAGCCGGCCGGCCAGCAGGTCCACGGACGCGGTGAACAGCGCGGTGAACGCCTGCGCGTGGCCCAGGCCCAGATCGCGCATGATCGGCTCGGCGACGGCCAGTCCGGCCCGCGCGGGCTCGAACTCCCCGCGCAGCGCGTGCAGTACGGCCAGCGGGTAGTGGACCGCCGCCCGTACCGCCCGCCGGTCGGCGTGCGCGTCCAGCAGCGCCCGGCAGCGGACGACCGCCTCGGCGGCCGGGGTCGGGCCGAGCCACAGCGCGATGGCCAGCGCGCCCAGGGCGTTGGCGGTCTCGGTGCCCGCGCCCGCCGAGTCCGCGTGCGCCAGGGCCTGTTCGAGGTGCGTACGGCTGGCCGCGAACCGGCCCTGCACCTGCTCGTGCTGGCCCAGCCGCAATGTCACCCGGGCCAGGCCCAGATGGTCGCCGTACGCCTCGAAGACCGGCGCGGTCCCGGTGGCCGCCCGTACCGAGGCCGCGAAGTCGCCCGCCGGGTCGGTGCAGGCCAGATGGAGCCGGGCGTGCGCGGCGATCCGGCGCTCACCCGCGGCCGTCGCGTCCGTGTGGACGGTGGCGATCAGCGTACGGCCCTCCTCCGCGCGGCCGAGCCCGCACAGCACCTCGCCGAGCCGCTGGGCGGCGGGCAGGCCCTCCGGGCTGCCCCGGCCGTGCAGATGGACCGCCCGCTCCAGCAGATCGGCGGCCCGGATCAGGTCGCAGCGGTCGGCCGCGGTGAGGCCCGCGGCGCCCAGATGCCGGGCGGCGGCCTGCCGCAGCGGCTCCAACGCCGTGTCGTGGGGCCCGAGTTCGGTACGCAGCCGGTGGGCCCGCTCCAGATGGGCGCCGACCGTCTCGTCGTCGGCGCCGCGGGCCAGCAGATGGTCGGCGAGCCGTTCGTGCCGCTCGGCCCTGGTCCGCTTGGCCATCCCGCCGTACGCCACCTCGCGGATCAGCGCGCTCGCGAAGCGGTACGGGGTGCCCCGGCGGCGGGCCGCGGTGCGCGACGGCTCGACCAGGCGGCGGCGGACCAGCGCGTGCACGGCGGGCTCGACCTCCGCGGCCCGCGCGGGGTGGGCGCTCGCGCCGAGCACGGCCCCCACCTCGTCCAGGGTGAAGTCCCGCCCGGCGACCGCCGCGACGTCCAGGGTGGCCCGCTGGCCCGGCTCCAGCGCCTCGATCCGGGCGGCGAGCAGCGCGTGCATCGTCGGCGGAAGCGTGTCCGGCGGGCAGACACCGTCCGCCGTCCCGGATTCGCCGTCCCCCGGCCCGGACTCGCCCACCATGGCGAGCAGTTGCTCCAGATACAGCGGATTGCCCTCGGCCCGGTCCAGCAGCGCGTCGGCCCCCTCCGAGGCGTGCGCGACCACCTCCCGCCGTGCCCCGCCGGTCAAGTGGCCCGCGAGCAGCCGTACTTCGTCCGGCGTCAGCGGCGGTACGACGGTGGCGCTCGCGTTGAGCACCCCGCCGCCCCAGCCGGGCCGCCGGTCGAGCATTTCGGGCCGCGCGGTGCACAGCACGACCACCGGGGTGTCCCGCACCTCCGCGACGATGTGGTCCACCACGTCGTACAGCACCGGGGACGCCCAGTGGCAGTCGTCGAGCACCAGCGCGAGCGGGCGGTCCCGGCCGGCCGCCTCCAGCAGCCAGGTCACCGCCCAGCAGGTGTCCTCCAGCGACGGGCTCGGCGCGCCGTCCAACAGCAGCCCGCCGCGCAGCACCGCCAATGCCTCGGCCGCGTCCGGGTGTCCGGGCCCGTCGGCCCGGCCCACGGCGTCCGCCAGCGGCCGTACCGCGTCCGCGAGGGCCAGCAGCGAACCGCCCTCCCCGTACGGGCGGCAGCGGCCGGAGCCCACCAGCATGCCCTCGGCCGACGCCTGCGCCAGCCAGTGCCTGGCCAGCCGGGTCTTGCCGATGCCCGCGTCGCCGAAGAGGGTCAGCAGCTGGACCTGCCGTCCGCGTACCGCCCGCTCGGCGATCAGCCGCACCTCGCGCAGCTCGTCCGCGCGGCCGACGAACGGCGAGTCGAAGCGGCGCAGCACGGCCGGGTCGTCGCCGCGCAGGTCGAGCAGCCGGCGCCCGGTCACCGTGTCGGCCTTGCCCTTGAGCCGCAGCGGGCCGACCACCTCGGTCACCACCAGGCGGTGCACGGCCCGGTAGGTCTGCGGGCCGATCAGGATCTCGCCGGGACGCGCGTTCTGCTCCAGCCGGGCGGCGACATTGACCACCTCGCCGGAGACCAGCACCTGGCGGGCGAAGGGGTCGCCGGTCGCCACGACCTCACCGGTGTTGATGCCGATACGGACGTTGAGGCGGACGCCGTGGTCGCGCTCCAGCTCCTCGTTGAGCCGGTCGAGCGCGGTGAGCATCTCCAGCGCGGCCCGGACCGCGCGCTGGGCGTCGTCCTCGTGCAGCACGGGCACGCCGAAGACGGCCATCACCGCGTCGCCGATGAACTTCTCGACGGTGCCGCCGTGCCGCTCAAGGCGTTCGCGCATCACCGCGAAGTACCGCAGGGTGACCGCCCGCAGGGCCTCCGCGTCCAGCCGCCCGGACAGCTCGGTGGAGCCGGTCAGGTCGCAGAAGACGACGGTGACCAGCTTGCGGGCCTCGGGCGCGTCCGACGCCGGGTCGTGCGCGGTCTCGGCGCCGCAGTACGGGCAGAAGCGGGCCTGCTCCGGGACGGCGGCGGAGCAGTGCGGGCAGCGTGCGGTGTCGCTCATCGCAACCTCCCGGTCAGAAGAACAGGCCGCCGATGAGGCCCGCTTCGTGCGCCAGCACCTCCGGCTCGGAGTCGTCCAGCCGCCGCTTGATCTCCAGCAGCACGTCGGTCTCGGCGGGCGTGAGGGCCGCGAGAACGGCACGCTGCTCCGGGGGCATGCCGGCGACGGGGAAGCCCGCGTCGGCGAGGGCGTCCAGCGGGTGGACCCGGTCCGGGGTGTCCGGGTCGTGCGGGTCCCAGGCCGGTTCCGGGTCCCGCTGGTCCCGGGCCGGATTCGGGTCGTGCGGGTCCCGCTGGTCCCGGGCCGGTGCCGGGTCCCGCTGTTCGCGCGGGTCCCGCGGATCGTTCGGTGCGCTGTCATACGGCATGGGCGTCCACCCCCATCGGCCGGCGGTCCGCCAGCCAAGCGAAGAGCCGCGTCGCGGCCGAAACGGTGTGCAGCGCGCTGAGGGCCACCAGCGCCTCGTGGTCGGGCGCCAGCGGCAGGGCGTCCAGCACCTCGTCCAGCCGCGCGCGGTGCGCCGGGTCCTCGGCGACGTGCGCGCGCAGCGTACGGAAGCCCTCCGGGGGCAGACCGGTACGCGCGGCCAGCCGGTCCGGCAGCTCCGGCGGTCCCGGCTGCTCCTCCAGCACGGCGATGTAGCCGAGCAGGCCCACCGGGTGGTGGTGGAGCAGCCAGTAGTACTGCGCGCCGACCAACTCCGCGACGACGGGCGGCGGTACGCGCCGGACCGGCTCGGCCGGGTCCCGGCCGATCGCCGCCAGGTCGGCCAGCAGCCAGGCGTCGTGGTCGCGTTCCTCGACGCAGTGCTCACGCAGGTAGGCGGCGAGCGGTCCGGCCACGGGGTCCTGCCCCGCCAGTTCGTCGCAGCGGGCGGCGGCCGCGGTCATCAGCGGGACGCTCGCGCGGACCACGGCATGCATCAGGCACAGGTACTCGGCGTACCGCTCGGCCGGGCGGTCGCCGCGCCACACCCGGCGGGTGGCCCCCAGCAGCGCCGGCATCGCCACGCCGGTCTTGCCCCGCAGGGCCGCCGCCCGCCCGGTCACGACGCGCTCCCCGCGCCTGGCCGTGACCGGGACGGGCCCGCCGTACCGGCGGTCAGCAGGGCCAGGGCGCGCAGGGCGGGCCCGGCCGGGGGGCGGGCGGCCATCCGCCAGCACAGCGCGCACAGGTCCGTGCGCGGATGGTCTGCGAGGTCGCGGTACGCGGGCAGGGCGGTCAGCGCGGCCGCGCCGGGGCCGCCGAGGACGGTGAGGTACGGGTCGGCCGCGAGCCGGGCGAGCACGTCGGGCTCGCGGCTGTCGCGGCGCAGCCCCGCAGGCCCGCCGCCGGCCGCCACGACCTCGTTGCAGCAGACCGCGATCCGCCCGTCGTACCGCACAACCGGCGCCCCGGCCACCCCACACCGCCCCACCCCGAGCCCGCCCTCGGAAGGCGAACCACCCGTCGCCGCCGCCGAGTCGGCCCCGACGGGCCGGGAGTTCTCCGCCTCGGGCAGCGAGTCTGTTGCCGTAAACCGGGAGTCGGTCGCGGCGCCCCGCGAGTTCGCCGCCGCGGGCGATGAGCCGGTTACGGCGCCGGGTGAGTCGGCCCCGGACGGCGAGGCCCCCGTCGTTGAGGGTGAGCCGGTCGCGGCGGCTCGTGGGGGCGCCTGGGTCGCGGGGCGCGGGTTGGATTCTTCGGGTTGCGAATCCGCTTTCGTGGAAGCCGTGTTGCCCGCCGTGAGTGGCGAGTCGTCCCCGCCGGGCCGGGAGTTCTCCTCTGCCGACGGCAGAGTCGCGTTCGGTGACCACGGGTTGGTCGCTGTCGGCCGCGAGGCCGTCGTCCCGGGCCGGGAGTTCGGCGCGAGCCGAGACCCGGTCGCGGGCCGGGAGGCCGTCGGCGCGGGGTCGGGGGTGGCGGCGCGGCCGTAGGGGAGCAGGGGGACGGGTTTGATCTCCGCGTAGGAGGGCCAGTTCGGGCCGAGGGCCTCGTGGAGCAACCGGCGGGCCGCGTCCGGCTGTCCGCCGTCCGCGAGGACCTGGCAGCCGATCCAGACGCCTTCCTCCGCCGCCGTCCGCGCCGCGTTCACGAACGCGGCCGAGGGCAGCCGGGCGGCGTGGAAGCTGTCCGTGCTGAGCACCAGACACGCGCTGAGCCGCAGCACCTCCCGTATCCACGCCGGAACCCGCCCGGACGCGGCCCAGTTCCCGCTGGTGTACGGCACAAGGTGCTTGCCCGCGTCGGTGAGCCGCCGCGCGGCCAGCGTCAGACCTCGGCGCTCGACGAAGGGCTCCCCGCCGGACACGCCCACCACGGACAGCGGTTCCTCCGCGCACAGCAGGTCGAGCACCTGCTCGAACCGTTCCCAGTCGGTGATCCGCGGCCCCAGCGGCCGCGCGTCGACCGAGCAGTGCGCGCAGCCGACCGGGCAGCGGTCGGTGAGGTAGAGCAGCGCCGCGCGGCCGCGCTCCTCACGCGCGGCCGCCACCTCGTCCAGCGTCAGCCGGCGCACGGCGCCGCCCCCGGGTCGGCGGCGGCGCCGAGCAGAACGAGGTCGGCGTGACGGGCCGACCCGTACCGCCGGGCGAACCCGGCCGCCCCCGCGCGTGCCTGCAACTGCCGTACCGGGCCCTCCAGTACGGCCGCCAGCGCGTCGGTCCGCGGCTCCGTACCGCGCAGTTCGCGGCAGCGGGCGCAGGACCCGGCGCCGAGGGTGCGAATCGCCCGCAGCGCGGGGGAGCCGAGCGTACGGGAGCGGATCTCCGACCAGTCGTCGCGCCCGACGTGCCCGAGCAGGAGGTGCGGGGGCACCGGCCGCAGATCGAGCACGTCCTGGTTGCAGCACGCGGTGACCGTGCCGTCCGGTCCGACGACGGGCCACGCGGCCATCGCGCAGGGCCCGGCGTCGGAGGCCGGAGCGGGCAGGTCCGGCGTTCGCCCCCGTGCGGCGAACAGCAGCGTACGGGCCCGGCCCACCGGGGCCAGCCGCCCGACCAGCATGGGAACCCGGTCGCCGAACTCGCGCCGCACCGCGGCCGCCGTCTCGTCCGGGTAGGGGTCGTCGCCGTCCGAGGCCAGCAGATGGAGGCTGACGTCCTTGCCCCGGTCCAGCAGCTCCCGCAGCGCGCGGAAGACCGCCTCCCTGGGCACCTCGGCCTCGTGGAAGCGGTCCAGGCTGGCCGACACATGGTCGACCGCGTCGAGCGCGGCGGCGACGGGGGCCGGTACGCGGGCGGCCCGGGCGTAGAACATGCCGGTGAGCAGAAAAGTGGCGGTGCCGGACTCCCGGCAGAGGTCGGCCAGTTCACGGACCAGGCGGGGCCGCAGCAGCGGTTCGCCCCCGGTGAGCAGGGCGACGGCGGGCGGCACAGGCGGCACGGGCGCGTTGTCGGAAGCCCGGGCACCCGCCGGAGCACATACGCCGACGGCGTCGCGCCCGGCCGCCCGGGACCCGAACCCCGCCGCGAAGCGGACCAGTTCACCCGCCGGAAGGTCCGTACCCGCCCCCGTGGAGTCCGTCGAGCAGTGCGCGCAGCGCAAGGTGCAGCGCCCTGTCAGCGACAGGACGACGCCCGCCGCCGGAACCGGCCGCAGCGCCAGGTACTCCGCCAGATGCATGCCGCGAGCATGGCCGACCGTACTTTCACGTCGGCTTGCCGCCGGTTCATTTCCGGTAAGCCGCAGCCCGCCAACCCATCCTGGCGTGCGCACTGTTCGTCCGTATACCTGTGCGATACCGCTCCTGAACCGGCGACTCCTAGCTTCGTTCACCAGCAGCCCCCGGTCGCTCCGGCGCCGGGTGGCGGGAAGTCCAGCAGACGCAAGTCCAACGGAAGTCCGGGAGGACGCACATGAACGAGGACCTGAGTCCCGAGGCCGTACGCGACGCCAGTGAGCAGCTCATCCGGGTCGTGACGAGCCCCGAGTACCTCGCGCTCGCCGCCGAGATCAACGCCCTGCCCGTGGACGACCGCTTCGAGGCCACCGCGGCGCGGCTGACCCCGGAGGCCCTGCGTGAGCGCGGCCTGGAGATCCCCGAGGCGCTGCGCATCAGCCCGCGCTGGTTCGAGCCGCCGACGGCCGGCGCGCTGTCCGCCGAGGACGTGCTCGCCCACTCCAACACGACGACCACCGCGCCGATCTCCACCGCCCCCACCCTGTGCGTGTCGGTCGGGGAGATCGTCTGCGTCTCCTACGGCTCCTCTCCGGCCGCGTGACCGCCGGGCCCCTGACGCTGGTCGACGCGGAGGACGAAGGCGATCTGCTGGCCAGCGGGGTGCACCCCGAGCTGTCCCGGTGGATGGCCGAGGGGCTGGCCGCGATCGGGCGGTACACCGCGTCCGAGCCGTTCCAGCGGATGTTCTACGGCGAGATGGCGGCGATGTCCTTCGAGGAGAAGTCGCACTTCGTCCGTAGCGTCCTGCTCAACTCGGAGGAACTGGCCCGCCGGGGCCTGACGCCGCCGGAGGGCATCCGTATCCAGCGCTCGGAGTTCGGCGACCAACGGCCGACAGTTTTCTGCGTCAGCCAGGCCCTGCCCGAAGGCGCGCAGTGGAAACGCATCACCATCACGTTCGACCACGGCAACAGCTTTCCGGTGGAGGAGGGCGGTATCGGATGACGGCGGACACGGCGGCCGGGACGGTGTCGATCGACGACGTCGATCTGGAGACCAAGCGGGCCTGGATGCTCGACGCGCTCATGGACATCTACACCTATGCGCGCACCCCGGGATTCCAGGCGGTCCTGGCGGAGATGAACGAACTCCCCACGCTGGAGGCGAAGACCCTGTTCGTGCGGACGGTGCTGCTCAACCCCGAGGCGCTGGCCGCACGCGGGATCGCCCCGCCGGAGGGCGTGGTGATCCAGCGGTCCCGGTTCGCCGACGACCGTCCGACCGTGTTCTGCGTGGTCAAGTACCTGCCGGACACCACCCGCAAGATGACCCTCACGTTCGATCAGGGCCAGATGCTCTGGCCCACCGAGTACTGACCTCGACCCCGGGGGCGGCGGAGCAGCCTGCTCCGCCGCCCTCTGGGCATGCGGGAAAGGACGGCACACCCCCATGGCCGTACACCCCTCGACAACCGCGCGCGGCGCGCAGCCCTCGTACGAGCCGGGGGTGCGCGGTCTGCTGCGCTTCGCGGCCGAGCGCAGGGCCGCGCTGTTCGGCGCGTTCCTTCTGGTACTGGTCGCCGACGCCGCGACCCTGGCCCAACCCCTGGTCACCGGGCGGCTGTTGGACGCGGTCGTGGGCGGGCGGCAGATCCGCTGGATCATTCTGCTGCTCGTGGCGATCTTCGTGGTCGGCGCGGTGCTGACCGGGGTCGGCGGCTATGTGCTCAGCCGGACCGGTGAGGCGGTCGTCCGCGATCTGCGCATCCGGCTCGGCGCGCATCTGCTCTATCTGCGGATCGCCGAGCACGACCAGCGGCGTTCGGGCGATCTGCTCTCCCGGGCCAGCGGCGACACCATGCTGCTGCGGTCCATCGTCACGTCGGGCCCGGTCGCCGCGATCACCGGGGCCATCACGCTGGTCGCCTCGCTGGTGCTGATGGGCATGGTGGACGTGACGCTGCTCGGCGTCACCGCGGCCACCATGGCGGTCAGTTTCGGCGTGGTCTTCACCATCCTGCCGCGGGTCAAGCCGGCCGCGATGCAGACGCAGGCGAGTATCGGCCGGCTGATCGCCGTCCTGGACCGCGCGCTGCGGGCGATCCGCACGGTCAAGGCGAGCCGTGCCGAGGACCGCGAACTGCGCGAGATCGAGGAGCAGGCCCAGAGCGCGTACGCGGGCGGGCTGAAACTCTCCCTGATCCAGTCGCAGATCACCCCCGCGATCACCCTCGGCGTCCACGGTTCCTTCCTGGTCGTCCTCGGTCTGGGCGGCGGGCAGGTGGCCACCGGGCATCTGACGATCTCCCAACTGATCACCTTCCTGCTGTACTTGACGACGCTGGCGGTGCCGCTGGTGAGCGTCGGGCAGCTGATGTCGGACCTCCAGCGCGGTCTGGTCTCCTTCAACCGGGTCAACGAGATCCTCAACCTCCCGCTGGAGCAGGAGATCGGCGCGCCCGCGCGTGAACCGGAGACCGTGGCGCACACCGCGGGCCACGGCGGCGCCGCCGAAATCGTCTTCGAGGGCGTCGAGTTCGGCTATCTGGAGCGCCGGATACTCAACGGCGTCAGCCTCCGGATCGCGCCCGGCAGCCACACCGCGATCGTCGGTCCCTCGGGCGCGGGCAAGTCCACCGTGCTGGCCCTGGTCGAGCGCTTCTACGAGGCGGACGCCGGCCGGGTGCTGGTCGACGGGCTCGATGTGACCGAGGTCCCGCTCAACGGACTGCGCCGGATGATCGCCTACGTCGAGCAGGAGACACCCGTGCTGGCCGGCACGGTCGGCGCGAACATCCGCTACGCCTGCCCGGACGCCGACGACGCCGAGGTGGCCGCCGTGGTGGCCAGGGTCGGGCTGACCGGCCTGGTCGAACGGCTCCCGGACGGACTGGACACCGACGTCGGCGACGCCGGCGTGCTGATGTCGGGCGGTGAGCGTCAGCGGATCGCCATCGCCCGCGCGCTGCTCGGCGCCCCCCGTGTCCTGCTGCTCGACGAGGCCACCTCGCAGCTCGACGCGCTCAACGAACTGGCGATGCGCGACACCGTACGCAGTGTCGCGGGCCCGCAGTGCACGGTCGTCACGGTCGCGCACCGGCTGTCCACGGTGGTCGAGGCCGATCAGATCATCGTGCTGTCCGGCGGCCGGATCGCGGGCAGCGGCACCCACCATGAACTGCTCGCCGACAACGAGGTCTACCGGGAGCTGGTCCAGGGCCAGTTGCTCTCCGACACGGCGCCGCCGGACGGTACGGGCGTACCGGACGACCTGGACTCCCTGGAAGCCTTCGACGCCGATGAGCCCGAAGTGCTCGCGGCGGGCGCGGACGCGCTCGAACAGTGGCGCCGGGCCCAGCGCGGCAACCCGGGGATGCGCTGGCTCGACCTCTGACGGGGGCCTCTCCGGTCACCCGGCCCCGCCGGCCGCCGCGCTGTCACTCGATCGTGTTGTCCTGGGTGGTACTGACCCGGTGCACACCGTCGATCTCGGACAGCGCGGTGGCCAACTCGACCACCGGGCGCGGGCCCTGCACGGTGAGATGGACGGTGACCGTGCCGCGCTGCTCGGGCGCGTGCTCGTGCTCCGCGGACAGGTCGATCACGTTGAAGCCCATGGCGGTGCAGGAACTCAGCGCGGTACGCAGCACCCCGCGCCCGTCGTCGTAGTCGATCCGCAGCCAGGCCGGGGCGCGGGTCGAGCCCGGGATACGCGCGGCCAGCGGCGCGAAGCCCAGCACGATCAGGAAGTGCCCGGCGGTCACCACCAGCGCGAGCACCGGCAGCCCGGCCCCGGCCGCCATCCCGACCGCCGCGGTGATCCACACCACGGCCGCCGTGGTCAGCCCGCGCACCACGTCCTGCCGGACGAAGATCAGCCCGCCGCCGATGAAGCCGATGCCGGAGACGATCTGCGCGGCCACCCGCGACGGGTCGAGCACGGTGTGGCCGCCGAGCACGTCGGAGAAGCCGTACTTCGACACCAGCATGATCAGCGCGGCCCCGACGCCCACCAGGGTGTGCGTCCGCAGCCCGGCGCTCTTCTGCCGCACCTCGCGTTCCATCCCGATGGCGGCCGACAGCACGAACGCCAGCCCCAATTCCCCGACCTGAGCCCACCCCTGGCCGGTCGCCTCACCCCACGTCGCCAATTCCATCCCAGCCACTGTAGTCACGCCGTCACTCCCGACTTCCCCCCTTCGTACCGAATAGGGGGGTGAATCCGTCCGGTAGACAGTGCGGTCTGGTGGGGTCGCGCTGGACGTGCCGAGGCGGTTGCTCTCCACCGGCTCCAGCTGGGTGTCCGTGCTCACACTTGACGTGGATAGACAGGTCTGTCTATGGTCGGCGAGTGCAATAGACAGCTCGGTCTACTGCTGGGCCACCGGGTGGCCTTCGCGCGACCAGGGAGCAGGACCATGACCAGCACCACGGCGTTGCAGCGGAAGACGGCCGTCACGGCGGGGGCGCCGGGCGGGGAGCGGTCGGCACCGCCCGGAGCCGGGCGGCGACGAGGGCTCGGGGGACGGGGGCTCGGGCGGCAGGGGTCCGGGCGGCAGGGGTCCGGGCGTCGGGGGCTCGGCGCGACCGCCTCGCTCGTCCTGCTCGCGTCGATCATCGTCTCGCTGCTGGCCGCCTCCAGCGCCCCGACGCCGCTCTACGCGGTGTACCAGCAGAAGTGGGGCTTCTCGCCCATCACCACGACCGTGGTCTTCGGCGTCTACGCGCTCGCCGTCCTGGCCGCGCTGCTGACCTTCGGCAAGATCTCGGACCACGTCGGCCGCCGCCCGGTGCTCTTCACGGCGCTGGCCGGGCAGATCGCGGCCATGGTCGTCTTCGCCACGGCGGGAAGCGTCTCGGCGCTGATGGTCGCCCGGGTCGTCCAGGGGGTCTCCACCGGCGCCGCGATCGGCGCGATCGGCGCGGGAATGCTCGACATCGACCGGGTCAAGGGCGCCCTGGCCAACTCCTTCGCCCCCGCGACCGGCACCGCCACCGGCGCGCTGGCCTCCGGACTCGTCGTGCGGTTCCTGCCCGCCCCGACCCACCTGATCTATCTGGCGCTGCTCGGCGTCTTCGCGCTCCAGGCGGTCGGCCTGGTCCTGCTGCCCGAGACGGCGACCCGCAAGCCGGGCGCGCTGGCCAGCATGACCCCGGAGATCAAGCTGCCCCGCTCGGCCCGCGCCTCGGTGGCCGTCGCGGCTCCCGTGCTGTTCGCCGTGTGGGCGCTCGCCGGGTTCTACGGTTCGCTCGGCCCGGCCCTCACCGCCCGGCTGACCCACTCCCACTCGGTGGTGTACGGCGGGCTGGGCCTGTTCGTCCTGGCCGGGTCCGCGGCCCTGTCGGTCCTGCTGCTGCGCGCGGTGCCGGCCCGTACGGTCATGGTCCTCGGCGTCGTCACCCTCATCGTGGGCGTGGCCGTCACCCTGCTCGCGATCGGCTCGGGGGAGGGCGGCACCGGCGCGGAGATCGGCTTCTTCGCCGGCAGCGCGGTGGCCGGATTCGGCTTCGGCGCCGGCTTCCAGGGCGGGATACGGCTGGTGATCCCGCAGGTCAGGGCGCATGAGCGGTCCGGGGTGCTGTCGCTGCTGTACGTCGTGTCGTACCTGGGCATGGGCGTGCCCGCGGTGATCGGCGGGGTGCTGGTGGTGGACGGCGGCGGGCTGCTGGACACCGCGCGGGAGTACGGCGCCGCGGTGATCGTGCTCGCGGGCGCCGCGCTGGCCGGGCTGCTGTTCGGGGGCCGCGCGCCCCGGGCCGTGACAGAGGCGTGAGCGGCCGCGGTCCGGGCCGCTGGATGGACCCGGCGCCGGGCCGAACGGTAGAATAGACAGACCTGTCTGGGACGAGAGGGTGAGGGTGATGGCGACCGGTACCGCGGCCAAGCCGAGCGCGCGTGAGCGCCTGCTCGCGTCCGCCAACGAGCTGTTCTACCGCGAGGGCGTCCACACCGTCGGCATCGATCGCATCATCGAGCACGCCGGGGTCGCCAAGGCCTCGCTGTACAACACCTTCGGCAACAAAGAGGGCCTGGTCAGCGCCTATCTGGCGTCCCGCCACGAGCGCACCCGGGACCGTATCACCCGGGCCCTGACCCGCTTCCGCACCCCGCGCGAGCGCCTGCTGGGCATCTTCGACGCCCAGGGCGAGATCTTCACCGCGCCGGAGTTCAACGGCTGCGCGTTCGTCGCCGCGAGCGCCGAGTCGCCGCGCGGCGGGGTCGTCGAGCACGCGGCGGACGACTACCGGGCGTGGATCCGTACGCTCCTCACCGACCTCTCCGCCGAGGCGGGCGTCGCCGATCCGGAGGGGCTGGCCCGGCAGTTGCACCTGCTCTACGACGGCTCGCTGCTCTCCGCCCGGATGGACCGCGACCCGTCCGCCGCCAGTACGGCCCGCGAGGCCGCCGCCGCGCTGCTGGACGCGGCGCCGCGGGCGGCCGAGCAGAGTGTTCGGGCCGCTCAGGTCGCTGAGGCCGTCGGGGAGTCCGGGGTGGCCGTCGCGCAGGGTCCTGAGCCCGGGGCCGGGCGGGTCGCGGCCGGCGCCTGACCCCCTTTACCGCCGAGATCATCCCAAAACGTCACCCGCTCGGGTGGCAGCCTGGCAGTCAGGAGTTTTACGCTGAGTAAGGATGCGGCAGCTTCGGAATGGAGAACCGAAGGACATCCTGCTGTAGAAGCGACTGCAACTGCACTTGCGAGGGAGGTGGCTTACATGGCCACCGATGCATCAAATTCTCCGAGGACACCCAACACCCAGACGACGAAGACGACGCAGACGGCTCAGATGGACAGCCACCCGGACATCGTGGCCATGCGCGACCGGTACGCGGCCATCTCCGCGAAGCCGGTGGCGGGACTGGTCGAGGGGCTGTGCCTGCTGACCGGTCTGTACCTGGCGATCTCGCCGTGGGTGGTGGGCTTCCAGTCACTCGCCCCGCTGCGGATGAGCAATCTGATCACCGGAATCGCGCTGGCGGTCCTGGCCATGGGCTTCGGCTCCGTGCTGGAGCGGACCCACGGGCTGGGCTGGGTCGCCATCGGGATCGGTGTGTGGACGATCATCGCGCCGTGGGTGATCGCGGGGCACTTCGACACGCACAAGACGATCACGAACAACGCGATCGTTGGAGGTGTGGCGTGCCTGCTTGGGCTGGCCACCATGGGGATGGGCCTGATGAGGCGGCGTACCGCCCGCTGATCCCCACTCGGCGCACCCCCACACGGACGGCTCCCCCAGGGAGCCGTCCGCTCCTTTGCCGGGGCGGCCCGATGGGGGCCCGTACGGCAGGGCGCGCAGCAGGCCCCCGTCAGACCAGGCCGTGCCGACCCGCGTAGCGCGTGGCGGCGGCGCGGTCGCGCGAGCCGGTCTTGGCGAAGATCCGGTTGATGTGCGTCTTGACCGTGTTGCCGCTGAGGAAGAGCTCCGCGGCGATCTCCGCGTTCGTCATCCCCCGCGCGATGAGCGTGAGGATCTCCGCCTCGCGCCGGGTGAGCCCGTCCGGCGGCTCGGCGGCCGCCGGCGCGGGCGCCGGGAGCGTCGCGGCCAGCAGCGTCGCCTGCACCTGCGGGTCGAGCACGGTCAGCCCCGCGACGGCCCCGCGCAGCGTCTGCGCGATGTGCCGGCGGTCGGCGTCCTTCGTGAGGTAGCTGCGTGCCCCCGCCCGCAGCGTGTCCAGCACCGAACGGTCGTCCGCGTACGTCGTCAGGACGACGATCGCGACCTCGGGGTGGTCGGCGGTGAGCCGCCGCGTCGCCTCGATCCCGTCCATCACCGGCATGTGCAGATCGAGCAGGATCGCGTCCGGGCGGTGCTCGGCCACCTGATCGAGCGCCTGCTGCCCGTCCGCGGCCGAGCCGACCACGTCGATGTCCGGCATCAGGTCGAGCATGAGGACCAGGCCCTCCCGTACGGTCGCCTGGTCGTCGGCCACCACGACCCGCAACGGCCGTTCCGGCGCGCTCACTTCGGCACCCGCGCGGTGACGACCCAGCGCCCGTCCCGTACCCCCGCCGCGAGAGTGCCGCCGAGCAGCAGCAGCCGCTCGCGCATCCCGGTCAGGCCGTAACCGCCGTCCACTGTGGCGAAGCCGCCCGCCCCGGCCCCGGCGGTGCCCGGCGGGTTGGAGACGGTCAGCGTCACGCCGTCGTCCGCGTAGCGCAGGGTGAGGGTCACGGGCCGGTGCGGCGCGTGCTTGGCGGAGTTGGTCAGCGACTCCTGGGCCGTACGCACCAGGGCCAGCGTCTGTTCCGGGGGCAGCGGTACGGCCGCGCCCTCGACGGTCAGCGTCACCGGCGAGCCGTGACGCTGTTCGTGCGTGGCCGTCATCCGGGCCAACTCCTCGTCCAGCGGCGGGGTGTCCGTACGCAGCGCGTGCACCGCCCGGCGGGTCTCGGTCAGCCCGTCCGACGCGATGCGCTGCGCCACGGACAGTACGCCCACCGCCCGCTCGACGTCCGGCCCCTCCCCGCCGTCGGTCAGCAGCGCGCGGGCGGCCTGGATCTGGATGCCCAGCGCGCCCAGCGAGTGGGCGAGCACGTCGTGGATCTCGCGGGCGATCCGGGTGCGTTCGTCGAGCACGGCGACCTGCCGCTGCTGCTCGCGCAACTGCTCGACCTGCGCGAGCATCGCCGCGGCCTGCTCGGCCTGTGCGCGGTAGGAGCGGCGGTTGCGGCCCGCCAGCATGATCACGGCGAGCAGCAGGGGGAAGCCGAACGCGGTGGCCCGGTCCACGCCGCCGAGCACGGCGCTCACCACCATGACCGGCAGAGCGGCACCGAACAGCGCCCAGGCGGCGGGCAGCGGGGTCCGGTTTCCCGCGTACATCGCCGCCATCAACGTGAGCGCGATCATGCTGCCCGTGTCCGGCAGCATCGCCACGGCGCCGGAGGCGACCATCACCCCGCCGAGCGCGTACGGCAGCCACCGCGAGTACGGCCCCGCGCCCCGCCGCAGATCCAGCACCGCCCAGAGCGCCATCAGCAGCCCGCTCAGCGCGTACCCGGCGACGGTCACGGGCAGCGCGACCGGGCCGCCCGGCGCCACGGTGAGGACCTGGACGCCGACCAGCGCGAAGACCCCCGCCCTGATCAGCCAGGACACCATGCGCGGCACGACAGCACGATAACCGCCGGACGCGGGGCCGGACCGTGATGGGCGCTGCCCTGCGGGCAACGGGGGCCGGCGCCGCCGGTTCGCGCCGTCTGTCGTCCCGCCGTCGCGGCGGACGGGGACGGCTCGCGCTGTGGCGGGCGTGGCTGCCCCGGGTAGCGGGGACGAAGGGGAGTGTCGGCGTGTGCCCCCTTCTTCCGCCGCCGCGGTGGGACACGGGACGGCGGTTGTCGGCGGTGCCGGACGTGCCGGTTCGGGTCGTACGCGGGTCGCCGGTCCGCCTCCGACGTCCGCCGCCGCGGTGGGACACGGGACGGCGGTTGTCGGCGGTGCCGGACATGCCGGTTCGGGTCGTACGCGGGGCGGGGTCGCCGGTCCGTCTCTGACGTCCGGCCGCGGCGCCGTCAACGGGTCCGTCCGGCCGGGAACACCGAGCCGTCCTTCTCCGGGGCGAAGGCGATGCCCGCGCTGTGCGCCCGGCGGGTGATCATCGCGGCCTGGCCGAGCCGGTTGACCCCCAGCATCAGCACGATCGGCGCAGTCGAGGCCGCCACATGGGCGTCCATCGAGCCCGCGAGCAGCGCCATCACGATCCGCGAGGCGATCAGCGCGCCCCACAGCCACAGCCCGTAGACCGGCATCCGGCCCCACAGCCCGCCGTCGCGCTCTTCGAGCCGGATCACCGAGCCCTGCCCGGCGCCGATCGCGGCGGCGATCACCGCGCCGGCGGCCAGGCAGACGACATCGGCCGCGCCGACCGGGCCGTGCTTGCCGAGGGTGAAGAGCCCGACGACCACCAGGAGCAGCGGCAGCCGGATCACCCGCTTGCCCCGCAGCGGGCCGCCGCGCAGCTGACGGCCGATGACGTAGACCACGATCGCGACGACGGCCAGGGCCTCAAGCACGGATGTCTCCTCCGGACGGGGTGCGGCGGCGAGCGAACGGCCCACCACCTGCGGTGTTGACGAATTCGACGCTACGAATCCCCGCCCCCGACGGCGTCACCCCGCGGTGTGACATCCGGGGTGACGCCGGTCGACGCCGACTCACCCGCCGTGGGGTGGGCGCGCCGGTTCGGGGGCCGTGCGCGTGCCCGCGTGGGGGATGCGGGGGCGGGCGGACAGAATGCCGCGCGCTACGAATCCGTGCCCCCGACGGCGTCGCCCCGGGTGACGCCGGTCGACGCCGACTCACCCGCCGTGGGGTGGGCGCGCCGGTTCGGGGGCCGTGCGCGCGCCCGGGTGGGGGATGCGGGGGCGGGCGGACAGAATGCCGCACGCTACGAATCCGTGCCCCCGACGGCCTCGCCCCGGGGTGACGCCGGTCGACGCTGACTCAGCCCTGCCGTCGGGTGGGCGTCGGTTCGGGAGCCGTGCGCGTGCCTGCGTGGGGCGGGCGGAGAGAATCGGGTCGTGGAGGACCGCGGGACGTGTCACATTCGGCGCGGGCGGGACGTCAGGGGGGTGTGAACGCGTTGATGGACTTTCCCCGTGATGACTCGGGCGTCTCCTCGGGCGGCGGCCGGCCGGACGCCGAGACGTTGGTCGACCGCTTCGAGGAGCACCGCGCGCACCTGCGGGCGGTCGGCTATCGGATGCTCGGCTCGCTGAGCGAGGCCGACGACGCCGTGCAGGAGGCGTGGCTGCGGCTGAACCGTACGGGCGCGGCCGGAGTGGACAACCTCGGCGGCTGGCTGACCACCGTCACCGCGCGGGTCTGCCTCGACATCCTGCGCTCGCGCACCTCCCGGCGCGAGGAACCGTTGGACACGCACGTACCGGACCCCGTGGTGAGCGGGGCGGCCGGGTCCGACCCCGAGCAGCAGGCGCTGCTCGCCGACTCCGTCGGGCTCGCGCTGCTCGTCGTCCTCGACACCCTCGGGCCCGCCGAACGGCTGGCGTTCGTGCTGCACGACATGTTCCACGTGCCGTTCGACGACATCGCGCCCGTCGTCGGCCGTACCCCGGCGGCCGCCCGGCAGCTCGCCAGCCGGGCCCGGCGCCGGGTGCGCGGCGCGGACGCCGCGCCCGACCCCGATCTGCGGCGGCAGCGGGTGGTCGTGGACGCCTTCCTCGCGGCCTCGCGCGGAGGCGACTTCGACGCGCTGGTCGCCGTACTCGACCCCGACGTGGTGCTGCGCGCGGACGCCGGCGCGGGCCTGCCCGGCGTCTCGAAGGAGATCCGCGGCGCCCGTGCGGTGGCGGAGTCGGCGCTGATGTACTCGGCCGCCGCGGCGTACGGCCGGCCGGTGCTGATCAACGGCGCGGCGGGCATCGTCACGGCGCCCGGCGGCAACCCGGTGGCGCTGATGGCGTTCACCGTGCGGGACGGCCTGATCAAGCAGATCCACATCCTCGCCGACCCGGACCGGCTGGCGGGCATGCGCTTCCCCGAATTTCCCGAATTTCCCGAGCGGGAGGGCTGAGGTCGGCCGCGGGGCCGCCGTCCGGCGGTCGGGGGCGGGGCCCGGCCTGTGTGCGCAGCCGCCGGACCGGTACGGCGCCGGACCGCTGTAACGAAACCCGCCCGCGCCGGGCCCGTCGCGCCTCGCGCGCCGACCCGCTCCCGTTAACCGGCCGGGCGAGGCGGCGTACACAGGCCCGGCGCCGTCCGGACCCACCGGGCCCCGCCGCGGCCCGGCGCCGAAACCCGCGCGCCGCGCGCCGCGTCCAGACCCGCTCCCGCCAACCGGCCCGGCGGGCGTACGCAGGCCCGGCGCCGACCCGGCCCGCCCCCGACCGGCGCCGGAATCCGTCCGCGCGCCGCGCGACGCCCGCCGCGCCCAGACCCGCTCCCGCCTCAGCCCTTCCCCTCCTCCAGATCCTCCCCAGGCGTCCCCCGCAGCGCGGACGCCGTGGCAGCCAGCAGCGCCATCCCCGTGGCCGTCGCGAAGACGATCACCAGGCCGTGGTGGAAGGGCGAGGAGATCAGATGCGGGAAGAACTCCTTGCCGGTCAGCACCGCCCGGTTGTGCGCGGGCAACCGGTCGAGCACCCCGCTCGGCCCGAGCAGCGTCTGCACCGGGTTCACCCCGAGGAACGCCGAGAACACCGTCGAGACCGGCGGTAGCTCCGCCGCGTGGTGGGCGATGTCCGGCGGTACGCCCTGCGCCCGCAGCCCCGCGTAGAGCGTGCCCGGCAGCCGGTTGGCGAGGCCCGCGATCAGCAGCGAGAAGAAGACGCCGATCGACAGCGCCATCCCGGAGTTCTGGAAGGTGGACCGCATCCCCGAGGCCGCTCCCCGGTAGGAGGCCGGGACGCTGCTCATGATCGACGAGGTGTTCGGCGCCGAGAACATCCCCGACCCCATCCCGTTGGCCATGATGAGCAGCGCGAACGCCCAGTACGGGAAGGTGATCGGCAGCAGGAGCAGCCCCACGAAGCTCGCGCCGAACAGCAGCAGCCCGCCGGTGGTGAAGTACCGCACCCCGAGCCGGTCGGACAGATAGCCCGACAGCGGCCCGGAGATCAGGAAACCCGCGGTGAGCGGCAGCAGGAAGATGCCGGCCCACAGCGGCGCGTCGTCGAAGTTGTACCCGTGCAGCGGCAGCCAGATGCCCTGGAGCCAGATGATCAGCATGAACTGCAACCCGCCGCGGGCGATCGAGGCCAGCAGCGAGGCCGCGTTCCCGGCCGCGAAGTGCCGGTTGCGGAAGAGCCCGAGATAGAACATCGGCTGCGCCACCCGTGTCTCGATGACGATGAAGGCCACCAGCAGCAGCGCCCCGAGGCCGAGCCCGGTCAGCACCTTGGGGCTCAGCCAGCCCATGGTGTCGTGGCCGTACGGCTGGATGCCGTAGGTGATCGACACCAGCAGCAGCCCGCAGCCCAGGGCGAAGGTCAGATTGCCCCACCAGTCGATCCGGGCCGGCTGGCGCTCCGAGATCTCCCGCAGCGAGCGGTACGCCCAGATGGTGCCGAAGATCCCGACGGGCACGTTCACCCAGAACACCGCACGCCAGTCCCACGCGGAGAGCAGCCCGCCGAGCACCAGGCCGATGAACTGCCCGGACAGCGCCGAGATCTGATTGATGCCCAGCGCCATACCGCGCTGATGGGCAGGGAAGGCGTCGGTGAGGATCGCCGCCGAGTTCGCCATCAGCATCGAGCCGCCCAGCGCCTGGACGACCCGCCAGCCGATCAGCCACAGCGCGCCGTGGGCGCCGTCGAACGGGTCGAAGGACAGCGCGATCGAGGCCAGGGTGAAGACGACGAAGCCGAGGTTGTAGATGCGGACCCGGCCGACGATGTCGCCCAGCCGGCCGAGCGTCACCACCAGCACCGCGGTGACCAGCAGATAGCCCATGATCATCCACAGCAGATAGCTGATGTTCCCCGGCGCGAAGGGGTCCAGGTGGATGCCGCGGAAGATCGCGGGCATCGAGATGATCACGATCGAGGCGTCCACGGTCGCCATGAACATTCCGAGGCTGGTGTTGGTCAGCGCGATCCACTTGTAGCGGCCGGGGCGGTCCCCCGGCCTGTCGGCGGGGTCGGCGGTGACGGTGGCGCCCGGGCGGTCAGACACGGGGGGTGATCCTCTCCAACAGTGGGATCGCGGCGGCCAGTTGCTTCTGCTCCTGTGGGGTCAGCTCCTCGGATATCGCCAGGGCCAGCCGGCGGCCGCGCTCGCGGCGGGCGCCGTTGAGTCCGTCGCGGCCCTCGGCGGTGAGCGAGACGACCATGCGCCGGCCGTCGTGCGGGTCGGGGTGACGGGTCACCAGGCCGCGTTCCCCCAGCGTGTTGACGATCGTGCACATCGACTGCGGGCGGATGCCCTCGGCCGCGGCCAGCTCGGAGGCGGTCGCCGGGCCCTCGCGGTCGAGCCGGACCAGTACCGAGGTCTGGGAGAGGGTGGCCTCGTCGTCCGGCCTGAACTGCCGCAGTCTGCGGACCAGCGGACCGAGGGCGGCCCGCAGATCCGTGGCGATACGGGCGGCGGACTCGGCACGGTCGCTGTCGCGCTCACCGCCGTTGTCGGTACGGTCCTCGGCGCGGGCGTCGGTGGCGTCCGCGGCGGTCTCCGCGTACTCGGCGCTGGGGCCGACCCCGGTGTGCCCGGTGTGCTCGTCCGTGCGGTCCTCGGTGCCGTGGGATGACATGATCGGCAGTATAAACTGATCAGTCCAGGCTTATGATATAGGTGGCGACATGAGTCAATCCCCCACTGGTTCCCTGACCGCGACCACTGTCGGCATCACCGGCCACGGCGGCGACGCGATCGAGGCGTATCTGGCCCGTCCGGAGGACAACACGCGCCGCGGCGGGGTCGTCGTCATCCACCACATGCCCGGATACGACCGTGCGACCAAGGAGATCGTGCGGCGCTTCGCCGAACTGGGCTACGACGCGATCTGCCCCAACCTGTACTCCCGCGAGGCGCCGGGGGCCGAGCCCGACGACGCGGCGGCGGTCGCCCGCGCGCAGGGCGGCGTACCGGACGAGCGGCTGGTCGGCGACGTGGCCGCGGCCGCCGCGTATCTGCGGGCGCTGCCCACCTCCAACGGCAAGGCGGGCGTGATCGGTTACTGCTCCGGCGGCCGGCAGTCCGTACTCGCCGGCTGCAACCTCGACCTCGACGCGGCCGTCGACTGCTACGGCGCCTTCGTCACCGGTACGGTCCCCGAGGGCATCCCGCTGAAGGTCACCAACCTGGTCGACCAGCTGCCGAACCTGCGGCCCCCGCTGCTGGGCCTGTTCGGCGCCGAGGACTCGCACCCGAGCCAGGAGCAGGTCGCCGAGCTGGGGCAGATCCTCACCGAGTACGACAAGGACTTCGAGTTCCACACCTACGAGGGCGCGGGCCACGGCTTCTTCGCGGTGAACCGGCCCAACTACGACGTGGCCGCCGCCAACGACGGCTGGGAGCGGATCGCCGCCTTTTACGGTACTCACCTGGGGAGCTGACCATGTGCACGTACACCACGGTCAAGGACGCGATCGACGGCAGCGCGAAGGGGCCGGGCGGGTCCTGGTTCCATGTCACCGATGTGACGGTCTACTTCGACCACCCGGTCCACGCGATGGCCGAGCACACCCTCAACATCGACTTCACCGACCCCTCGAAGGGCCCCGCGGCGCGGGTCGCGCTCGAACTGACCGCGGAGTCGGCGCGCCAACTGGTGGCGGCGATCCAGGAGGCGCTGGCGGCGGTCCCGGAGGAGATGCGGGTCTGAGCCGTTGCCGCCCGCGCGGCTTCCGGCGGGAGTACGAAGGTGAGTACGAAGGTGCCCGGGGTGCGTACGCGCCCCGGGCACCTGCTGACTGACCGGATGGTCAGGTCGCCGACGGAGGCCGGGTGAGGCGGGCGGCGGCGAGAACCACCGCGTGCCGGCGCAGGGCGATCTCCGTCGCCGTGGCGTCCGGGGGTACGGGCTCCGGGCTGCCGTCCGTCCAGGTGGACGTGAGGGAGAGCAGCAGGGAGAGCAGCACGTGGGGCGGCAGTCCCGCGTCCACGGTGCCCGCCGCCTGGGCCTCGGCGATCGCCGACAGTTTGGCCGCGGTCGCCTCGACGGCGGCCGGCAGGACCACCGTCCCCGGGCGTTCCAGGCTGTGCCAGCGGGCCAGCCTGATGAGCCGCGGGTGGGCGAGGTTGAAGTCGAACAGCGCGCCCGCGTATCCCGGCAGGTCGGAGGCGTTCAGCGGGACGGCTTCGAGGAGGCGGGCGATGGCGGTCTCGCAGACCGCCTCGAAAAGCTGCTCCTTGCTGCCGAAGTACATGTAGATCAGGTTCTTGTTCGCCGCCGCGGCCGCCGCGATGCGGTCCACCCGGGCACCCGCGATGCCGTACGTGGCGAACTCGTCGGTGGCCGCCTGGAGCAGGCGGGCCTTGGTGGCTGCGGCGTTCCTCGTCGACATGGAGGCCAGTCTAGGGCAGCGACACGACTGACTAACCGGATGTTTACAAATGACGGCACTCCGGCGTACGGTTCAAGTGTCTAACCAGTCAGTCACAAACTGGACCGGTACCCGCGCCTGCCCTGAGGAGCCCGCCATGAACGGCTGGACCGCCGACCGCCTTCCCGAGTCGATCCCCTCCCAGAAGGGCCGCCTCGCCGTCGTCACCGGAGCCAACAGCGGCATCGGCGAGGTCACCGCCACCGCGCTGGCCGGGGCGGGCGCGGAAGTCGTCGTCGCCGGGCGCGACGCGGGCAAAGCGCGGGCCGCGGTGGAACGGATCACCGCCGCCGTGCCCGGAGCGGTCGCCAGGCCCGAGGTGCTCGACCTCGCCGACCTGGCGTCCGTCGCGGCCTTCGCCGACCGCCTCACCGCGGCCGGCCGCCCGCTTGACCTGCTGGTCAACAACGCGGGCGTGATGGCGATCCCGGACCGCCGTACGACCGCCGACGGCTTCGAACTCACCTTCGGCACCAACCACTTGGGCCACTTCGCGCTCACCGGCGGCCTGCTTCCGCTGCTGCTGCGGGCGCCCGGCGCCCGCGTGGTCACCGTCAGCGCGATGATCGCCCGCAGCCGGCTGGCCCGCCTGGACGACCTGAACAGCGAGCGGCGCTACCGGCCGATGGGGTCGTACGCCACGTCGAAGCTCGCCAACGTGCTCTTCGCCCGTGAGTTGCAGCGGCGGGCCGACGCGGCGGGGGTCGGGGAGTCGGGTGCCGCGGCCTCGGGTGCCGCGGCCTCGGGCGCCGCAGCGGCCGGGCGGGTCGGGGACGCGGCCGGTCTGACCAGCGTCGCCGTCCACCCCGGCACCGCGCTGACCGGCCTCCAGCAGCACGGTTCGCGTGCCACGCAGGCCCTCATCCGGCTGGTGCTGGGCCGGGTGATCGGGCAGTCCGTCGAGGGCGCCGCCCTGCCCTCGCTCTACGCGGCCACCGCCCCCGGCATCGAGCCCGGCGGTTTCTACGGTCCCACCGGCCGGTTCGAGGGCGCGGGCGTCCCCGGTCCGGTCCGGCCGCCCCGCGCCGCCGAGGAGCCCGCGGCGGCGCGCGAGCTGTGGGCGGCGTCGGAGGAGTTCACCGGGGTGCGGTTCGCCTGGCCGGAGGGGTGATCTCTCCGGGTGGGCGGTCCGTTTGAGGGGGCCGGCTGTTTGAGGGGGCCGGGCCTTCCGTCGGCCGTGCGGCTTGTCGGCGGGGAGTCCGCGCGTGACCCTCCGGAACTCGTAGAGTTGACCCGACAACTGCCGATCCCCGTACGGGCGGGGGGAGTTGGGGGCGCCGGCATGGAGTTGACGATCAGGACCGCGGAGGGCTCGGGGGCCGATCTCTACCGTTGGCTGGCCACGGACCCGCCGGTACGGGCCTTCGCCGCGGCCGCCGCCCCGCCCCCGCCCGCCCCCGCCCCCGGCAGCGGCACCATGGGCACCGGCTTCGACCTGCTCAATCTGATCGTGCCGAACGCCATCGGTCTGGGCGGGCTGCTCGTATCGCTGGTGTCGTTCATCGACCAGCGCCGCCGGGGGACCGGGACGGCGCCGCAGATCTCGGTCGCGGCGGGCGGGGTGGTCGTCGTGGTCAACGGGGACGTGGACCCGGCGGTGCTGACCGCGCAGATCCAGGCGGCGGTGGCGGCGCAGAGCGGGCAGGCGGCTGCGGCGGCGCAGCCCGGCCAGGCGCCGGCTGTATCGCCCGGTGCGCCGTCCGGGCCGCCGCCGTCCGGGGCGTCGGCACAGCCCGCACCGCCGCCCGTACCGCCGCTTCCCCCGGCCCCGCCCGCCGTACCGCCGCCCGCCGCGCCCGGAGGGCCGACCGGTGCCGCCGGCTGACCCCGGGGCCTCGCGGGCCGTGCTGATCGGGGTGTCGCGTTACGACGCGATGCCCGCGGACCGCCAACTGCCCGCCGTGGCACGCAATCTGGACGCCCTCGCCGCCCTCCTGACCGACCCCCGGGTGTGGGGCCTGCCCCCGGAGCACTGCGCGGTGGTCCGCGAACCGGCCGACTCCGAGGCCGTACTCGCGGCGATCCGCGCCGCCGCGAGGGCGGTCACCGGGGACGGCACGCTGCTCGTCTACTACGCGGGCCACGGCCTCACCGACCCGCTCAAGGACGGCGGCGGCGCCCTGCACCTCGCGCTCCCCGGGTCCTACGAGCCCGGCGGCACCCATCTCGCCCTGGACTACGGCCATGTCCGTACCGCGCTGCTGCGCGAGGCGGCCGGGGTGCCGCGCAAGGTCGTCGTGCTGGACTGCTGCTGGAGCGCGCTGGCGATCCCGGGGGCGATGGGCGGCGCCGCGAACGGCACGGTGTTCGCCAACTCGGCCGCGATCGAGGGCACCGCCGTACTCACCGCGTGCGCGGCCACGCGGCAGGCGCGTTCGCCCGAGGGGGAGACGTACACGGCCTTCACCGGCGCGCTGGTCGACCTGTTGGAGCAGGGGCTGCCCGGCGGGCCCGAGACGCTGGACGTCGGCACGGTCTACGCGCGGCTGACGGCACGGCTCGGCGGGCGCGGGATGCCCGCGCCGCAGCTCGGCTGTACGGGGGACGGCAGTGGTATCCCGTTGGTGCGGAACACCGCCGCCGGGCCGTCCGGCGAGCACGAGCGGGGGTGCGGCGAGGCGGAGGAGCCGCCTGCCCGGGATGCCGCCGCGGAGCTGCGGCGCCGCGGCGACTACGACCAGGCGAGCAGGACGCTGCGGTCCGCCGCGGCGGTCGGTGACCGGGACTCCGTACGCGACCTCGCCGCACACCTTCGCCGCTCGGGCCACTACGCGTACGCGGCCGAACTCGAACTGGCCCCACCCGCCACTCTCCCCGCCCTCATCACCCGCCTCCGCACAGCGGGCATCGTCTGACCCCGCACTGCGGGAGGCCACGGGACCGGGGAACCTTCCCTTGGATGGTGCTGTCTCGCGACAATGGTAGCGCGAGAGATACTATCGCTGGAGATACTATCTCTCGCGCTAGGAAGTCGTATGCAGCGTTTCATCGGTCGGAAGCGGGAGCTGCGGGCGCTCGGCACGGCACTCGACCAGGTCGGCGAGGGCGTCGGGGCGGCCCGCCCCGGGCAGTGCGTGCTGATGCGGGGGCGCCGCCGGGTCGGCAAGTCGAGCCTGGTCGAGGAGTTCCTGCGGCGTACGGGGGTGCCGTATGTCTTCTTCACGGCCGCCGGCGGCTCCGCCGAGGACGAGCTGTCCGAGCTGCTCGACGCGGTACGGACCTCGACCCTGCCGGGCCGGGACGCCTTCGTCGAGGAGGCCCCCGGGCAGTGGAACGCGGCCTTCCGGCTGCTCGCCGAGATCCTGCCCGACGACCGGCCGAGCGTGGTCGTGTTCGACGAGGTGCCCTATCTCATGGAACGGATCGACGCCTTCGAGGGCATGCTGCAACGGGCCTGGGACCGGAATCTGAGCCGCAAGCCGGTGCTGCTGCTCCTCGTCGGCTCCGACCTGTCGATGATGGAGGCGCTCAACAGCTATGAGCGGCCCTTCCACCAGCGCGGCCGGGAGATGGTGGTGGGCCCCCTCAACCCCGCCGACATCGGCGAGATGCTCGGCCTGGAACCGGCGGCGGCCTTCGACGCCACGCTGGTCACCGGCGGACTGCCGCTGATCTGCGCGGAGTGGCGGCCGGGAGCGAGCCTGTGGGAGTTCCTGCGCGAGGCCCTGGACAGCCCGATCTCCGCGCTGCTGGTCTCGGCGGAAAGGTCGCTGGCCGCGGAGTTCCCGCCACAGGCCATGAGCCGGGAGGTACTGCGGGCCATCGGTTCGGGCGAGCGGACCTTCACCAATATCGCGCGCGCGGCGGGCGGTGTCGCCCACACCACGCTCACCCGGGCCACCGACCTGCTGATCGAGAAGCGGGTGGTCGCCGCCGACCTCCCTCTCTCGCTGCGGCCCTCCAAGGAACGCCGCTACCGGGTCGCCGACCCCTATCTGCGGTTCTGGCTGGCCTTCCTCGATCCGCACATGGCGGAGATCGAACGGATGCGGGGCGACCTCACCCTGAACCGGATCAAGAAACAGTGGACGAGCTGGCGGGGCCGCGCGGTCGAACCGCTGATCCGTGAGTCCCTGGCCCGTCTGCTGCCCGACGGCAGACTGCCCGCGGCCCCGGCCGTCGGCGGCTACTGGACCCGGAGCAACGACATCGAGATCGACCTGGTGGGCGCCGACCGGCAGCCCGTGGCCAAGGAACTGCTCTTCCTCGGCTCGGTCAAGTGGCTGGAGAACTCCGCCTTCGACAGCCACGACCTCGCCGCGCTGCACAAGCACCGGGCCGCGCTCACCGACGACCCGGTCCCGCTCGTCGCGGTGTCACGCAGCGGCGTGGACTGCTCCGGCCTTCAGGCGTCGTACGGACCGGAACAGCTGCTCGCGGCCTGGCACCGCGACTGACCCGCCCGGGGCGGCGGGGGTGTGGGGGCCGCCGGCGTGGTTTCGGGACGGCGTCGCGTCGGGCCGCCGGCCGTGGTGGGGTGTGCGGGGGCGGGGTGGGGGTGGGGCGGGCAGACTGGGGGGCATGCGCAAACTCTCACTGGACGCTCAGACCCGTGAACACCTGGAGCGCGCCGCCGCGTCCTCGCACGGGCGCAGCTCGGAAACGCTCTTCGGCGGTCACGAGAACGTGCTGCGGCAGACCCTCGTCGCGCTCACCGCGGGCACGGTCCTCGCCGAGCACGAGAACCCCGGCGAGGCCACGCTGATCGTGCTGCGCGGACGGGTCCGGCTGACCGGCGGGTCCACGTCGTGGGAGGGACGGATCGGCGATCTGATCGTCGTACCGCCGGAACGGCACAGCGTGGAGGCGCTGGAGGACTCCGCCGTCCTGCTGACCGTCGCGAAGATCGTCTGAGCCTGAGCCGCCTCCGCACGCGGCGCTGCCCGCCACGCGGCACCCGTTACGCGACGTCCGGGCCCGGATCACCCTCCCGGCGCCCGATCCGCATGCCCGGCCGCCGGCGGTGAACGGTCAGATAGAACAGCCCCCGCTCGCCCGCCGTGATACTGCGCGCGGACCCGTGCGGCAGCCAGAGCAGCGTGCCCTCCGCGAGACGCTGCGGTCGGTGCGGACTGCGCAGCGTGCCCTCGCCGGAGACCACCAGCAGCAGTACGTCCAGATCCGGTTCGCTGTGCGTGTCCACGCGCTGGTGGGGCGGGAGATGGACGACATTGGCGTCCAGTTGGCGGCCGGACTCGGCCAGCTTCCACAGGGCGCCGGCCGAGCCGGGGGCGAGCGTGGTGAGGGCTTTGACGTCGCAGAGGACGCGCGGGGTTGTGGGGACCGGCGCCGGGGCGCCGTCGGCGTCAGACATCGACGGCCGCCCGTCCGATCCGCACCCGCCACAGCTCGGGGCCGGACTCGACGTAGTCCCAGGTGAAGGCGCCCGGGTGGGTGGCCTCGAACTCCCGGCGCAGCGGCTTGGGGTCGTGGTTGTTGACCAGGGTGAAGCCGTCGCCGGGAGCCAGCCGGGCCCAGCGGGCGAAGATCCGCGGATGGCGCTGCCCGTGCGGGATCTCCCGTACGTCGATCACGTCGGCCAGGTCGGCCAGGTCGGACGGGTCGGGCTGCTGAGGACAGCCGTGTTGGACGGCGGCCGCCGAACGGTCGGCCGGGTCGGTCGCGGTGGCCTGGATGTGGATCTCTGAGGACGACGTCACGGTGCTTCCCTTCTCTGCCCCCGGCAGGGGAATCACCATTATTACAGGTACTATTCGTAAAAACATCGGCGAGGGTGAGCGTGCGGAGGAAGAGGACGTCATGACCTGTGTGATCGCGCGGCCGTGCGTGGACGTGAAGGGCCGGGCCGGCGCCTCGAAGCCGGGGCTCGCCGGGCGCGACCGGCCGCTGAGCGCGGCCCTGCCTCCGCGAGCGGAGGGCCGACGGCCATGAACGCGGCACAGCGGGGTCCGCGCAGGTCGGAGGTACGGGACGTGCTGCGGGCCGCACCGACGCCGCTGGGCGCGGCCGAGGTGGCGCAGCGGCTCGGCGTCCACCCCAACACCGCGCGCTTCCACCTGGACGCGCTGGTGGCCGAGGGCTCGGTCGTACGGACCCCGGCGGAGCACTCAGGTCCCGGGCGGCCGCGCACCCAGTACGCGCCCAAGCCCGGCATGGACCGCGGGGGCACGCGCAGCTACCGGCTGCTGGCCCAGATCCTGCTGGGCCGGCTCGCGGCGGCCGGACCCGACGCGGGGGAGGCGGCGGTCGCGGCGGGCCGCGCGTGGGGCGGCTATCTGGTCGACCGGCCCGAGCCGTACGCGCGACTGACGCCGGCCCAGGCGGCGAGTCGGCTCACCGCGCTGCTGGACGACCTCGGCTTCGACCCGCAGCCGGTCCGGGGAGCGGAGGCTCAGGAGGGCGCCGGGAACCTTACGGACGGCGAAGCGCCGGAGGCGATCCGGCTGCGGCACTGCCCGTTCCTCGAACTGGCCGAGACCCACGAGCGGTTGGTGTGCCGGATTCATCTGGGCCTGATGCAGGGCGCGTTGGCGGAGCTGCGGGCCCCGCTGGACGCCACCCGGCTGGAGCCCTTCGCCGAGCCCGCCGCCTGCCTGGCACATCTGGAACGCGCCGAAGCCGCGTAACCCCCGGACCGTACAAGGCACTTCCGAGGGGACCCGCCGGGCCTACGCTTCGACCGCCGACGTCATCACGTACCGCCCGAACGCCGCCGAGAACAGCTCGGGGCGGCCGTCCGGGGCGGTCCTGACCACGCCCATCCGGCTCAGCCGGGACAGTTCGAGCGAGTGCAGGCCCGCCGGGGCCGTCCCTGCGGCGACCTGCCGCAGCAGCGCGGCCACCTCACGCCCGGTGTCGCCGCGGATGTTGCGCAGCAGCCGGGCGAACTGGTCCGCGAAGGTCTCCTCGACCTGCTCGTAGGCCGTACGGAAGTCCAGTGCGCCGGTGGCAAGTTGGACCTCGACGAGGCTGCGGCAGAGCACGTCGAGCAGGAAGGGGTGCGATCCGGTGTGCTCGACGATCCGCGGGCGGGCCGCCGCCAGCCCGATCCCGACGGCCGCCGCGCGGGCCAGCATCAGATCGGTCTCGCTGTCGTCGAACATGCCGACGTAGAGCTTGTTGACGACGACACCGCCGAGGATCGAGCCGCCCGCCGCGTCCGTCTCGATGGACTCGATGTCCCGGCGGGAGACGGTGATCAGGCCCATCGTGCAGCCGGAATCGCTCACCACGGCCCGCAGCAGCTGGAATTCGGCCAGCCGCTTGAAGACGCCCTCGGCCCGGTCGAACTCGTCGAGCACCAGCAGCCCGTGCTGGCCCGCCTCGTGCATGGTGGCGAAGAAGTCATTGACCGCGCCCTCCAAGTCGTGCCACTCGACGGCGAGTTGCACGGCCTGGCTGATGGGCGCCAGCGCGGCGAGCAGCCCCGGCGGAGCCGAGTCGCCCGCCTTCCGTAACGCGGCCACGACCGACTTCGCGATCGTGCGGAAGACATCCATGCCGGACTCCTGCCGGCTGACGTCGATCCACACCTGGATCAGATCGGGCCGGGTGCCGGGCAGGGTGGTCAACGCCCGTCTGACCAGGCTGGTCTTGCCCGTGCGGTGATGGCCGACGACCCGCAGATTGGTCGGCGTGCCCGGGTCGCGCCAGGTGGACTCCACGGTACGCAGCAGCCCGCCGCGCCCGATGAACAGCTCGCCCTCGACCACGCTCCCGGCCCGCCGGTACGGATTCACCCCGGGAACCGGCACCGGCACCGGCCCGGACCCTGGCCCCTGCGGGGGCACCGCCGCGCTCATACCGCGTTGCCGATCGACGCGTTGGAGCCGTACGCGGTGGCGCCGAAGTACCGCAGCAGCCACTCCTGGTAGAGCCTCACCACGATCCGGTAGCGCCCCGACTCGTGCCGTACGACATCGCGCACTTCGAGGTCCTGGAGCAGTTCCTGCAACCGGCTGCCCCGGTACTCGGCGTTGATCGCCTGGAGGGTGGCGGCCTGGTTCCGCGACGCACGGGCGACGGCCAGCAGCACGTCCTGGTACTCCTTGCTGGTCGCGGCGTCCGGATCGGTGTAGCCGGGGGACTCCAGGTTGTCGAAGTCCTTGACCTCCAGCTGTTCGAGGAAGTCGCCGCGGACCTGCTCGACATCGGCCTCGGTGACGAACGGTACGCGCTCGGAGTTCATGTACTCCACCAACTGCCAGCAGAACCGCTGGATGTAGAAGGGGCTGCCACCGGTCAGCTCGATCACCCGGTCGGCCGCCCGCTCCCGGTAACGGCTGATCTCACGGGTGCCGTCGGTGATCCTGATCGGCCGCTCGATGAGCTTACGGGCCTCGGTGTCCACCAGATACGTGACCCGCTCGGTGGTGAACACCCCGAAGACATTGGGGTCCTCCTGGATCAGCCGGTCCAGCGCGTCCTGCCCGACGATCACCAGATGGAAGATCTGACGCTCGATCAGCGCCTTGAACGACTGCATGAAGGACGACGACAGCATCCCGCGCCTGATCCACAGATCGATGTACTGGAACTCGTCGATCAGTACGGTCAGCGTCGGCGGCCGCCCCCGGTAGCGGTCCCGGTGCGCCTGGATCAACTCGGCGCAGTCGTGCACCGGTTCGGGGCTGCGCAGAAAGGCCGCCTTGGTCAGCCCGTCGGGGATCAGCGGCCCGGCGCCGTGGTCGTCGTCCGGGTCCAGCCGGCGCAGCGCCGCGTGCGCGCCCTCCAGGATGCGCCACATCAGCAGCGCCCGCAGCCGGGTGCCGCCCTCGTCGTCCCGCTCGGGCGAGAGCGTGCCGATGTTGCCGACGTCCACCACCGGCAGACCGTCCAACTCCCGCAGCCGCTTGCACAGATGGTGCCGGATCGAGGACTTGCCCGCGCGCTTCTGCCCGAAGATCGCCACCCCGACCCCGGGGTTGCCCGCCTCCCGCAGCCGGGAGCGGATACGGTCGATGAGGTCGTCCCGGCCGTAGAACATGTCGGGGTCGTGCACCGGCCGCCCGGTCGCGCCGTCCTGGAAGGCGTTGGGGATGCGCCGGAACTCCTCCTCGCGGGCCAGCCGTACGGGCAGATTGGCCACGAACTCCGCCTGCTCGTCGCTGATCCGCAGCCGGTACCGCAGGGTGACCGGCAGCGAGAACGCGCCCACCGCGAAGCCCTGTTCGGTGATCCGCAGCTTCACCGCCTGGATCCGGTGCTCCCCGCCGCGCACCACGGTGGCGATCCGGACGGTGGGCTCGCCGACCGTGTACAGCGTCGGGTCGTCGGCGATCACCAGCTGCGGAGACTCGACCGGGGCCATGCCGGGCGCGTTGGAGACCTTGATCTGCACGGTCACCACTCCGTTGTGCCCGCCGCTGCTCTGCTCCAGGGCCAGGCTCAGTTCGGGCCGCGGCGGCTGGCTGGTCAGCAGATATGTACGCGCCTGCTCGACCAGGTCCTGGATGTGCAGCGCGACCGGCTCGATCAGCCCGACGGCCAGGCTCGTCGGGCCGCGGGCGATGTCGGCGCGCACCTCGGCGGCGGCGCCGCGGGCCAGCCGCAGACAGTTCTCGCGCTCCTCGAAGGACACCTCGCGGCCGAACCGCTGGAGCTCGTACAGGCCGTTGAGCACCCGGTCCAGCGGTTCGTGCAGGGACTCGGGGCTGATCTCGATCAACTCGCGCACCCGGGTGATCGCCGACTCCAGGGCGCCGTCCTCGATGGTGAGCTGGCGCAGCTCGTCGCGGGCGTGCTCGATCTGCCGGCGGTAGCGGTTCCAGCGGTCGCCGACGGACTGCCAGGCGGCCAGCTCGGTGCGCAGCGGCGCCCCGGGCCGCTGGGTCACCCCGAGGTGGTCGGCCGCCGCGTCCAGCAGCGCGGGCCGCCGGGCGAGCGCTTCGAGCACCACCTCCCGGGGCTGCCCGGTGTCCGCGAACAGCGGCGGGAAGAGGTCGAAGACGGCCGTGCCGGAGCGCGTGTACTCCTCTTCGAGCACGTCGGCGACCTTGGCGACCAGCGGGATCGACTCCTCGCGGTCCCTGCGCCGCCGGGGCCCGGTCAGCCGGCCGTTGAGCGAGCGCAGATAGCCGATCAGCGCGGTGCGCACATCGCGCGGCCGGTCGTCGTCCTCGCGCTCGTCGGCGGCGGCCAGCGCCGCGCAGTACAGATCGCGGGCGGACTCCTGCTGCTGCCGGTCGCGCACGATGTCGGCCAGGATGATCAGCCCCAGGCACAGATAGCGCTGCGCGTTGGGCTCGCCCAGCTCACGGGCGAGCACGGAGGCGGAGATGTACGCCTGGACGCTGTTCTCCTCCTGGCCGGTGGCCCGCCACTGCCGGGCGGACTCGGCCATGGTGTTGAGGTCGCCGCGGTTGACCCGGCCCCGGCGCCGCTCGCGGCCCTCCTTCGTGCTGTTGGCCAGCTCCGAGTAGTTCTGCACGACGTAGGTGACCAGGGGAGGGGTGGAGTCGGCGAGGACGTCATTGGCCTCCAGCATCCGTTCCATCCAGTCCGAGGCGTCCTGGCCGCTGTTGTCGCCCTGCCGCAGGGCCGCGATCCGCCGTCTGATCGTCTCGGTCTGCCCGGCGACATGGCCGCGTACCAGCTCCTCGGCGCGGTCCAGGTCGCCGGACAGACCGCGCTGGATCAGCGCGAGCGCCAGACCGCGCTGGGCGGCTTGGTCCTCGGGGTTGAGATCGATCACCGACTGCCAGTCGGCGGTGGCGTCCTGGCCGTCGGCAAGCTTGACGTACGCGATCTGGTGCAGCAGGTGGTAACGCTTGCTGCTGGTCAGATCGCCCCTGCGGGCCTGCCGTTCCAGGCGTTCCAGCGCCTCGGGGTAGCGGCGGGCGCCGGTCAGGAAGTCGATCATGATGTTGTCGAGGGCGTCGCCCGGCCTGATCAGACCGGGGAACTCGGCCTCGACCACCCGCAGCGCCGCCTCGGGCCCGTCGATCCTGCGGGTCAGCCACGCCAGGTCCTTCACGGCGCTCTCCCGCTTGGCGCCGCCGCGTTTGATCGCCTTGCGGTAGGCGGCCTTGGCGCGCTCGAACTCCTTGCCGTGCTCCAGGTTCTTGGCCGTCTGGTAGGTGTCCTCGGCCGCCGCCCGCCCGCTTTTGCGCAGGGCCTCGGCGCGGGCGGCGGGCGCGGAACCGCGGACAGGGGTATGGACCAGGGCCGCGGGTCGTGGCGCGGGCGCCTGCCGGCCGCCGGGCAGCGGCAGCGCGCCCGCCGGTCGCGGCGCCGGGACGGTGACCGGGACCGTCGAGCCCAGCGCGGCCCCTACGTCGGCGCGGGCGTCGTCGTCGTGCCCGGGCGCGTCCCGCAGCTCGCCGAGCCGGGCCCGGGTGCCGGCGGCGGCGTCGAGCAGGACGAGCAGCGCCTGCCAGGCCGCGGGGTCGGCGGCGGGCGCGGTGTGCCGGAAGAGGCGCAGCAGCGCGTAGAGCGCGGTGTCGGGGTCGGCCCGGCGGGCGGAGGTCACCGCCAGTAGCCGCCACGCGGTGACGTCCCCGCCCTCGGCGGCCAGATTGAGATAGCGGTGGGCGGACTCCACGTCCTCCTTGAGGATCGCGAACGCGCCGAGCACCCGGGCGAGCGCGGCGTTGTCCCGCTCGGCGTTCCACAGGTGCAGGGTGCGGGCGTAGCACTTGGCGACCCGGGCGTGCCGGGGGTCCAGCTCGTGCGCCTTGACCGCGTACTGGAAGGAGTCCTTGATCCGCAGCAGTTCGCCGCGGTTCTCCGGGGCGACGTCGATCTCCAGGTCGACCGGGAGCACGGGCAGTTCGGCGACGGTGTCCAGCGCGATGGCGACGGCGGCGGCCCGGGCGGCTTCGGCGGGGGCGGTGACGGGCTGCCGTACGGGGGCGGGCTGCCGTACGGGCTCGGGTACGGCGGCGGGCGCGTGGCCTGCGACGGGCGCGTGGCCCGCGACGGGTTCGGGTACGGCGGCGGGCTCTGCCGGGGTCGGGCCGGGGAGGTGGGGTAAGGCGGCGGGTACGGGCGCGGGCGCTGGCGCGGCCTCCGGGGCGGGCGGGGTCCGGTCGGCGGTCGGGGGTAACGCCCCCTTCGACGGCGGCGACAGCGGCTTGACCATGGCGACGGCGGCCAGCGCGACGGCCACCGGGACGCCGTCCTCCTGACGTACCGTCATCCGGTTCAGGGTCAGCTCCTCCAGCAGCCCTTCGCAGCTGTCCCCGCTGAGCAGGGCGACCCTGACCCACGACCCGACCCGGGCCACCGACTGGATGAACTCCACGTCCATGCGCACCCCCTGCGAAAACCGTATCCCGCGCCCGGCGGGGCCGAGAACCGAGCGGCCGTCGACACCCCGCCGACGGGGGATGTCCGCCCCGTGCGTGCCGTGTCAGCGTCGTGTGGGCGCCGTGTCGGCGGCGCCGGGCACAGTGCTGTCATGGCAGAGAGCAGGGGGACGTCCATGGAGACGACGAGCACCGCGAGGGCGGCGGTTCCGGCGGAGGCACCGGCGGCCGGCGTGCCGGCGGCTCGGGCGGGCGTTCCTGCGCCGGCTCCGACAAAGGCCCCGACGAAGGCCCCGGCTGAGGCTCCCGCGGAGGCCCCGGCGGTTCCGGCCGGCGCGAAGCCGCGCGGGCCGGTCGCCGCGTTCGTACGGTTCGTGGTGTGCGGCGGCGGCGTGAGCCTGCTCTCCAGCGGGGTGCTGCTGCTCGTCGCGGGCCGGGTGCCGTTCGCCGTCGCCAACGCGGTCGTCACCGTGGTGTCCACGCTGCTCGCCACCGAGCTCCACCACCGCTTCACCTTCGGCACGGGAGGCGCGGGATCAGCGGGTTGGCGCATTCACGCCAAGTCCGCGCTCACCCTGGCGGCCGGCTACCTCTTCACCACCGCGGCCGTACTCGCCCTGGGCGCCCTCCACCCGCACCCGTCGCCGCTGCTGACCCAGGCCGTCTACCTCGCCGCCTCCGCGCTCGCGGGTACCGGACGCTTCCTCGTCCTGCGGCTGGTCGTCTTCGCCCGCCGACCGGCCCGGCCGCATTACCGCCACCGCGTGCTGCACCGCGGAAAGGTCACCGTCGCCGCGTGACGACCGAACGGGCGCGCTAAAGCTGTCCCACCGGTCCAGACCATTTGCCGTCCCGGTCGTACGGTCCCGGCCATCCGCCCGCGGGAGTCCGTACGGCGGTACGCGGCGCCCGGACCGCCTCCCTGGGCCGCGTACGGCTGGAAAATCCCTGGTCACACGGGGTTTGGCGCCGTGCGCGGCTCCCGCCGGGGGCCCGGGACGGGGGCGCCGGCCGAAGGGGGGTCTTTCCGTTCACGGCGTTTTTGCGCATGCTTTGAGAACCTGGGTGCCGTCGGCGCCGGCTTTCGGGTGACAATGCGAGAGCCGAAGCATCAGCTGTCGGCCCTTCAACGAAGCGAGGTCCCATGTTGCGAAACGGGCTGGAGCCGGGGCACCTGATCCTGGTGGCGATCGTCGTCATCTTGCTCTTCGGTTCCAAGAAGCTGCCGGAGGCCGCGCGCGGTCTCGGTAAGTCGATGCGCATTCTCAAGTCCGAGGCCAAGGCGATGAAGAGCGACGACGCGCCCGCCGAAGGCAGCGCGCCGACCGCCACGTCGACCCCGGCGCCCGAGGCGATCACCCCGAGCGACGTGGTGACGGCGAGCGAGGCGACCGCGACGCCGACCACCTCCGCCAAGTAGGCCCGCGGGTTCCTTCGAGCCCCGCGAGCCCGTTCGGGATCCCGCGGGCGGCCCGCCGTCCGCAGCCCCGCCCGGAGCCGGGCCCAGGGGCTGCTTCTGTATGCCCTGTTTCCGGGATCCGGCAGTCTTGGTACCTTCTCGGTGTCCGGATGTCGGAAGTGGCGTCCCGACCGAGTCGGCAGGGATGGGGGTCGGGGGGCTGTGGTGGCGTCGGCGGCGGGGGAGGGCGGCGGCGCCGTGCCCGCGGAGTTCGTGGCGGGTTTTCCGGAGTCGCTGGCCGAGATATCGCGCAGTTGCCGCGTGCTCAACCGGGCCGAGCGGGACAGCCGGCGGGTGATCGGCGAGCATGCCGCGGACTCCGGGTTCGGGCTGCGTGAACTGACTGCGGAGCATCTGGCCGCGGCCCGCCGCGCGTGGCCCACGCTGCCGGGAGTGGCCAAGGCCCGGGACGCCGCGGAACTGCGCAGGGTCGGTACGGCCGTGCTTGCCGCCCTCGAAACGGGGGTCGCGGCACTCGCGGAGGGCCACGACCGGGCCCAGCGGCACGCCGTGCGCAGGGCCGAGGCGGCACGGCGGACCTTCGTGGACGATCTGCTGTACGGCCGCAGCGACCCCGGGCGGATCGCCGAGCAGGCCGAGGGCTTCGGGCTGCGGCTGGCCGACCGGCATGTCGTCGCGGTGGCCGCGCCGCCCGAGGGGGAGGCGTACGACGCGACGCATACGCTGCTGCGGCGGATCGAACGCGAGCTGGCCGGGCGGTTCGGCGACCACGACGCGCTGGTCGCGCCCAAGGACGGTCGGCTGGTCTGTATCGCGCCCACCACGCAGCGGCCGACGCTCGACGCCTTCGTGAAGCTCGCCGCCGGCGGCCAGGTCGCGGTCAGCCGGGCGCACAGCGGGGCGGTGGGGGTGGTCCGCTCCTACGAGGAGGCGCTGAGCGCGCTGGATCTCGCGGAGCGGCTGGGTCTGACCGCTCCCGTGCTCAACGCGGCCGATCTGCTGGTCTTCCCCGTGCTGATGCGGGACCGGGCGGCGATGGCGGATCTGGTGCGTACGGTGCTGGGGCCGCTGGCGCAGGCGCGGGGCGGGGCGGAGCCGCTGGTCGAGACGATCACGGCGTACGCGGCCGCGGGCTATGTCAACGCGGAGGCGGCTCGTCGCCTGGACCTGAGTGTGCGGGCGCTGTCGTACCGGCTGGAGCGGATAGCGGCGATCACGGGTTTCGCGCCGGACGACCCCCTCCAGCGCTACACCCTCGAAACGGCAGCCCTGGGCGCCCGCCTCCTCAACTGGCCCACAAAGCCCCTCTAACCACCCCGGCCCCGCGCCCGCCCCTCTTTCCCGCTTTCCCGCCGCGACGGCGAGCACCCCGATGATGCGGACCGGCGGTGCGGAGCCCACCTGCCGGCGGGGCGTCTGGGGGCGGCGGCGAGCCCGCCCCTCTTCCCGCCGCGACGGCGGCTACCCCGACGGCGCATCCCGGCGGTGCTGAGCCCACCTGCCGGTGGGACGTCTGCATGGTCGGTGGCGAGCCCGCCAGCTTTTTCCGCCGCGACGGTGAGCACCCCGATGCCGCAGCTCGGCGGTGCCAAGCCCACCTGCCGGCGGGACGTCGGATACGACCGCGCCGCGCGTGCGCCGGTCCTGCCGGGACTGGGCGGTGTCGCCCCGGCGGCCAGGCGGGTTCGGCACCGCCGGTCCGCGCCGCGTGCGTGCTCGCCGTTGCGGCGGGGAGTTACTGGGCCCTTCGGCCCGCGCTGGGCGCTTACGCGGGGGGTCGCTGCCGCGCCGAGGCAGATTTTTGGGCACCGGCCGCCCCGGGCGCTTCCGCGAGGGTCGCTGCCCCGGCGGCCAGGCGGGTTTGGCGCCCCCGGTCCGCGCCGCGGGGGTTGCTCGCCGTGGCGGCGGGGGGTCTGGGCCTTCGGCCCGGGGTGGCTGGGGTTAGCAGGGGGGTGCGCCGGAGGCGGGGTCGCAGGGGTCGTCCTCCGCCTCCGCGGCCCTCGCCTCCTCGCACTCCGCACGGAGCCCCGCACTGATCGCCAGCCCGATCTCCCGCAACGTGTCCAGCTGCTCCGGCGTCAGGACGTCGAAAAGGTGCTCACGGACCGCCGTGACATGCCCCGGCGCCGCCGCGGCGAGCGCCGCGAACCCCGCGTCGGTCAGCTCGCACACCCACCCCCTGCGGTCGGCGTCCGCCGGCTTCCTCCGCACCCACTCGTTCTTCTCCAGCGCCGCCACCGCGTGCGAGAGCCGGCTGCGCGAGGACTGCGACGCCTCCGCGAGATCGCTCATCCTCAGACATCGCCCGTCCGACTCCGAGAGCCGGACCAGGATCTCGTAGTACGCCATGGGCATGCCGGACTCCCGGCGCATCTGCCGGTCGACATACGCCGAGAACTCCACGCTCGACGTCATGTACGCCCGCCAGATCTCCTGCTCCGCCTCCGTCAGCCACCGCACGTCGCCACTCATGGGTCCAGCATAAGGGTGGTTGAACTTTCAATACCCGAGCGTTATGGTGAGTGAAAGCTCAATCATCTACTGCTTGCCCACGCGCCCCCCGAGGAGCCCCCCATGACCACCGAAGTGATCCCTGGCTACGTCGCCGGCACCTGGAAGATCGACGCCGTCCACTCCGACGTGTCCTTCTACGTCCGCCACCTCGGCGTCTCGAAGGTCCGCGGCCACTTCACGGCCTTCGAGGGCACGATCGTGACCGCAGAGAACCCCCTGGAGTCCTCGGTGAACGCCGTGATCCAGACCGCTTCCGTGAGCACCAACAACGAGGGCCGCGACGCCCACGTGCGCAACCCGGACTTCCTGGACGTCGAGAACTTCCCCGAGCTGACCTTCTCCTCCACCACGATCCGCCCGGAGACCTCCGAGGTCTTCCAGGTCGACGGTGAGCTGAGCCTGCACGGCGTGACGAAGACCGTCACCCTCAAGCTCGAGCTGAACGGCTTCGGCAAGGGCTTCGACGGCAACGCCGTGGCCGGCTTCTCGGCCGCGACCGAGATCAGCCGCAGCGACTTCGGCATCACCGGCGGCGCGGCGGGTGCCGCGGTCGGCGACAAGATCCGGATCGCCCTTGAGGTCGAGGCCGCGCAGGTCTGACCGACCCGCTGCCAGGCCCGACCGGCTCGTACCCCACAGCCACTCACCGGCCGCCCTCCGCGCCACCGCGCGGACGGCGGCCGGTGGCGTTTCGGTTGCGGGCGGTCCAGGACGCCAAGGGCCGTCAAGACTGCCGGAAACCGGAAGTGCCGTTCACCTCTCCCCACTGCGAGGATCGTCACGGCGGTCGAAGAGCCACACGGGGGGAGGCGAGCGGGAATGGGGGAGTTCACCGACGTCGTCCTCGGCTTTCCGACCGTGCTGTTCGGAGGGGCGCTGGTGGTCGTGGTCGGCTTCTGGGGTCTGGTGCTGGTCGGCGGTGCCGACGCGCACGGACCCGGCCACCACGACCACATGGGGTCCGACCACCACGGGGGCCCCGACGGGCACGCGGACGGGGAACACGGCGAGACCGGGCTGCTGGCAGGCGCCGGCCTCGGCGGCGTGCCCGTCACCGTCGTGCTGTCGCTGCTGATCGCCCTCGCCTGGTTCCTGAGCCTGGCCGGCTCCGCCGCCGTCGACGGCCGCGGAGTCCACGGCCCGGTCCGCGCCGCCCTGTCCTGCGCCGTCCTGATCGCCGCGCTGATCGGCTCCTGGGCGCTGACCTGGCTGCTGGTACGGCCGCTGCGCCGCCTCTTCCCCGCCGAACCCGCGCCTTCCCGCGCGGACTTCGTCGGCCTGCTCTGCGTGATCCGCACCGGAAGGGTCACCGACCGGTTCGGCCAGGCCGAGGTCACCGCGGCCGACGGCTCCACCGCGATCGTCCAGGTCCGGCAGAACGGCGAGGACACCTTCACCTCGGGCAGCACCGGGCTGCTCTACGGCTATGAGCCCGAGGGCGAGTTCTTCTGGGTCGCGCCCTTCGACGACCCGGCTGCCGATCCCTTCACGGCCGATCCCTTCGCGAGCGCGGCCGCGGGCGGCACCACGGGCAAACGCCCGGACAAACGTGACGACCAGAGCGCCGGCGAACCCGCGGACCAACCCGCGGCCACCTTCGTGGACCCTCGCGCCGACCGCTCCGCGGGCCCCGACGCCGCTCCGCCGGCCGCGCCCGCCAGCACCTGAGACCCGCTCATATCCGTTAGACCGTATCGAGGTTGATCCGCCATGGATGCCACCGCCATCGGGATCGGCGTACTGCTCGCCGTCCTCGCGCTCATCGCACTCGGAGTTCTCTTCACCGTCAGCCGGCTCTTCCGCAAGGTCGCGCAGGGCCAGGCGCTGATCATCTCCAAGACACGGCAGGTGGACGTCACCTTCACCGGTGCCGTCGTCCTGCCGGTGCTGCACAACGCGGAGTTGATGGACATCTCCGTGAAGACCATCGAGATCCTGCGCACCGGCCGCGAGGGTCTGATCTGCCAGGACAACATCCGCGCCGACATCCACCTCACCTTCTTCGTCCGGGTCAACAAGACCAAGGAGGACGTGGTGAAGGTCGCGCAGGCGATCGGCACCCAGCGGGCCAGCCACCAGGAGACGCTTCAGGAGCTGTTCAGCGCGAAGTTCTCCGAGGCGCTCAAGACCGTCGGCAAGCAGCTGGACTTCGTCGACCTCTACACCCACCGCGAGCACTTCCGCGACCAGATCATCCAGGTGATCGGCACCGACCTCAACGGGTACCACCTGGAGGACTGCGCGATCGACTTCCTGGAGCAGACCCCGCTCACCCAGCTCGACCCGGCCAACATCCTGGACGCGCAGGGCATCAGGAAGATCACCGAGCTGACGGCGATCGAGCATGTGCGGACCAATGAGTTCCAGCGCACCGAGCAGAAGGAGATCACCCGGCAGAACGTCGACGCCCGCGAGACGATCCTGGAGCTCGAACGCCGCCAGGCGGAGGCCGAGATCAAGCAGCGCCGCGAGGTCGACACGATGCGGGCCCGCGAGGAGGCGGCCACCGCCCGGGTCCAGGAGGAGGAACGCCTCGGCGCCCAGGCCGCGTTCCTGCGCACCGAGGAGCAACTCGGCGTCCAGCGCGAGAACCAGGCCCGTGAGGTCGCGGTCGCCCAGAAGAACCGCGAGCGCGTCATCGCCGTCGAGAACGAGCGGATCGAGAAGGACCGCGTCCTTGAGGTGATCGCCCGCGAGCGGGAGACCGAACTCGCCCGTATCTCCAAGGAGAAGGAGGTCGAGGGCGAGCGCCGCGAGGTCGCCGACGTCGTGCGCGAGCGGATCGCGGTGGACCGTACGGTCGCCGAGCAGGAGGAGTCCATCAAGCACCTGCGGCTGGTCCAGGAGGCCGAGCGCGAGCGGCAGGCGCTGATCATCACCGCCGAGGCGCAGGCGCAGGAGCAGCTGGTCAAGGACATCAAGGCCGCCGAGGCGGCCGAGCAGGCCGCGCAGTACAAGGCCCGCGAGACGCTGACCATGGCCGAGGCCCGCAAGCGCGCGGCCGAGATGGACTCGGACGCCAAGATCCGACTCGCCGAGGGCATCAGGGCCGAGGCGGCCGCCGAGGGCCTGGCCGAGGTCGAGGTGCGCGAGCGCGGCGCCGAGGCGATCACCAAGGTCGGTGTCGCGGAGGCCGAGGCCACCTCGGCCCGGCTGAAGGCGGAGGCGGAGGGCGCGCGGCTGCTGTCGCTGGCCACCGCCGAGGGCACCACCGCGCAGGCCTCCGCGGAGGCGGCCATGATCGGCGAGAAGCTCAAGGCCGAGGCCGCGGGCCTCACCGAGAAGGCCGCGGCGATGGCCGCGCTCGACGACGCCTCGCGCGGCCACGAGGAGTACCGGCTGCGGCTCGCCGCCGAGAAGGACATCCGGCTGGCCGGGCTGGACACCCAGCGGCAGATCGCCGAGGCGCAGGCGACCGTACTGGCCACCGGTCTGGAGAAGGCCGACATCAGCATCGTCGGCGGCGACACGGTCTTCTTCGACCGGCTGATGGGCGCGGTCGCGGCCGGCCGCTCGGTGGACACCTTCATCGCCAACTCCGAGACCGTGCAGTCGATGACGGCCCCCTGGACGGACGGCTCCTCCCGCTTCACCGAGGACGCCACCCGCATCCTGTCCTCGCTGGGCGCGAACGCGGGCAACCTCACCGTCTCCGCCCTGCTGGCCCGGCTGATCGCCGACGGCGGACCGCGCACCGCCGGCCTCCAGCAACTCCTGGACCAGGCCCGCGCGCTGGGTCTGGCCGACGCCCCGGTCGCGGCGGCGGCCGCGGCGGTGGCCGGCGGGAGCGCCACGGCGGCCAACGGTTCCGTGAACGGGCTCGTGAAGCAGTGAGCGAGGCGAAGCCGGCACACGCGGCCGGGGACACGGCCCCGGCCCCCGTGCTCGACGCCGACGCGTACGACGTGCTCAGGGACCGGCTCACCGCCGCCGCCCGGGAGCTGTCGGCCAGGGCCGAGGGCCTCAACGCCCGCCGCCAGGAGGTCTTCGGCTCGGCCGAGCTGCGGCTGGACGGCACCGGGCGGGTACGCACGGCCCGGCCCGCGCTGCCCGCCGATGTGGCGCCGGTCGGCCCGTATCTGCTCTTCGCCGCCAACCCGGCCGAGGTCACGGACGTCGGGGACGTCTTCCAGGTGCGCCCGGCGGCGGACGCGGGAGACGGCGGGTCCGGCGACGCGCCGGTCGACGGGCCCGCCGGGCTGCTCGACGACCCCGGTTTCATCCGGGACTTCCGCGAGCTGTACCGCTACTACCGGGAGACCCGGGTGCTGCGGGTGCGGGTCGAGGAAGGGCGGGTGCTGGTCGTCTTCAGGACCGGCCCCGCCGTCACCGACGCGCGCGTGCTGAGCTGGCGGGTCGGCCGCGACGGGAGCTGCGGCTACGAGGGCACCGCCCGGGAGAGCGCGGAGCAGCCCGCCGGCGCCGTGGAGTGGGCGGTCGTCGGCCGGGAGGCGTACGTCGACGGGCGGCGCCCGTACATCGCGCTCACCGCGGCGGACGGCGGCACCCTCGCGCTCGACACCACCGGCGGCAGCCTGACCATCCGCACCGGTGAGACCGTCCACGAGGAGCCGGTCGAGGACGCGTTGCAGTCCCTCGCCGACGCCGAGGCCGCTTACGCCACCGCGGGCCCGCTGGTGCTGCTGCGGGTGCGGCCGTACCGGGAGCACACCGACCGGCACTTCGCCGTCAACACCCGCACCGGGCAGGTCGAGCGGATCGACGCGCTCGGCCGGGCGTGCCTGCGGCTGCCCGACGAGCAGGGCGTGGTCTTCCCCGGCGGTTACGCGCTCGCCACCGGCGGTACCCGTACCTTCGACCTCGGGCCCGAAGTCCCCGGCGAGGAGCTGGAGTTCGAGCGCCTGGTCCGCTCGGCCAACGGCGAGGACGTGCTGTACGTCTTCCACGCCGCCGCCGACGGCCGCCGGCTGCTGCTGCCGTACAACCTCATCCGCAAGGAGGCGGCCGCGCCCCTGCACGTCCAGGGCTGCGCGCTGTACGAGGACGGCACGCTGATCACGCTGCGCCCGGCCGACGGCGGCGAACCGGCCCGGGTGCACACCCTCCAGCGCTGGCACACGCCCTTTCTGTCCGACACCTACGCCGCCGCGCAGCCGGTCGGCGAAGGGCCGCTGGAGCGGATCGGCAACCCCGATCTGGTGCGGGCCGTCTCCGACGCCCTGTCGGTGGCCCGCAGCGCCCTGGAGCCCGGCTCCGCGGCGGCCGTGCACGAGGCGCTGGTCGCCGCCGCCGAGCGGGTGCTCGACCGGCACCACTGGCTGTCCGACCCCGAAACCGGCGATCTGGCCACGCCGTTGGCCGAGGTGCGCGACACCGGACGGCAGGTGCTCGCCGAGTACGCGCGGGTCCGTGAGGCCACCGCGCGGGCCACGGAGGCGATCGACGCGGCGGAGGCGCGGATCGCCGCGCTCGGCCGCCGGGTGCGCGGAGAGGCCGCCGCCACCGCCGACGAGTGGGTGCGGCGGCTGACCGAACTGCGCCGGACACAGGGCCAGTTGATGTCCCTGCGCGAGACGCGGTACGCCGACACGGCACGGCTGGACGCGCTCGACGCCCTGCTGGGCAAGGAGTTGGCGACCGCCGCAGGACGCGCGGCCACACACTTCGCCGACGAGCGGGCCTTCGACGGCTACCGCGCGCGGGTCGCCGAGACCGCCGCCCTGGCCGCCGCGATCGCCACCGCCGCCGACGCCGAACCGCTGGCCGCCGTACTGGACGAGCAGGCCGCCGGGCTGACCACCGTCACCGAGACGGCCGGCACCCTGGAGATCAGCGACGCGACCGTACGCACCCGTATCCTGGCGCTGGCCGCCGATGTGCTCGGCGCGGTCAACCAGGCCAGGGCCGTGCTCGACGGCCGCCGCAGGGAACTGCGCGCCGCCGAGACCGAGGCCGAATTCGCGGCGGAGAGCGCGCTGTTGGCGCAGAGCGTCGGCGGGGCGCTGGCCGCGGCCGACACCCCCGAGCGGTGCGAGGAGCAGCTCGGGCGGCTGCTGGTCCAGGTCGAGAACCTGACGACGCGGTTCGCCGCGGACGGTGAGCGGCTGGCCGCGCTCGACGCCCGGCGCGAGGAGATCCAGCAGACCTTCGCCACCCGCAAGCAGGCACTGGCCGACGAACGGGCCCGCCGCGCCCAGCGGTTGACCGCCTCGGCGGCGCGCATCCTCGACGGGATACGGCGCCGCGCGGCCGCGCTGTCCTCGGCCGACGAGGTCAACACGTATTTCGCCTCCGACCCGATGGCGGCCGAACACCGGCGGATCGCGGGGGAGTTGCGCACTCTCGGCGACCCCGCGCGGGCGGCAGAACTCGACGCGGCCTTCGCCGCCGCCCGCCAGGACACCGGGCGCGCGCTGCGGGACCGGCTCGACCTGTACGAGGACGGGGGCGCCGCGATCCGCCTCGGACGGCACCGGTTCGCCGTCAACACCCAGCCGTTCGAGCCGGCGCTCGTACCGCACGGGGACGGGCTGGCCTTCACGGTCAGCGGCACGGACTATCTCGTACCCGTCCGCGATCCGGCCTTCGCGGCCACCCGCCGCTTCTGGAACCGCCCGCTGCCCTCGGAGTCCCCCGCGCTCTACCGGGCGGAGTACCTGGCGGCGAGCCTCCTGCTGGACACCCTGCCGGGCGGGCCCGGGGGCGGTACGGACGGCGACCTCACCGTACTGGTCCGGGAGGCCGCCGCCGCGCGGCCGGGCGAGGGGTACGAGCGCGGGGTCCACGACCACGACGCGGCGCTGATCCTGCGCGCTCTGACCGGCCTGGCCGCGCGGGCCGACCTGCTGCGCTACCCGTCCGCGACCCGTGCGGCGGCCCAGCTCTTCTGGACCCACGGCACGACGGATCGGACCCGCGCCGCCTGGACCACCCGCGCCCGCTCCCTCACCCGCGCGTCCACGGCCTTCGGCGCGAGCCCCTTGCCGTGGGCGGGCGGGGGTTCCGCCGCAGCCGGGCCCGGCATGCCGGCCCCTGGCGCCGCCCCTTGGCCGACCGTCGGCTCGCAGCCGGGAATCGGTCCGGCGCCGGGCGCGCCCGCCCTCGGCGGAACGGCTTCCGGCCCGCGGCCGGCGCCCGGCTCAGGCGTGGGTCCCCGGCCGGGCCCCGGTGCGGCTGCCGGCTCCCGTACGGCGGCATCCCTCGGGACCGGGCCGACGTCGGGTTCATGGTCGTCCTCCGGGCCGCGGTCGGAGCCTCGCCCGTCGCCGGAGGGGCCCGCCCCCGAGGGGACGGCGTCCGGCCCCGGCTCGCAACCGGCGCCGGGCCGTGTGCCGGGCGCCGCCGGCTTCCGCGCGGGGGCCGACCTGGGCATGTTCGGCCTCGCCGGGACGGCTTCCGGTGCGGGTTCTCGGCCGGCCTCCGGCTCGCAGTCGGGGCTCGGTCCGGCGCCGGGCGGGCCCGGCCGTGGCGCGGCGCCGGACACACTGCGGCAGGGCGGCGACGCCCTCCCGGAGGCGGGCTCGGCGCCAGGCCGTGTGCCGGGCGCCGTCGGCCTTGGCACGGGGGCGGACCTCCGCGGGGGTCGGGGGATCGGGGGCGCGCTGGCCGCGCTCGCCGCAGAGATCGGGGCGGCGGCGGGGGAGTTTCTGGCCGGGGCGGGGGTTCCCGGGCCCGGGCCGGGCGGGGGCTGGGGGACCGAGAGCGACCTCCTCGGCGAGTACCTCGTGGCCGAACTGGCCGCCGCCCGCGGCGGCTTCGCCGAAGGGCCCGCCGCCAGGCGTCTGCGGGAGCGGTTCGCCGAGGCGCTGGGCGGCCCGCAGGGCGTCCCGTACAAGGAGTTCACCGCCGACCTGGAGGCGCTGAGCGGCGATCTGCCCGCCCGCCGCCAGCTCGCGGAGGCGTGGCTGGGCGGGCTGGACGCCGACGAGGGCGACCGCGCCGAGGCCGCCGCCGCGCTGGTCTGCGGCGCCGACCTCGCACGGTACGAGGTGGACGCCGAGGTCGCCCTGACCGTCGACGGTCTGCTCGGCTCCCACCCCCGGGTCGCCCGCGGCCGCCTCGACGTACGCCTGGACGAACTCCTCACCCGGGTACGGCGGTTCCGCGCCGACGACATCCCGGCCTACACCGAGTACCAGCGGCACCGCACCGCCGTGGTCGCCGCCGAGCGGGAACGGCTCGCGCTCGACTCCTACCGGGCCCGGCCGCCGGCCGGCTTCGTCCGCAACCGGCTGCTGGACGAGGTCTATCTGCCGCTCGTCGGGGACAGCCTGGCCAAGCAGTTCGGCCCGTCGGGCGGCCTGCTGATGCTGATGTCCCCGCCCGGGTACGGCAAGACCTCGCTCGTGGAGTACGTCGCCGCCCGGCTCGGGCTCGCGCTGGTCACCGTCTCGGGCCCGGCGCTCGGCACCGGCGTCACCTCGCTCGACCCCGAGCGCGCGCCGGACGCGAGCGCCCGACGCGAGGTGGAGAAGATCGACCTCGCCCTCAGGCTCGGCTCCAACGTCCTGCTCTATCTGGACGACATCCAGCACACCTCGCCCGAACTCCTCCAGAAATTCATCCCGTTGTGCGACGCGCAGCGCAGGATCGAGGGCGCGGAGGGCACTTACGACCTGCGGGGCCGACGCTTCGCCGTGTGCATGGCCGGGAACCCGTACACCGAGTCGGGCGGTCTGTTCCGCGTGCCGGACATGCTCGCGAACCGCGCCGACGTGTGGAACCTCGGCGACGTCCTCACCGGCCGCGAGGCGCTTTTCGCGCTGAGCTACGTGGAGAACGCGCTGACCGCCAACCCCGTTCTCGCGCCGCTGGCCGCCCGCGACCGGGCCGACCTGGAGATCCTGGTCCGCCTCGCCCAGGGCGACCCGACAGCCCGCGCGGAGGACCTGAACCACCCGTACTCCGCCGCCGAACGCGCCGAAGTCCTGGCCGTGCTGCGGCACTTGCTGCGGGCGAGGGACACGCTGCTGACGGTCAACGCCGCGTACATCGCCTCCGCCGGGCAGTCCGCGGCCGCGCGCACCGAGCCGCCGTTCCTGCTCCAGGGCTCGTACCGCAACATGACCAGGCTGGCCGGGCGGATCACCCCGACCATGAACGACGCCGAACTGGAGGCGGCCGTGACCGACCACTACCGGGCGGAGGCGCAGACGCTGGCGGCGGGCGCGGAGGCGGCGCTGCTCAAGCTCGGCGAGCTGCGCGGCACGCTCACGGACGAACAGGCCGCGCGCTGGGCGGAGTTGAGGGCGACCTACCGCTGATCGCGCTGATCGCACGGGCCCTCGACGTACCGCGCGGAGCCCTGTCGTACGGACCGCCACCGCCGTTGTACGGACCGCCACCGCCGGTGGGTGCGGCGGTGGCGGCCCGTACGGCCCCGGCGGTCAGCGTCGGGCGGAGAGCAGCGAGTCGCCGCTGAGGATGTGGGAGAGGGGCCCGTCACCCTGGATCTGGCTGGAGTTCTTGGTGCACTGCTGGTTCTGCGTGCTGTTCAGGACGTTGACGTCCTGGACGGTGATCGGGATCAGACCGATCAGCGAGCCGAGGTTCGCCTTCACCGGGACCCCCGCGCAGAGGTTGTTCAGCGAGCCCTGGACCAGCCCGATCTGCGGGCTGAGGTTGCCGCCGGTGACCGTGTTGCCGACGGCGTCGACCGAGCCGTTGCCGTTGACGGTGGTGGGCCCGCCGGCCGCGGCGGCGACCCCGGCGGTGCCGACGAGGAGTGCGGCGGCGACGCCGCAGGCGGACATAATCGTACGGATGCGCATGTCTCTCCGTTCAGTGTCGAACATACGGAAGTACGACAATTGCATTGATATAAGGTGAATCATCCCATTCATCTGAACGTGGGCGTGCCGTCCGGCGACGCCTTCAGCACCGGCCGCAGCCGGGTGCCCCGCAGTCGATTCACCGCGGGGGCCGCCCGCCGCGTGGCGACCGCGAGCGGCCACGCCACCAGCGCGCCGAGCGCCAGCCCCGCCACCACGTCATGCGGATAGTGGACGCCGATCCACACCCGCGACGCGGCCATCGCCAGCGCCAGCGGTACGGCGATCAGGCCCGCCCGGCGGTGCGCCAGCAGCAGCGCGACGGCCGCGGCGGCGGCGATGGCGGAATGGTTGCTGGGGAAGGACCAGTCGCCGAGCGACGGGCAGGACTCGACGGTCGTGGTCACATGCAGCGTCCGGCAGGGCCGCTGCTCGTCGAAGACCGACTTGACGCCGTCGTTGACGAGGTAGACGGCGACCACGATCAGCGGGACGGCCAGCGCGGCGGCCATCCGCGCGGAGTCCGCGGGCCGGGCCCGCCACCACGTGAGCAGCATCAGCACGGCGAACAGGCCGAGGCCGTAGTCGCTGAACAGGCGGATCGCGGTGTCGACCGGCTGCGGGGTGTGCGCGGCCAGATCGACCACCCAGCGGTAGAGGCCGGCGTCGAAACGGGGGGTCACAGGCCCTCCGGATGCGCGGCGGGGGCGGCGGGCCCGGCGGTCGGGGGCTCGGCGGCGGGGCTGTGGTGGTGGTGCGGGCTGTGCGGGGTGTGGGGGTGGTGGTGGGTGCGCTCGGTGCGCGGGATCGAGGCGTACGGGGTCGGCGCCTGTGCGGCCGGGGCCGGCGCGTCCGCGGTGGCCGTCCCCGCGCCCTTCCCGCGTCCGCGCCGCAGCTCCAGCGCGAGCGGTGCCAGCGAGACCAGGACGATCAGCGCGACGATCGGCAGGAGGTAGGTGTCCACGTGCGGGATCGACGAGCCGAGGCCGTACCCGCCGAGCACCAGGCCCACGCTCCAGACGGTGCCGCCCGCGAGCTGCCAGACCGTGAAGGTGCGGGCGGGCACCCCCAGGGCGCCGGCCAGCGGGTTGAGCACCGTGCGGACCACCGGGATGAAGCGGGCCAGCACCACGGCCTTGGCGTGGCCGTACCGCTCCAGCAGCTCACCGGCCCTGGCCGCGCCCTCGTGGAGTTTGCGGCTGCGGGTCCTGGCCAGCAGCGCGGGTCCGCCGCGCCGCCCGATCACATATCCCGTCTGCGCCCCGATCAGTGCTCCCGCGAGCGAGGCGATCAGCACCTGCCACAGCGTGAGGTGCACGGCTGCGGACGAGCCGGACGCGCAGAGCAGCCCGGCGGTGAACAGCAGCGAGTCGCCGGGCAGGAAGAAGCCGACGAGCAGGCCGGTCTCGGCGAACATCACGACGGCGATGCCGAGCGCGCCGAAGGACGACAGCAGGGAGGTGGCGCTCAGGACGTTCACGGCCTGGTCGAACACGGGGCCGGACGGCGGTAGGGGCACGGGCAGGGGCATGGCGGTGGGGCCCTCCCATAATGGGTCGGGGGGCGCGGCGGGGCACCCCTGCCGACTACAGTCGTGTAGTCGGTCTACGGAACTGTAGACGAAGAGTGGGAAGGGGCGATCCATCCATGCCGGAGGCCAACGCGGCGCGCCGCCCTTCGGGTGAGCTGGAGGCGAGCGTGCTCGCGGCGCTCTGGGCGGCGGGCGGCCGCGCGCTGACCCCCTCGGACGTCCAGCGCGACCTGGGTACGGCCCTGGCGCGCACCACGGTGACGACGATTCTGGGGCGGCTGTACGAGAAGGGGTCCGTGACGCGGGTGCGGTACGGGCGCGGCTACGCGTATCTGCCGGTCCAGGACTCGCCGGGGCTCGCCGCGCGACGGATGCGGACGGAACTCGACAAGTCGGCGGAGGACGACCGGGGGACGGTGCTGGCGCGCTTCGTCTCGGAGCTGAGCCCCGACGACGAGGCCCTCCTGCGCACCCTCCTCGCCGACGCGCCCCCGCCCCCCGATGCCGAGGCCCCCACGTGCTGACCCCCCACCGCCGACCACATGGCGACGCCCCCGGCCACCCCCTCCGCCCCGCCGAGCCCCCACCACCGAGCGCGTCGCCCTTCCCCCTGACGCCGCCCGCACCCGGCCGCACGGCCTGCCCCGCGGCCGGTCACTCGCTTGTCGGCGCTCGCCGCCTCCTCGCACCAACCTCCGCGCCCGGCCGCCCGCTTGGCGCGGGGTGCGTCGGTGGGGGTGGGGCCGTGGCGGGATGGCCGCCGGGCCGGGCGGGGCGAGGGAGCACGGCCGTGTGCGGGCTCGCGGGTGGATGGCTCCCCGGAGGGGTGGTCGCGTGAATTGGGTGGTGTGGGGGCCGCTTGTCGCTCCCGTGCTCGGGGCCGCCGCCGCCAGGCGGCTCGCCGAGGCGCTGCCGCCGCGCGCCGCGGCCTGGCTGATCGCCGTGTCCGCCGTGACGCTCGCCATGTGCGGCACCGCCGCGCTCGCCCTGCTCGCCGGCGCGGGAGCGCTCCGGCTGCCGCCGGTCGCCGCGCTCGGCCACCTCGTCCTGCCCGTGGTCGGCGACGAGGTGACCGTACCGGCCGCCTGCGCCGCCGCCGTCCTGCTCACCGCCGTCCTCGCCGCGCTGGCGCGGACCCTGCGGCGGCACGTCCTGCTCCCCGCCCGGGCCAGGCGGCTGGCCGACGGGACCGGGACCGCCGCAGGCGATCTGACCGTGCTGCCCGACGCCGGGCCCGACGCGTACGCCCTGCCCGGCCGCCCCGGCCGGATCGTCGTGACCAGCGGCATGCTCCGCGCCCTCGACCCGGCCGAACGCGAAGCCCTGCTCGCCCACGAACGCGCCCACCTCGCCGGCCGTCACCATCTCTTCCTGACCGCCCTCGCGCTGGCCTGCGCCTGCCACCCCGCGCTGCGCGTCCTGCGCGGACCCCTGTCGTACGCGCTCGAACGGTGGGCCGACGAGGCCGCCGCCGAAGCCGTGGGCGACCGTCGGCTCGCCGCCCGCGCGATCGGCCGCGCCGCCCTGGCCTCGCGCCCGTCGCCGCGCCCGCACGCGGCGGTTCTGTCGGCCACGGCCGGACCCGTACCGCGCCGGGTCGCCGCCCTGCTCGGTGTGGACCCGGCGCCGTCCGGACTGCGCGCCCGTACATCGCGGGTGACGGCCGTCCTGCTGGCCGCCTGCCTCGCCGTGTCGGCCGCGTGCGCCCTGGAGGCGGCCCACGACCTGCACGGCTCCATCGAGGTCGCCCAGGGCGAGCACAGCCGCTGAGCCCCGGCACTGTCCGTGCCACCCCGCCGCGTCACGGACAATGGCCGGGTGGACGAGTTCGAGCAGGCGTACGGCCGGGCGCGCGCGGCCGGCGGCGCAGAGGCCGAGGTGGACGCGGCCGCCTCCGTACTCGCGGCCCGCGGCGAGACGTGGAGCGCGGCGGCCGCCGCGTTGGCCACCCGGCTCGTACGGGAGTGCCTGGCCCGAGGGTGGGAGCGCCCCGACCTCGTCCGCATGGCCGGCCGTGCACTCACCGCCCGTCACCAGCGGCTGGCCGAAGCGCTGGAACCCGGCGCCGACGACCTCGCGCGCTTCGCGGCGCGCGAACGGCTCGACCGCTTCTCCGCCGCCTCCGTCTTCGTCGAACTGCTCTGCCTGTACGGCCGCCTCCCCCGTATCACCGCGGTGACCCCCGCGACCGAGGCCCCCGCCACGCCCCCGGCGCCCGGCGCGTCCCGGATGCTGGGGCGGATTCGCGCGCTGCTCGCGAAGGCCGAGTCCACCGGCTTCCCCGAGGAGGCGGAGGCGCTGTCCGCGAAGGCCCAGCACCTGATGGCCCGGCACAGCATCGACGAGGCACTGCTGTCGGCGCCCGGCAGCGGCGGCCCCGGCGCCCGCCGGATCGGCGTGGACCGGCCGTACGAGGGCGCCAAGGCGCTGCTGCTCGACGCCGTCGCCGCGGCGAACCGCTGTGAGTCCGTCTGGTCGGGCGACTTCGGCTTCTCGACGGTCGTCGGCCACGCGGCGGACCTCGACGCGGTGGAACTCCTCTACACCTCGCTGCTCGTCCAGGCCGACCACGCGCTGCACCGGGGGAAGTCCTCCCGCTCCCGGGACTTCCGCGAGTCCTTCCTGATCGCGTACGCGTCCCGGGTCCGTGAACGGCTCACCGCCGCGACCGACGAGGAGGTCCGGGCCACCCCGGGGGCGCCCGGCCTGCTGCCCGTGCTCGCGGCCCGCGACCTGGCGGTACGGACCGAGACCCGGCGGCTGTTCCCCACGACGACCACGTCCCGCCTCAAGGGACGGGACGCGGAGGGCTGGAGCCACGGCGAGGCGGCGGCCGACCGCGCCCGGTTCTGAGGCCGCGCGGGCCCGGAACCGGGCGCCTCGCCGTTACACCGCCAGCGCTTCGAGCGACATCGCCCGCACCTGGCCCTCGATCATCGCGCCCAGCCCGCACACGGCCACCGTGTCCGGGTGCGGCGCGATGTGCACGGGCATCCCCGTGGCCCGCCGCAGCATCAGATCGAGCCCCGGCATGTGCGCGCTGCCGCCCGCGAGCATGATCCCGCGGTCGCCGAGGTCGGCGACCAGATCCGGCTCGCAGCGCCGCAGCACCGAGGTGATCGCGTCCAGCACGGAGGTCAGCGGTGTGCGCATCGCCTGCCGTACGGCCTCGGTCTCGACGAGCACCGTGCGGGGCATACCGCTGACCACGTCGCGCCCGTGCACCTTCGTGGTGGTCGTACCGCCCGTGCCGGGCCCGCCGAGCACCTGGTGCAGCGGCCGTACGGACTGGCTCGGCAGCAGCAGCTCGTGCCGGTGCCGCAGATGCTCCACCACCGCGCGGTCGATCGCGTCGCCGCCGACGGGGACGGTCTCCGCGGCCACGATCGACCCGAGCGAGAGCACCGCGACCTGGGTCGTACCGGCCCCGCAGACCACGACCATCGTGGCCTCCGGGTACTCGACGGGCAGCCCGCAGCCGACGGCCGCCGCGATCAGGGTGTCCACCATCTCCACCCGGCGGGCACCGAGCCCGTAGAGCGTCTCCATCGCGGCCCGCCGGGCGATCGGCTCGGCGCCGTGCGGCATGCACACCGCCGCCCGCATCACGGGCATCCCGCGCAGCAGCGAGAGCCGCAGCCAGCGCCGGCCGAGCTTGTCGCCGAGCACGTGCCGCAGCATCCGCTGGGCCATGTCGATGTCGACCACCGCGCCGCCGGCCACCGGGCGGGCGACCCGGATGTGGTCGGGGGTGCGGCCGGCCATCGTCTCGGCGCGGGCGCCGACCGCGATCAGCGCGCCGGTCCGGATGTCGACCGCCGCGACGCTCGGCTCGTCGACGACCAGCCCGGAGTTGCGCAGATAGACCCGGGTACGGGCGGCTCCCAGATCGACGGCGATCGTGCAGCGCCGCAGCTGGTCAAGGGTGGGTGTGAGCGGGTTCGGGATCACAGCAGGGCCCCCGTCCGTGCGTTGCCTCGGTGGTATGTGGCCAGCGACCAGATGATGAACGTGTCGATCGCGATCATGATGATCGACCAGACCGGCTGGTAGGGCAGGAACATGAAGTTGGCGATCAGGTTCAGCGCGGCGATCAGGATGCCCGCGTACCGCGCCCACTCCAGGCCGGAAAGCAGTCCGAAGCCGATGAGCAGCGCGATGACGCCGAGGACCAGATGGATCCAGCCCCACGCCGTCACGTCGAACTTGTAGGTGTAGGAGCCGCGCGTGACGACGTACACCGTGTCCTTCGCGATGCCGACGACGCCTTCGAGCACCGCGAGCGCGCCGCCGATCACCAGCATCATCCCGGCGAAGAGGGTGCCGCCGCCCGCCCAGCCGTTGCCCGGCCCGTGCCCCTGGTGCGGCTGGTGGCCGCCGTGCGGGGTGTGGGCGGGGGTCGGTCCGGTCGGGGCCGGACCGCCGGGCCCCGGCGGTCCGGCGCCCGGCGGTGGGGGACTGGCGGGTGGATCGTGCTGACTCATGACGGCTCCCGAGAATGCGTCGCGTCCACGGCGGTGACGACGGGACTCGGGTGCGAATCCGTCGTATGTCCGCCTTGACGACAAAAGGATTTGACGAATTGTCGGATTTGGCGACCTTTGTTGAGCCGTCCAGGGAGCCGCCGTCCGGGAAAACGCCCCCGGACGGCGCAACCAGGGCGCGAAGCCGGGGTACGAAGCTCGGGTGACGAACCAAGGTGCCGAAGGGCGCGGACGGGCGCTCGTGCCCGTCCCTCCCGTACGAGCCGCCGTACGGGAGGATCCCGCGCCTACTCGGCGTCCTCCAGGCGGAAGCCGACCTTGAGCCCGACCTGGTAGTGCTCGATCTCCCCGTCCACGATGTGCCCGCGGACCTGGGTGATCTCGAACCAGTCCAGCCCGCGCAGGGTCTTGGCGGCGCGCCTGACGCCGTTGCGGACGGCCGCGTCGACCCCCTCGGGCGAGGTGCCGACGATCTCGGTGACGCGATAGGTGTGCGCGGACATGGGGGTGCCCCTTTCGGCGGTGGGACTCAGTGGTGGAAGGCGGTCGCTACGGACTCCGGACGGTTCAACGGGTGCGCCTGGCGGCGCAGTTCGGGCAGCAGCCGGGTGATGTCGTCCATCAGCAGGTCGGCCAGGTCCTGCGAGAAGGCGTTGCGGCAGACCAGCCGCAGCACGGCCAGGTCCTGGCGGTCGGCCGGGAAGGTGTACGCGGGCACCAGCCAGCCGTGCTCGCGCAGCCGCCGCGAGACGTCGAAGACGTCGAACGAGGTCACGCCCGGCGCGGTGGTGACGGCGAAGACCGGCAGCTGGTCGCCCTTGGTGACCAGCCGGAAGTCGCCCAGCTCCGCGAAGCTCTTGGCGAGCGAGCGGGCCACGTCCCGGCTGGACTGCTGCACCGCCCGGTAGCCGTCCCGGCCCAGCCGCATGAAGGAGTAGTACTGGGCGACGACCTGCGCGCCCGGCCGGGAGAAGTTCAGCGCGAAGGTCGGCATGTCACCGCCGAGGTAGTTCACCCGGAAGACCAGCTCCTCGGGCAGCGCCTCCGCGTCCCGCCACAGCGCCCAGCCGACGCCCGGGTACACCAGGCCGTACTTGTGGCCCGAGGTGTTGATCGACGCCACCCGCGGCAGCCGGAAGTCCCACACCACGTCGGGGTCGAGGAAGGGCGCCACCATCGCGCCCGAGGCACCGTCCACATGGACCGGGATGTGCGTCCCGGTCCGCTCCTCGTAGGCGTCGAGCGCCGCGCAGATCTCGGCGACCGGCTCGTACGACCCGTCGAAGGTCGAGCCGAGCACGGCCACCACGCCGATGGTGTTCTCGTCGCACAGGGCGAGCGCCGCCTCGGCGTCCAGGTGCAGCCGGTCGCCGCTCATCGGCGCGAGCCGGGCCTCGACCTCCCAGAACGTGCAGAACTTCTCCCAGCAGACCTGGACGTTCGCGCCCATCACCAGATTGGGCCGGGCGGTCGCCGGATACCCCGGGGTGCGCTTGGTCCAGCGGCGCTTGAGCGCCATGCCGGCCAGCATGCACGCCTCCGAGGAACCGGTGGTCGAGCAGCCGACGACCTGACCGGGGTCGGGCGCCTGCCACAGGTCGGCGAGGATCGACACACAGCGCCGCTCCAGCTCGGCGGTCCGCGGGTACTCGTCCTTGTCGATCATGTTCTTGTCCGCGCACTCGGACATCAGGAGGGCCGCCTGCGGCTCCATCCAGGTGGTCACGAAGGTCGCGAGGTTGAGCCGCGAGTTCCCGTCGAGCATCAGCTCGTCGTGCACGAGCTGATACGCGGCCGTGGGCGTCATCGGCCCCTCGGCCAGCTTGTGCTTGGGCGGGGCGGCGTTCATGTCGGCGACCGGATCGGCGGCGCCGAAGAAGGGGTTGACGGCGACGTCGTTCCGTACGCTGGAGCCTTTGTGCAGGGCCATGGGGGTGCCTTCCGGCGGGGGGACGGTGGGCGCTGGCTACCCGGGACGCCCTACTCGCGGGCGAGCACCACCGCCGTGCCGTACGCGCACACCTCGGTGCCGAGGTCGGCGGCGTCGGTCACGTCGAACCGCATGGCGAAGACGGCGTTGGCGCCGCGCGCCCGCGCCTGCTCGACCAGCCGTTCCATGGCCTGGTTGCGGGTCTGCACCAGGGTCTTGGTCAGACCCTTCAGCTCCCCGCCGATCATCGATTTCAGCCCCGCGCCGATCTGGCTGCCCAGATGCCGGGACCGCACGGTCAGCCCGAACACCTCGCCGATCACCCGCTCGACCCGGAAGCCCGGGGCGTCGTTCGTGGTGACGACGAGGATGTCCGCGCCCGCGGTCTGACCGCCGCCGTAGTCGTCGATACTCATAGCCGCAGCCTGCCCGCCCTCACCGGGATACGCATCCGGGCGTAGGCCGCTCGCGGCCCCCGGCTACTCCAGACGCGGCTGCTCGGCCGGGGCGGGGCAGATCCTGCGGCCCTCGTGGTCGAAGACGTACAGCTGCGCGAGGTCCACCAGCAGCGGGACACGGTCGCCGCGGCGGACCCGGATGTCGGGTCCGGTGCGCACCACGATGTCGCCGGTCTGGGTCTCCGGCGTGGAGTTGGGGCGGTCCATCACGGAGACCGGGCCGTGGCCCGGCGAGTGGGACGGCTTCGCGGGCGCGCCGCCGTCCCGGTCCATCACCGACGCCTGGAGCCGGCGCGCGGCCTTCTGCGCGAACTTGCCGAGGCTGCCGGAGCCGTTCGACGACCGGCGCGAACCGGGGCGCACGCCGGGCCCGGTGGGCCGCGGCGCCTCCAGTTCGGGGACGACGGCCGGACGCGAGCCGGTGTTGAGGTGCACCAGCGACTCATGGCCCTGGTACTCCACGTGCTCGACGATCCCGCTCAGCACGACCTCGCCGGCGTGCGCCTGGCTGGGCTGGGCGATCCGGACCGCCTCCGAGCGCAGCCCGACGATGATCGGACGGCCCTGCTGGATGCGCAGCATCTGGTGGTCGTAGCTCAGCGGCTCGGGCAGGCCGAGCCGCTGGCGGCCGAAGTCGATCCACATGCCGCCGCTGAGCGGGGCGATCACGGTGGCCTGGAGCAGATTGATCCTCGGGGTGCCGACGAAGGCGGCGACGAAGACGTTCTCCGGCAGGTGGTACGCCTCGCGCGGGCTGCTGATCTGCTGGAGCACCCCGCTGCGCATGATGGCGACCCGGTCGCCCAGCGACATCGCCTCGGCCTGGTCGTGCGTGACGTACACGGTGGTGACGCCCATGCCGTGGGTGAGGCGGGCGATCTCGGCGCGCAGGTGGGCGCGGAGCTTCGCGTCCAGGTTGGACAGCGGCTCGTCCATCAGGAAGACCGAGGGGTGGCGGGAGATCGCGCGGCCCATCGCGACACGCTGCCGCTCACCGCCGGAGAGCTGTCCGGGGTAGCGGTCCAGGATCTCCTCGATGCCGAGGATGCGCGCCGTCTCGTCGACCCGGGGCCCGTGCTCCTCGCCGGGCATCTCGAACCGCAGCGGGAAACCGATGTTCTCGCGGCTGGTCATGCTCGGGTAGAGGGCGAAGTTCTGGAACACCATCGCCATCTTGCGGTCGCCGGGCGCGAGGTCGTTGGAGTATTCGCCGTCCAACAGCAGCTCGCCGGTCGTGATGTCCTCAAGGCCGGCGATCATGCGCAGAACGGTCGATTTCCCACAGCCCGAAGGACCGAGGAGCACCAGGAACTCACCTGGTGCGATGTCGAGCGAAAACCTGTCCACGGCCGGCGACGGCTGCTTCGGGTAGTACTTGGAAACTTCGTGCAGGGTGATGGCGCGAGTCATAACGGGAGCCGCCAGGTGGTCGGACGCGGTGACGGGGCACGTGGGGGGTACGTGTGGGGCAGATCTTGTGTGACGCAAGAGCCGTACGAGACGTACGAGACCTGTACGAGTCTTACTAGTGGCCTGTCTGGGTACTTGTCGGACTTAAGAGGGTGCAGGATGACGCTGCGGAGAAGGTAGTCCACTACCCGTAGGTTGCGAAACGTTTGTATCAACACTGGATTGATACTTTTGGATCGTGACGACACTCGCCCTTGGCCCGAGCTGGCTCGACCCCGACCATCTGATCAACACATACGGTCTGTGGGGCGTGCTGCTGATCGTGTTCGCCGAGTCCGGCCTGCTCATCGGATTCTTCCTGCCGGGCGACTCCCTGCTGTTCACCACGGGGCTGCTGGTGGCCACGGGAACGCTGGACCGGCCGCTGGCGCTGGTGGCCACGCTGATCGCGCTGGCGGCCGTCCTGGGTGAGCAGGTCGGCTATCTCTTCGGCCGCAAGGTGGGCCCCTCGCTCTTCCGGCGGCCCGATTCCCGGCTCTTCAAGATGGAGAACATCGAGAAGGCGCACGCATTCTTCGAACACCACGGGCCCAAGGCGATCGTCATGGCCTGCTTCGTGCCGATCGTGCGGACGTTCACCCCGATCGTCGCAGGCGTCAGCCGGATGAACTACCGCACCTTCGCCACCTACAACATCATCGGCGGCACGCTGTGGGGCGCGGGCGTCACCGTCCTCGGTTACTGGCTCGGCCAGATCGAATTCGTGCACGAGAACATCGAGGCGATGCTCGTCCTCGTCGTGTTCATCTCCCTGGTGCCGATCGGGATCGAGTACCTGCGCTCGCGCGGCAAGGCGAAGACCGCCGCGCCGGCTACCGAGGGTGCCGAAGGTCCGGCCGGCGCCGGGGCCGCGGTGGCGCCCGCCGAGGCGCTGTCGGCGCCGCGCAGCGGCCGCCACCGGGCGCAGAAGCGCTGATGTCTTGAACGGCGAGCGGCACGACGGCGGGCGCGGCCCGGACGAGCAACCCCCGGAGCGCCCGCCCGGGCCGTCCGCAGCGCCCGGTGCGCCCGCCGGGGCCGGCGCGCGTGACGTCCCCGGGGTCCGCTCGGGGTTCACCCCGCCCGAGGGCATCCCCGTGGTCGTGCTGCCGCCCGACGACGCCCGCTGGCAGGACCGGATGCGGGCGTACATCCGGCTGCCCGCCACCGAGCGCCCGGCGCTGCCCCCGGGCCGCTCCGAGGCCGCCCCCACCGCCTCCGTGCCGCGTGTCCTCGACCTGACCCTGCGGATCGGCGAACTGCTGCTGGCCGGCGGCGAGGGCGCGGAGGACGTCGAGGCGGCGATGTTCGGCGTGGCCTTCGCCTACGGGCTGGCCCGGGTGGAGCCCACCGTCACCTTCACGCTGATCGGCATCTCGTACCAGCCGTCGCTGACCGAGACCCCGGTCACCATGAGCCGTACGGTCCGCCGCCGCGGCACCGACTACACCCGGCTCGCCGCCGTCTTCCAGCTCGTCGACGCGATCACCGCGCACGAGGCGACCCTGGAGGAGGCGTACCGGCGGCTGACCGTCATCCGCCGCAACCGGCACCCGTACAGCAACTGGACGCTCACCGCCGCCTCGGGGCTGCTCGCGGGCGCGGCCAGCGTGCTGGTCGGCGGCAGCCCGGTGATCTTCGCGGCGGCCGCGCTGGCCGCGATGCTCGGCGACCGGCTGGCCTGGCTGCTGGCCGGACGCGGACTGCCGGAGTTCTACCAGTTCGCGGTCGCCGCGATGCCCGCCGCCGCGATGGGCGTGGTCGTCGACCGCTACGCGCACTGGATCCCGGGCGCGGGCGGTGTGCAGTCCTCCGCGGTCATCACCGGTGGGCTCTTCGCGCTGCTGCCCGGACGCGCCCTGGTCGCCGCCGTCCAGGACGGCCTGACCGGCTACTACATCACCGCGTCGGCCCGGCTGCTCGAAGTGATGTACCTGGTGGTCGGCATCGTCATCGGCGTCACCCTGGTGCTGTACGCGGGGGTGTCGCTGGGCGCCGACCTCAACCCGGAGCTGCGCCTGCGGGCGTACAACCACCCGTGGGTGCAACTGCTCGCCGCGATGGTGGTGACGCTGGCCTTCGCGGTGCTGCTCCAGTGCGACCGCTCGGTGCTGCTGCTGGTCACCCTCAACGGCGGCGTCGCCTGGACGGTCTTCGGGGTGCTCCACCAGAGCGCGGGCGGCAACCAGGTCGCCGCGACCGCCGCCGCGGCGGGCCTGGTCGGCCTCTTCGGGCAGCTGATGGCCCGCTACCGGTATGTCTCGGTGCTCCCGTACGTCACCGCCGCGATCGGGCCGCTGCTGCCCGGCTCGGCGACGTACTTCGGGCTGCTCGCGCTCACCCAGCACCACCCCGACCAGGCGTTCACCCAGCTCACCAAGGCGGCGGCGCTGGCGCTGGCCATCGCGGTCGGCGTCAACCTCGGCAACGAGATCGCCCGCCTCTCGCTGCGGCCCCCCGGCCCCTCGGCCCCGCGCAAGGCGGCCAAGCGCACCCGCGGCTTCTGAGGCTTCCGAGGGGTGCGGGGGCCGGGCCCACTCGCCGACCGGGCCCACTCGCGGACCGGGGCCGGGCGTACGGGCGTTCACGGGCGTTACGGCTTGGTGAGCGCCGCCGCGAGCCGGTCGAGGGCCGCTTCCGCCGCCGCGGGGTCGCTCGTCTCCTGCGTCATGAACGAGAAGGCGAGCAGCCGGCCCGAGGGCGCCACCACGATTCCCGCGATCGTGTTGGTCCCGGTCAGCGTCCCCGTCTTGGCGCGCACGACCCCGGCCCCCGGTGCCGCCCGGAACCGCTCGGCCAGCGTTCCGCTGAACCCGGCCACCGGCATCCCCGTCAGCACCGGGCGCAGCTCGGCGTGGTCCGGCGCGGCCGCCAGCGCCAGGATCCGGGCCAGCGTCACGGGCGCCAGCCGGTCGTCGTGGTCCAGCCCGCTGCCGTCCCGGAACACCGCGCCCGACAGCGGCACCCCGTACTTCCGCAGCGCCTCGGGGATCGCCTTGGCCGCCCCGGCGAAGCTGCCCGGCTCCCCGGCGGCCAGCGCGACGTGCCGGGCCAGCGCCTCCGCCAGGTCGTTGTCACTGTTCGTCAGCATCCGCTCGACCAGCTCGGACAGCGGGGCCGACCGGTGGACGGCCAGCCGCGTACCGCCCTTGCCGCTGCCCGGACGCGGCCAGTCCTCGACCGTCACACCGCGGTCCCGCAGCAGGCCCGCGAAGGCGCTCGCCGCCGCGGCCGCCGGGTCGTACGAGCGCTGCGCGGGACCGGCGGTGCTGTGGTCGAGCCGCCCCTCGTCCACCATCAGCGCGGTGACGGACGCGAGGTTCTCGTTCCAGCCGATGGGGTGCTGCGAGGAGCCGCTGTACAGCGAGGTGTCGTACGACAGCCGTACGGCCGTGGTGCCGCGCGCGGTCAGCGCGGCGGCGGTGTCGTCGGCGAGCTGCCCTAGATCGAGGGTGGGGTCACCGCCGCCGACCAGCACGATCCGGTCCTCGGCGGTCGCCACCACGGAAGTGGTCAGCCGGTGGTCGGGCCCGAGCATGCCGAGCGCGGCGACGGCCGTGGCGAGCTTGGTGGTGGAGGCCGGGGTGGTCGCGGCGCCGCCTCTGTGGTCGTAGAGCGACTTCCCTGTGGCCACGTCGATCACGGCGCCCGTGCGTATGGAGCCGAGTCCGGCCGCGGACATCAGCGGGTCGAGCCGGGAGGCGAGCGCCCGGGCGGGCGGCGCGTCCGTCCCCGCGGGGAGGAGCACGGGCGCGGCGGTCGGCGCGGGCGGCAGGACGGGCCCGGACACCGCGGAACGCGCGGACACCGTGGTCGCCCGGTCGTACGCCCCGGCCCGGGACCGTTCCGCCGTCCGCTGCCCCGACTCCCACGGTCCGGCGGCGGCCACCGCCCCGGCGGCCACCAGCAGTCCTGTCGCGGCGGACCCCGCCACGAGCTGCCACGTTCTGCCGAGCGGCACCGGCGACCAGCCCCTTTCGCAACCACCCTGACGCGTGGGAGACACTTAACCACCCACACTGTGCGCTGATCATGGAGGAGTAGGGCCTTGGAGTTCGACGTCACGATCGAGATCCCGAAGGGTTCGCGGAACAAGTACGAGGTGGACCACGAGACCGGTCGTATCCGCCTGGACCGGCGGCTCTTCACGTCGACCAGCTACCCGGCCGACTACGGCTTCGTCGAGAACACCCTCGGCGAGGACGGGGACCCGCTGGACGCGCTGGTCATTCTGGACGAGCCGACGTTTCCCGGCTGCCTCATCACGTGCCGGGCGATCGGCATGTTCCGGATGACGGACGAGGCCGGCGGTGACGACAAGGTGCTCTGCGTGCCCGCGTCCGACCCGCGGGTGGAGCACCTGCGTGACATTCACCACGTCAGTGAGTTCGACCGGCTGGAGATCCAGCACTTCTTCGAGGTCTACAAGGACCTGGAGCCCGGCAAGTCCGTCGAAGGCGCGGACTGGGTGGGCCGCGCGGAGGCCGAGGCGGAGATCGAGGAGTCCTTCCGCCGCCTCAAGGAGCAGGGCGGTCACTGACCCCTCCCCGGGGTGGGCGAGCGGGGTTTCCCCGGCGCGCCCACCCCGGACCTCTCCCTGCGCTCAAACGCCGCGCGGGCTTTTTTTGTGCGCTCAAACGCCGCGCGGGCTTTTTTTGTGCGCTCAAACGCCGCGCGGGCTTGGTTGTGGTCGACGCCCGACCACAACCAAGCCCGCCCGGCGTCTGAGGGCAGAGTGAGCCCGCCCGGCGATTGAGGGCAGGAGGCGGGGGGCGACGGACGCAGGCCCCAAGTCCCGCCCGTGGGCGGAGCCCCCAAAGCGGGAGCGGCAACGTACCGTGAAGACATGACGAGCAGCGGTGGAAGCGAGATGGTCGACTGGAACCTCGCCGTGGCGACCGCACAGCGGCTGACGCGGCCGGGTCCCGAGGTGAGCCGGGACGAGGCCCGCGCGATCGTGGCCGAGTTGCGGGAACACGCGGAGGCGTCCGAAGCACACGTCCGGGCCTTCACCCGGATGTACGGCGACGGGGAGGGCAAACCGCACGGCACCCCCGTACTGATCGTGGACCGTCCCGGATGGGTGAAGGCGAACGTCGCGGGCTTCCGCGAGGTGCTGAAGCCGCTGATCGGGAAGATGCAGGCGCGCAGGCCGAGCGGCCCCGGCGGGGTCGTGCTCGGCACCGTCGGCGGCAAGGTCACCGGCGTCGAGGTCGGCATGCTGCTGAGCTTCCTGTCCTCCCGGGTGCTCGGCCAGTACGAGACCTTCGCGCCGCCGACCCGGGAGCTGCCCGCCGGGCCGGTGAAGCCGGAGCCGGGCGAGGCCAAGGCCGGCCGGCTGCTGCTGGTGGCCCCCAACATCGTCCATGTCGAGCGCGAACTCGACGTGGATCCGCACGACTTCCGGCTGTGGGTCTGCCTGCACGAGGAGACCCACCGCACCCAGTTCTCCGCCGTGCCGTGGCTGCGCGACCACATCGAGGGCGAGATCCAGTCCTTCCTCGGCGAGACCGAACTCGACCCGTCGACCGTGATCGAGCGGATCAGGCAGGCCGTGCAGAGCTTCGCCGGCGGCAACGGCGCCAAGGACGCCGGCGGCGCCAACGGCACCAAAGAGGGTGCCGAGCAGGAGGAGGCCGCCGACGAGGAGGGCCGCAGCCTGGTCGACTTCGTGCAGACCCCCTCCCAGCGGGAGATCCTGGCCCGGCTGACCGCGGTGATGTCGCTGCTCGAAGGGCACGCGGACTATGTGATGGACGGCGTGGGGCCGGACGTCGTGGCCACGGTCGCCGAGATCCGCGAGAAGTTCAGCCAGCGCAGGGCCAGCGGCGCGGGCCGGCTCGACCAGGCGCTGCGCAGGCTGCTCGGCCTGGACGCGAAACTGCGCCAGTACCGCGACGGGGAGCGCTTCGTACGGGCGGTCGTGGGCCAGGTCGGGATGGACGGATTCAACCGGGTGTGGACCTCGCCGAACACGCTGCCCACCAAGGCGGAGATCGCCAAACCCGCGGATTGGGTCGCACGGGTGCACGGCCGCAGCGATTCCTGAGCCCTCACCCCGTCCGATTCACCCGTCCGAGGGACCGTGGCGCAGGGTGGCGCGTGCGATGCTCGGGTAATGCCCGGGCTTCTGTCACCATCTCAACACCCTGCGTCATCTTCCTTGCTCATAGCAGCCCCTCACAGCCTCCCCAGGAGGAATCCGGACATGGGACCCCACCCCACGGTCGCGGCGATACGCCTGGCGGTCCGTCGCGTCCTGCACGACGTGCTCACCGCGTCCACCGAACCCCAGCCCCTGGTGCTCGCCGCGTGCAGCGGCGGAGCCGACTCCATGGCGCTCGCCGCCTCCCTCGCCTTCGAAGGACCCCGGGTCGGCGTGCGCGCCGGGGCAGTCACCGTCGACCACGGCCTCCAGGACGGCTCGGCCGGCCGCGCCCAGGAGGTCGCCGGACGGCTGCGCGCGCTCGGCCTGGACCCGGTGGACGCCGTCTGCGTCACCGTGGGCCGTCAGGGCGGGCCCGAGGCCGCCGCCCGCGACGCCCGCTACGCGGCGCTCGACGCCACCGCCGACGAACGCGGCGCCGCCGCCGTACTTCTCGGCCACACCCGCGATGACCAGGCAGAAACGGTGCTGCTCGGGCTCGCCCGCGGCTCCGGCACCCGCTCCCTGTCCGGCATGGCCGCGGTCTCCGGCGCGGGCGGCCGCTACCGCCGTCCCTTCCTGCTGCTGGACCGCGACACCGTGCGGCAGGGGTGTCTCGCCCAGGGCATCACCGTATGGGAGGACCCGCACAACCACGATCCCGCGTACACCCGCTCCCGGGTCAGGCACGAGGCGCTGCCGGTGCTGGAGAAGTCGCTCGGCAAGGGGGTGGTCGAGGCGCTGGCCAGGACCGCCCAGCTGTCCAGGGACGACGCCGACGCGCTCGACCAGTGGGCCGCCGACGCGCAGGCCGACGTGGCCGGCGACGACGGCAGCCTCGACGTCCTGCGGCTGTACGCGCTGCCCCCGGCCGTACGCCGCCGGGTGCTGCGCAGAACCGCGGTCGCCGCGGGCTCCCCGCCCGGTTTCCTCTTCGCCCGGCACATCGAGGAGGTGGACCGCCTGGTCACGGCCTGGCGGGGGCAGAAGGCGCTCAACCTGCCGGGCGGCGTCGCCGTCCTCAGGGCGAATGGCAGACTGTTCTTCTCGCCGTCGTAGAGCCGCATAGCCGTAGGGACGTACCGCGCAGTGAACGAGAACGACATGGGTGCCGAGCTGGAGAAGGTGCTCGTCTCCAAGGCAGAGATCGACGCGAAGCTGGTCGAACTGGCCGCCGAGATCGACCGGGACTACGCGGGCAGGGACCTGCTGATCGTCGGCGTGCTCAAGGGCGCGGTCATGGTGATGGCCGATCTGGCCCGCGCCCTTTCCACCAACGTGACGATGGACTGGATGGCGGTGTCCTCCTATGGCGCCGGCACCAAGTCCTCGGGCGTGGTGCGCATCCTCAAGGACCTGGACACCGACATCGCCGGCCGGGACGTCCTGATCGTCGAGGACATCATCGACTCCGGACTGACTCTCTCCTGGCTGATCACCAACCTGGGCTCGCGCGGCCCGGCCTCCCTGGAGGTGTGCACGCTGCTGCGCAAGCCCGAGGCGGCCAAGGTCGAGATCGATGTCAAATACACTGGCTTCGACATCCCCAATGAGTTCGTGGTCGGATACGGCCTGGACTACGGGGAGAAATACCGCAATCTGCCGTTCGTGGGCACGCTCGCCCCGCATGTCTACGGCGGCTGACACCCCCGGTGGGAACCCCCACTGGTTTCCCGCCGTTGGAGCAGGGGAAAGCCGGATTGTTAACGGTCGGCGGCAACCTCGGGTGACAATGCTGGGGTACCGTCCGAAGGTCGGGTCAATACACCGGATGCACGCGCCGCCAGCCGGCGGCCGTGCCTCACTGTGGCAGGAGGGACGGGGCGCAGTCGCCCCGCATGGATGGACGTGAAGCGCTATTTCCGTGGGCCAGTCATGTGGATCGTGCTGGCTGTCCTTGCCGTGGTCGTGTTGATGCAAGTCGTCGGATCCGGCGGCGGCTACAAGACAGTGGACACAGGCCAGGTACTGCAGGCGATCGACACCAATCACGCCCGTTCCGCACAGCTGACGACCGGAGACGACAACTCCATCAAGGTCCAGCTCCGGGACGGCTTCAAGATCAAGGGCAGTGACAAGGTCCGGGCCAGCTACATCGGCAACCAGGGCGCGGCCATCGCGGCGGATCTGCAGAAGATCGTCGACAAGAAGGTGCCCGGGACGAACCTGCCGGACGGCTACACCGTCTCGCCATCGAAGCAGAACGCCTTCGTCGGCATCCTGCTGTCGCTGCTGCCGTTCGTGCTGATCGTCGTGGTCTTCCTCTTCCTGATGAACCAGATGCAGGGCGGCGGTTCGCGCGTCATGCAGTTCGGGAAGTCCAAGGCCAAGCTGATCACCAAGGACACCCCCAAGACCACGTTCTCCGACGTGGCGGGCTGTGACGAGGCCGTCGAGGAGCTCCAGGAGATCAAGGAGTTCCTCCAGGAGCCCGCGAAGTTCCAGGCGGTCGGCGCCAAGATCCCCAAGGGCGTGCTGCTCTACGGGCGTCCCGGTACCGGCAAGACGCTGCTGGCCCGGGCCGTGGCCGGCGAGGCGGGCGTGCCCTTCTACTCGATCTCCGGCTCCGACTTCGTGGAGATGTTCGTGGGTGTCGGCGCCAGCCGTGTCCGCGACCTGTTCGAGCAGGCCAAGGCGAACGCCCCGGCCATCGTCTTCGTCGACGAGATCGACGCCGTCGGCCGGCACCGCGGTGCGGGCCTGGGCGGCGGTCACGACGAGCGCGAGCAGACCCTCAACCAGCTGCTGGTCGAGATGGACGGCTTCGACGTCAAGGGCGGTGTGATCCTGATCGCCGCGACCAACCGGCCCGACATCCTGGACCCGGCGCTGCTGCGTCCCGGCCGGTTCGACCGGCAGATCGCGGTCGACCCGCCGGACCTCCTGGGCCGTCTGGAGATCCTCAAGGTCCACCAGAAGGGCAAGCCGATCGCGCCGGACGTCGACCTGATGGCCGTCGCCCGCCGTACCCCCGGCTTCACCGGCGCCGACCTGAGCAATGTGCTCAACGAGGCGGCGCTGCTGACCGCCCGCAGCGACAAGAAGATCATCGACAACTTCGTCCTGGACGAGGCGATCGACCGTGTCGTGGCCGGCCCGCAGAAGCGCACCCGGATCATGTCGGACAAGGAGAAGAAGATCACCGCGTACCACGAGGGCGGACACGCCCTGGTCGCGGCGGCTTCCCCGAACTCCGACCCGGTGCACAAGGTGACGATCCTGTCCCGCGGCCGCGCGCTGGGCTACACGATGGTGCTGCCCGACGAGGACAAGTACTCCACGACGCGCAACGAGATGCTCGACCAGCTCGCCTACATGATGGGCGGCCGGGCCGCGGAGGAGCTGGTCTTCCACGACCCGACCACCGGGGCGTCCAACGACATCGAGAAGGCGACCGCCACCGCCCGCGCCATGGTCACGCAGTACGGCATGACCGAGCGGCTCGGCGCGATCAAGTTCGGCTCCAGCGACTCGGAGCCGTTCCTGGGCCGTGAGATGGGTCACCAGCGCGACTACTCGGAAGAGGTCGCGGGGCTCGTCGACGAAGAGGTCAAGAAGCTCATCGAGACGGCGCACAACGAGGCCTGGGAGATCCTGGTCGAGAACCGCGACGTCCTGGACAACCTGGTGCTGGCCCTGCTGGAGCGGGAGACGCTCAACAAGGCGGAGATCGCCGAGATCTTCGCCCCGATCGTCAAGCGCCCCATGCGTCCGGCCTGGACCGGCTCCGCCCGGCGCACCCCGTCCACCCGGCCGCCGGTGCTCTCGCCGAAGGAGCTGGCGCTGACCAACGGCAGCCAGCAGCCCACCAACGGCAACGCGCCCTCGACGGTGTCCACCACCAAGCCCACCGAGCCGGTGGAGCTGCCGGAGGACAAGGGTTCGGAGAGCTGATCCCGACCGGTTGAGCACCGACAGCACGGACAGCTGAGCACCCGGCAGCTGAGTACGAACAGGAATGCGAGCCGCGGCCCCGAGGTTTTAGCCTTGGGGCCGCGGCTTTGCATCCGGGGCCGTCCTCTGTCGGCCGCCGCAGTACAAGGAACGAGGCACTCACCCATGACCGACCCCCTGACGTTCGACGGCCAGGCGCCGGCCGGCGACTTCGACGAGAAGCGGGCCGAGGCCGCGATCCGCGAGCTGCTGATCGCGGTGGGCGAGGACCCGGACCGCGAGGGCCTGCGCGAGACCCCGGGCCGGGTGGCCCGTGCGTACCGGGAGATATTCGCCGGGCTGTGGCAGGAGCCCGAGGACGTACTGACCACCACCTTCGACCTGGGCCACGACGAGATGGTGCTGGTCAAGGACATCGAGGTGATGTCTTCTTGCGAGCACCACCTCGTGCCGTTCGTCGGCGTCGCCCATGTGGGCTACATCCCGTCCGCCAGCGGCAAGATCACCGGGCTGTCCAAGCTGGCCCGGCTGGTCGACGTGTACGCCCGCCGCCCGCAGGTGCAGGAGCGTCTCACCACGCAGATCGCCGACGCCCTGATGCGCATCCTGGAGCCGCGCGGGGTGATCGTGGTCGTCGAGTGCGAGCACATGTGCATGACGATGCGCGGGGTGCGCAAGCCCGGCGCGAAGACCATCACCTCGGCGGTCCGCGGCCAGCTGCGCGACTCCGCGACCCGCTCCGAGGCGATGAGCCTGATCATCGGCCGCGGCTGAGGGCCTTCCGCTTGTCGCTCTCGCCCCGGGCCTCGGCGCTGGTGTCACCGGCCGCCCGGGTCGGCTCCGTACCGGACCGCGGGGGCTTCCCGCCGGGGTGACCGGGCTGGACGCGGTGCACCGGGACGGTGCGCGGCGCCTTCGCGGGGGCCTTCCCCGCGGGCGGCGCGTCCGGGACCAGCCGGTCCGACAGCCAGCGCATCGCGGCCGGCAGCTCCCGGCCCCAGGTGGTGAGGTTGTGGCCGCCGCTCGGCAGGATGATCGCGGAGACCCGGGTCGGGCCCTTCACCAGGCTGATGAAGTGCTCGGTGGCCCGGTAGTTGCGCTCCCCGTGCCTGCTGCTGGTCACCAGCAGGCTCACCGGCGGCTGCGGCAGGTGGGTCAGCCGCCAGGGCAGGTTGTTGGCCCGGCGCACGGCCGCGCTGCCGCCGAACAGATCGCCGGTCGTCCGGTCCTCCGGGCAGACGTAGTCCGCGGACAGGGCCACCGCCGCCGAGTAGCTGCCCGGGTCCTGGAGCGCCAGTTTCAGGGCGCAGTAGCCGCCGGTGGAGTCCCCGATGATCCCCCAGCTCCCCGGGCCCGACCCGACCCGGTAGTGCGACCTGATCGCGGCGGGCAGGTCCTTGGCGAAGTACGTCTCCGTCCGCGGCCCGCCGGGCACGTCCACGCACTCGGTGTCGCGCGGGGGGACGACCGTCGGGCGCATCATGATCAGCACCATCGGCTGCTCTATTCCCTGCCGCACCTGGGAGGTCGCCACCGACGGGTACTTCAGCCGCCGGTACAGGCTCTCGGCCGTGCCCGGGTAGCCCGTCAGCACCACCGCCGCCGGGAAGACCCGGTGGGGCTGGGTGAAGTACTCCGGCGGCAGGTACACGAAGGCGGGCGAGGTGATCCCCGAGCGGCTGCCGCCCAGCAGCACCTTCTCGATCCGGCCCGCCTTGCGCGGCGTACCCCCGCCCGGCATGCTGGCCTTGATGAGTTCGATCACCCGCAGTTGCGAGGCCGCGTCGGCCGTGGTGTGGTCGATGACCGTCCCGGGTGTGGTCTCCTGGCCGAAGAGGTCGGCCCAGGAGCCGTAGAAGCCGAAGTAGGTGTTGGCCGCGAGGCCCAGTGCGGCCAGCAGCGACAGCTGAGTGGCCAGCAGCGCCCCGACCCGGCCCAGCACCGGGGTCACCCCGCGCCGGGCCAGCCGAGGCCAGAGCCACACCGTCGCCGCGAACAGGCAGATCGCGAGTACGACGGCCAGGAGCAGCATCTTCTTGCTCATCAGTCCCATGGCGGCAGATGTACTTTCCGTCTCGACCCAGTTGTGCCTGACCGGACGGAACCCGGAGGGGCGGGTTCACGTCCTAGAGGACGCAAAATATTCATACTGGGGAACAACACGGGTAAATGCCCGTGATCCTCGTTGATGTTGGGGTTTGGTGGCCCATGTCTGCTCAGGTAGAGGGCGAAAGCCCGGTCCAGGTTCCGCGAGGTGCCGCGGATGTCCGCTGACCACTCCTGTGACCGGCGACGCCGGCTGTGGCTGCTGCGTTCCTCGGCTGTCCCGGTGATCATCGGCACCGCGGGGGCCGTGATCGGCCTGCTCGATGTGGTGTCGGCGGTCTTCCCGGCCTTCCGCAACGGCCGGATGCACAACCTGGCGGCGGTCTTCCCCGGCACCGTCAGCTCACTGGCCGCCGCGACCTCCGTGGTCACCGGCATCCTGCTGCTGATGCTCGCCCACGCGCTCAAGCGCGGAAAGCAGCGTGCCTGGTGGGCGACCGTCGCGCTGCTGCCGGTCGGCGCCGCCACCCAGCTGATCTACCGGCACTCGGTCTTCGGCGCCCTGGTCTCGCTCGGGCTGCTGGCCCTGCTGATCAGACACCGCGGCCAGTTCACCGCGCTGTCCGACCCGCGCACCCGCTGGCGGGCCCTGCTGAACTTCACCGTCCTGAGCGCGTCCGCCTTCCTGCTCGGCCTCGTCATCACCAGCGCCCACCCCTCCTCCGAGCGCGGCGAGCCCGGCTTCCTGGACCGCTGCCGCCATGTGCTCTACGGCCTGTTCGGCTTCGACGGCCCGGTCCACTACACCAGCGACCGGGTCGGCGACGTCGTCAGCTACTCGCTCGGCGGCCTCGGCCTGCTCATCGCCTGCTCCACCGTCTATCTCGCGCTGCGCCCGGCCCGCCCGGTCGCCGAGCTCAGCGAGCAGGACGAGGACCGGCTGCGGGCCCTGCTGGCCCGGCACGGCGCCCGTGACTCCCTCGGCCACTTCGCGCTGCGCCGCGACAAGTCCGTGGTCTTCTCGCCCAGCGGCAAGGCCGCGATCTGCTACCGGGTGGTCTCCGGGGTGGCCCTGGCCGGCGGCGACCCGATCGGCGACGTGGAGGCGTGGCCCGGCGCCATCGACGCGTACATGGAGCTGGCCCGCGCCCACGCCTGGCTGCCCGCCGTCGTCGGGTGCAGCGAGACCGGCGGCGAGGTGTGGACCCGGGAGACCGGCCTGGACGCCCTGGAGCTCGGCGACGAGGCCATCGTGACCACCGCCGCCTTCACCCTCCAGGGCCGCGCGATGCGCAATGTCCGGCAGATGGTCAAGCGGATCGAGCGCAGCGGATACGTCTGCCGGGTGCGCCGGGTCGGTGAGCTGACCGAGGGCGAGAAGCAGAAGGTACGGCTCGCCGCCGACGCCTGGCGCGGCACCGACACCGAGCGCGGCTTCTCGATGGCGCTCGGCCGCTTCGGCGAGGACGCCGACGCCGACTGCGTGGTCGTCACCGCGCACAAGAACCGCGAGCCGGGCGCGCCGAACCCCGAGCTGGGCGACCTCCGGGCCGTACTGCACTTCGTGCCCTGGGGCCCCGACGGCATGTCGCTCGAACTGATGCGCCGCGACCGCTCGGCCGACCCCGGGCTCAACGAACTGCTGATCGTCGCCGCCCTCCAGCAGGCCCCGGCGCTCGGTGTGGCCCGGGTGTCGCTGAACTTCGCGATGTTCCGCTCCGCGCTGGCCCGCGGTGAGCGGATCGGCGCGGGTCCCGTGCTGCGCGGCTGGCGCGGTCTGCTGGTCTTCCTGTCGCGGTGGTTCCAGATCGAGTCGCTGTACAAGTTCAACGCCAAGTTCCAGCCCGAATGGGTGCCGCGATTCCTGGTCTTCCCCAACTCCCGCGACCTGCCGAGGATCGGCTTCGCCATCATGCAGGCCGAGGGATTCGTGACCCTCTCCCTGCCGCTGCCGGCCGCTCTCCAGCGCTTCCTGCCGGGCCGCGCCAACCGCCCGCCGCACCGCCACAAGCCCGGCTACGCGACCCCGCAGACCACCGCCGCGGACCCGCGCAAGCAGAGCGCGGTCGCCTGACCCGTACGCTGGCCTCATGAGTACGTCACAGGGCCGGACCGGCCCCCGCGGGCTGCCGGAGTGGGACCGCTGCGCCGTCATGGGCGTGGTGAACGTGACCCCCGACTCGTTCTCCGACGGCGGGCAGTGGTTCGACCCGGAGCTGGCGGTCAAGCACGGCCTCGACCTGGTCGCGCAGGGCGCGGACATCGTGGACGTCGGCGGCGAGTCGACCCGGCCGGGCGCGGCCCGGGTGGACGAGTCCGAGGAGCTGCGCCGGGTCGTCCCGGTGGTCCGCGAGCTGGCCGCGGCCGGCGTGCTGGTCAGCGTCGACACGATGCGGGCCGCCGTCGCCGAGCGGGCGCTCGCCGCAGGCGCCCGGCTGGTCAACGACGTCAGCGGCGGCCTCGCCGACCCCGGCATGATCGCGGTGGTCGCGGCCGCGCGGACCCCGTTCGTGCTCATGCACTGGCGCGGGCAGAGCATCGACATGAACAACCGCGCGGTGTACGGCGATGTGCTCGCCGAGGTGCTGGCCGAGCTGCGGGCCGGGATGGAGCGCGCGGTGGCCGGGGGAGTGGACCCCGAGCGGATCGTGCTCGACCCGGGTCTCGGCTTCGCCAAGAACGCCGAGCACGACCTGGTGCTGATGGCCCATCTCGCGGAGCTGCGGCGGCTGGGCCGCCCGCTGCTGGTGGCCGCCTCGCGCAAGCGGTTCCTCGGCCGGGTGCTGGCCGGGGACGGCGGCGCCCCGCCGCCGGCCAGGGAACGCGACGCCGCCACGGCGGCGGTGAGCGCGATCGCCGCCCGCGAGGGCGCCTGGGCGGTCCGGGTGCACGAGGTCCGGGCGACCGCCGACGCCGTCCGGGTGGCGCGGGCCATCGAGATCGCGCAGGCGTGCCCGTCCACCGGCCGGGACACGGCCGCCGGGGACGCGGCGTGACCGCCCGTACCGCGGAGGCGCGCGCGGTCGAGCGCGCCAACCAGGCGTTCTACGACGCCATCGAGACCTCGGACCTGGACGCGCTGGAGTCGGTCGTGCTGGACGGCCCGCTCGCCGAGTCGGTGACCGTGGTCCACCCCGGCTGGCCGGTGCTGCGCGGCCGCCGCGAGGTCATGCGCTCGTACGCGCTGATCATGGCCAACACCGAGTACATCCAGTTCTTCCTCACCGATGTGGAGGTCGCCGTGGACGGCGACTGCGCCCTGGTGACCTGCACGGAGAACATCCTCACCGGCGGGCCGGCCGAGGACGACGGCTCGGCGGGCTCGCTGGTCGGCGGGCTGGTCGTGGCCACCAATGTCTTCCGCCGCACCGCCGGCGGCTGGCATCTGTGGGCGCACCACGGCTCGCCGGTGCTGGCCGAGGAGGACGACGAGACCGACGGCATCGACGGCACGGACGACACCGACGGACCGGCCGACAACATGGAGGAGTGAGAGCGTGGATCGCGTCACGCTGCGCGGACTGAGCGTCCGCGGGCACCACGGGGTGTTCGCGCACGAGCGCGAGAACGGGCAGATCTTCGTCGTCGACCTCGCGCTGAGCCTGGACACGGCCCCGGCGGCGGCCGGTGACGACCTGACGAAGACCGTGCACTACGGTGTGCTCTCCGAACAGGTCGCGGCCGTCGTCTCCGGCGAGCCGGTCAACCTCATCGAGACGCTCGCGCAGCGCATCGCGGACACATGTCTGGGGCACACGCTGGTGCAGGAGGTCGAGGTGACCGTCCACAAGCCGGACGCGCCGATCACCGTGCCCTTCGACGACGTGACCGTCACCATCACCCGGAGGCGCCCGTGAGCTCCCCGAACCCCGAGTACCCCCGGAACGGGGCCGATTCGCCGGCCGACCCCGTCGTACAGCCGGTACCGGCCGCCGTGACCGCCGCCGTCGACGCGGCCGACAGCACACTGAGCAACCCCAGGACCGCCGTGATCGCCCTGGGCAGCAACCTGGGCAACCGGCTGGAGACCCTGCAAGGCGCGGTGGACGCGCTGGAGGACACCCCCGGGGTGCGGGTACGGGCCGTCTCGCCGGTGTACGAGACCGAGCCGTGGGGCGTCGAACCCGGCAGCCAGCCCAGCTACTTCAACGCCGTCGTGCTCGTCCGCACCAGCCTGCCGCCGAGCGCGCTGCTGGAGCGCGGCCACGCGATCGAGGAAGCGTATCTGCGGGTCCGCACCGAGCGCTGGGGGCCGCGCACGATCGATGTGGACATCGTCACGTACCAGGACGTCGTCTCCGACGACCCGGAGCTGACGCTGCCGCACCCCCGGGCCCATGAGCGCGCCTTCGTGCTCGTACCGTGGTACGACGCCGACCCGGCGGCCGCGCTGCCCGGTCACGGTCCGGTCGCCGATCTGCTCGGCACGGTCGAGCGCGAGGGTGTGCGGCGCCGTACCGATGTGGAACTCCGACTGCCCGAGTAATCGTTGGGACCTTGGCGTCCGTACGTGCGGCGCGGGGCGGGAAACGCAAGAGGACGTGGAGGCGGGCACTCGGTGAGGACGCTGCGGATCAGGACGCTGGTCGGACTCTTCGCGGTCGCGGCCGTGCTGTCGTGGGCGGGAGCCAAGCTGTGGGACAGCGTGGGCACACTGCCGGGGGTGCCGGTGGCCGCGCCGATCGTGCTCGCGCTGATCGCCGCCGCGCTCTTCGCCACCGCCCTGTCGCTGCGGGCCCGGCTGCGAGCCCAGCGCGAGCGGCGGCCGGGCGCCAAGGCCGTCGATCCGCTGGCCGCGGCCCGCGCGGTGGTCTTCGGCCAGGCCAGCGCCCTGGTGGCGTCCCTGGTGGTGGGGATGTACGGCGGCACCGGCGTGTATCTCGTGATGTACAAGCTCGACATGGACCCCCGTCGTGACCAGGCCATCTACGCCGGCGCCGCGGTCCTGGCGGGCATCGCGGTGGTGGCCGCGGCCCTCTTCCTGGAACGGGTCTGCAAGCTGCCCGACGACGACAACACACCTCCGCACGCGGGCGCGCACATCCGTCATCAGCGCTGAGACCGCCCGGGGCGGCGCCCCGGGCGGCCTGTCCGCGGAAACGTTCCGCTTGACCGGCGGGCTTACGGCGTGATTCAGTCCTTGACGTGAACGGTCTCGGCCTGCGACTGCACCGGAGGGTCCATCTCGACCTCCTCCGGTACGCGGGCTGCGTGTGTACGGCCGCGCGCTGAGGCGCGCCCCCGGCCCTCCGTTCCGTCACGCGTCGTAGCCCACCTGTTCTGTGGTGGTGGCCGACGCGGCAGCCCCAGGGTGGTCCCCCTTGCCGACTTCCGCCGTACCCGCGTCCCCGACCGCGCCCGCCGATGCCGAGGCGCCCACGCTCACCGAACTCCTCGCCTTCGCCCGCGAGGTGGCCGCTGACTCCGCCCGCGTCGCCGACCTGCCGCTCGACCCCGAAGGCCGCACCTGGGTGCGGCTCGAAGGCCCCGGCGGCGCCGAGGCGTGGCTGCTGGGCTGGCCGCCCGGCGCCGAGACCGGCTGGCACGACCACGGCGGCTCGTACGGGGTCTTCGTGACCGCCGCCGGTGAGCTGACCGAGGAGTCGCTCGCGGTGCCGCTGCCCACCGAGGGCTGGCGGTCGCTGGAGCTGGCCGAGGGCGTCGACCGCCACCGGGTGCTGCCGGAGGGCGTCGGCCGGGCCTTCGGTCGCAACCACGTCCACCAGGTCGTCAACGCCTCCGAGAGCAGCCACGCCGTCTCGGTGCACGTCTACTACCCGCCGCTGCCGCTGATCCGCCGCTACAGCCGCAAGGGCAGCACCTTCCGGCTGGAGCTGGTCGAGCACCCCGAGGAGTGGTGATGACCGCGCGTTCGATAGACGACCACCTGGACGCCGTACGGACCCGGCTGACCCGCGTCGAGCCCGGGGAGGCCGCGCAGGCCGTCCGGGAGGGCGCCCTGCTGGTCGACATACGGTACGCGGCCCTGCGGGACCGGGACGGGACGATCCCCGGCGCGGTGGTCGTGGAGCGCAATGAACTGGAGTGGCGGCTCGACCCGTTGGGCAGTCACAAGCTGCCCGAGGCGACCGGCCACGACCTGCCGGTGATCGTCGTCTGCAACGAGGGCTACGCCTCCTCGCTGGCCGCCGCCTCGCTCCAGGACCTCGGACTGCACCGCGCCACGGATCTGGTCGGCGGCTTCCAGGCGTGGCGCGCCGCGGGCCTGCCGGTGACGGCTCCGGCGGGCGCTTCCGACCCGGCTTCCGCGGATTCCTGAAGGCGCTTTTCGATCTTGACGTGGACCACGTCAAGATCGAAAAGACAGTGATCAACAAATGTCCCGACCGGCCAATTCCCCGGCAATTCGGGACACAGCGTGTGCCGGTCAATGCCCTGGGTGGGGGGCCGGGGAAACCGGTGGGCAAACCGCCAGGAATTTCCGGCCCCCGCTACCCCACGAAGGCGTTCCGCACGCTAAATTTCTGGCCATGCCCCGTGGAAGACACCGCCATTCGCCGCCGTTGCACCGGATGCTGCCGCCGCTGACCGTCGCAGGCTGCGCCGCGGCATTCGCCGCCGCCTCCCTGCTCGCCGCTGATACGGCCGTGCTCCGCGTTCTGACCGTCGCCGCCGCGCTCACCGCGGGCGCCGGCGCGACCCTCGCCCGCTCCTGGGACCGCTCGGCCGGCCGCCGGGTCGCCGAGCTGATCACGGCCCGCACCCGCGAGGAATGGCGCGCCGACGAGCGCGTCGCCGAGCTGGAGACAGACCTTGAGGAGTCCCGCGACATCCGCGGGCGACTGGAGAAGAAGCTCCGCGCCAAGCGCTCCGAGCTGGCCCGACTCCGTACCGAGCACGCCGATCTGCTGCGCCGCTACGCCACCGCCGAGAGCGAGCGGGCCCGCGCGCTCGAAGCCCGCCGCAAGCTCCAGACGGAGGGCGCCGGGCAGAAGCTCGCGCTGTCCGCCGGGCCCTCGCCGGTCGGCCCGGCGGCCTTCCTCAAGGCCGAGCAGGCGCTGCGCGACCTGACCCGCAACGGGGCCAAGCAGCAGGCGCAGCGCACCGTCGACGACGCCCGCCGCCGGGAGGCCGCGGCGCCCACGGAGGAGGAGCCGCAGGGCAGGCACGCCGCCGACGGGACCGCGCCCGCCGTTCCCGCGGCCCGTGAGCACCATCTGGTTCCGGCCACCGCGGCCACCGCCGCGAAGGCCGTACTGCCCTACGCCCAGCCGCCGCAGCGGACGGCCCCTCAGCACACCCCGGCGCACCGGGCGATCGGCGGCTTCGACTTCTTCGGCACGCAGGTGCCCGCGGCGCCGGAGGCCGGGAAGGACCAGGCCGAGCCCGCGTCCTCCGCGGCGCCCGCGCCGGCGTCCGAGGAGCACGCCCAGGCCGGGGAGCCGGCGTCCGAGGTCATCGACCTCACGGCGCACGACGACACCGAGCAGCTGGACATGAGCGGGCTGCGCGCCCAGGCGTGACCGCCCGTACGAACCGAGGCCCCGCGGCGTCCTGCCGCGGGGCCTCGTGCGTTGTGCGCGCTTGTCGGCGGCTGCTTGTCGGTGCCTACTTGTCGACGTCGCCGACGACGAAGAACATCGACCCGAGGATCGCCACCATGTCGGCCACCAGCGTGCCCGGCAGCAGCACGGCCAGCGCCTGGATGTTGTTGTACGACGCCGAGCGCAGCTTGAGCCGGTAAGGGGTCTTCTCGCCCTTGGAGACGAGGTAGTAGCCGTTGATGCCCAGCGGGTTCTCGGTCCAGGCGTAGGTGTGGCCCTCGGGGGCCTTGAGCACCTTCGGCAGGCGCTGGTTGATCGGGCCCGGCGGGAGTCCGGCCAGCCGGTCCAGGCAGGCGTCCGCGAGGTCGAGGGAGTTGTGGGTCTGGCCGAGCAGCACCTCGAAGCGGGCCAGGCAGTCGCCCTCGGTCCTGGTGACCACCTTGAGCGTGTCGGCCAGCTCCCCGTACGCGAGATACGGCTCGTCGCGGCGCAGGTCGAAGTCCACGCCGGAGCCGCGGGCGATCGGTCCGCTCACCCCGTAGCCGTGCACGTCGGAGGGGGCGAGCACGCCGACGCCGCGGGTGCGGCCGCGGAAGATCTCGTTGCCGAGGACCAGGTCGTCGAAGCGGCTCATCCGGGAGCGCACCCCGGCGACGGCCTCGCGGGCGCGGCCCAGCCAGCCGTTGGGCAGGTCCTCCTTGAGGCCGCCGACCCGGTTGAACATGTAGTGCATCCGGCCGCCGGATACCTCCTCCATCACCTGCTGGATGTGCTCGCGCTCGGTGAAGGCGTAGAAAATCGGGGTGATGCCGCCCAGCTCCAGCGGATAGGAGCCGAGGAACATCAGATGGTTCAGCACGCGGTTCAGCTCGGCGAGCAGGGTCCGGGTCCACACCGCGCGCTCGGGCACTTCCATGCCCAGCATGCGTTCGACGGCGAGGACGACGCCGAGTTCGTTGGAGAAGGCCGAGAGCCAGTCGTGACGGTTGGCCAGCATCACGATCTGCCGGTAGTCCCGGGCCTCGAAGAGCTTTTCCGCGCCCCGGTGCATATAGCCGACGATCGGTTCGGCGCTCGCGATCCGCTCGCCGTCCAGAACGAGCCGCAGCCGCAGCACGCCGTGCGTCGAAGGGTGCTGCGGGCCGATGTTCAGCACCATGTCGGTGCTCTCGGCCGCGCCGCCGATCCCGATCGTGGTCTCCGTCATGGGCTCATTGTCTCAGCCGGAGCGCCCGCCCTTCGCGCCGGTCCACACCGTCCGCGGCGGCCCGCCGGTGCCGTACTCGGGAGCGGTCAGGGGGTGAGGAGGGCGGCGCAGTCCGGGGAGGCGGGGGTGGTGAGCCAGGTGAAGTCGCCGAGGCCGCCCGGGGCGGTGAGTTCGGCCGCCTCGCCCGCGGTGGACAGGGCGCGTACGTAGGCGGCGGGGTCCGTCGAGGCCAGGGCGAGCGGGGGGCGGCCGCCGGAGACCCCGAGGGCGCGCAGGGCCTCCCGCTGGGTGCGTACGGTGCCCGGCAGCGCGTCCACCGCGACATGCGCGGTCAGATCGCAGCCGCCGTCCGGCACCGGCGGGACCTGGCGGCCGTCGCGGTAGCCGGTGAGCGTGCCGTACGGCGGCCGGGCGGCAAGGGTGTGGGCGTAGTCGACGGCGACGGCCAGCCCCGCGTCCAGCGTGGCCACCGCGTCGGCCCAGGCGGCCTCCCGGGGCCGCCCGATCTCGGCCCGGAACGCCGCGCCCTCCTCGGGAGCCGCCGCCGGCCAGGGCCACCAGCGCGCCAGCCACCCCGCGTCCCGCGCGCTCACCGGCCCGCCCAGCCGCTCCGCGCCGTCGCGGGCCCGGACCAGGACGTAGTGCGGACGGCCCCCGGGACCGGGCGCGGCCACCGGCAGCGGCACGTTGTCGAGCCATTCGTTGGCGAAGAGCAGCCCCCGCACCCCCGCGGGCGGCTCCGCCGACCAGCCGATCCGCGGATCGAGCCCCGGCGGCCGGGCCGCCCGCTCCACCGCGTGCGCCCGGACCCGCCCGGCGACCCCGGCCGGCAGCGCGGCGAGCACGCCGAGCGCCAGCTCACCGCGGCCCGCGCCCATGTCCACGAAGGCCAGCGGGTCCGGCCGCCCGAGCGCCGTGTCGACCCGCAGCAGCAGCTCGGCGACCGCCCCCGCGTACCGGGCCGAGGCGTGCACGGACGTGCGGAAGTGCGCCGCGGGCCGTTCCCGTACGAAGAAACCGGCCGGTCCGTACAGCGCGCGGTCCATCGCCGCACACCACGGCAGCCACTCGTCGTCCACGGCGTTAACGGTACGTGACAATGTCCGTGGGACTGGTCACAGGGAACCTTCCTGACCTGGTCCTGCGTCGAACGACTAGGGCGGTGTGTCTTCCGGGGCCGGTAGGGTTTCGGCATACCACAGCACAAGGGAGTGGACAGCGGATGACTGCCGGAAACGACGGCACCCCGGAGAACGACGACCCGTTCGCGTATCTCTACCGGTCCGAGGGCGGCGAGCAGCCTGACCCCGCCGAGGGTCAGCCGGGCCCGGGCATGCCGCGTACGTCCTACAACTCGGTGCAGCGGGTCGGTGAGCGCCGCACCCCGCCGCCGCAGCAGCCCGGCGGTTACGGCTACCCGCCCCAGCAGCCGGGCGGTTACGGCTACCCGCCGCAGCAGCCCCAGCAGCCCGGCGGCTACGACCAGGGCCAGGGCCAGGCTCCCGGCCAGGTCCCGGGTCAGCCGTACGGCGGCCCGCCCGGATACGGCCGGCAGCAGTACGCCCAGCAGCCGCCGTACGGCCAGGGCCCCGGTCAGGGCCCCGGCGGCCAGGACCGGCCCCCGTACGAGCAGCAGCCCCCCGGCGGCCGCCGCGGCGGCGGGCAGGGCTACGACGACGGGCCCGGCTCCCCGAACCGCAAGGGCCTGCTGATCGCGGCGGTCGCCGTGGTCGCCGCCGTGGCCATCGGCATCGCCTTCGCGATGACCAACGGCTCGGGCGGCGGCAAGAAGCAGGCGACCGACCAGCAGACCACCGCGCCGGCCACCAGCACCGCGCCCAGCACCGAGCCGACCACGCAGGAGCCGCCGAAGCCCTTCGACTCCAAGAAGGTCGACGCGTCCACCCTGGTGCTGGCCGGCGGCGCCCAGCAGAGCACCGAGCACTCGGGCGCGAACGCGGCCGGCGGCGTCTACGTCGACCACATGGCCCAGGTCGGCGCCTCCGCGACCTGGACGGTCACCGTGCCGAAGGACGACTCGTACACGTTCTTCATCAACTACGGCAACGCGGGCCCGGACGCGACGCTGACCCTCGGCGTCAACGGCACCCCCCGCTCGAACCCCGTCAACCTCAAGAACTACGGCAGCTACACCGACTGGGCGAAGGCGTGGAACAACACCACCTTCGCCTGGGTGGACCTGAAGAAGGGCGCCAACACGCTCGCGCTGAGCTGCGGCGACGGCAACCAGTGCGGGGTCAACCTGGACCAGGTGTGGCTCAAGGAGGGCCAGGTCACGAAGTAGCGGCGGGCGGCGGCTCGGCGGGGGCGCCTGCCCGGTGGGCCGCTCCCGCGTCGGGCCGCTCCCGCGTCGGGCCGCTCACGCGACGGGCGCGACGGCCACCTTCGGCAGCAGCTCCTCGTACGCCGCCGCGTCGTACTCCCCGGCGGCCGGCGCGACCACCGTCGCCGCTGACAGCGCGACCGCCCGGGCCAGCCGCTGCGGCCAGGGCAGGCCCTCGGCGAGCGCCGAGAGCAGCCCGGCCACCGCGGAGTCGCCCGCGCCGGTCGGATTGCCGGACAGCCGGCCCGGCGGCAGCGCCCGCCAGTCGCCCTCCTCGGTGACCGCGAGCATGCCGTCGGGGCCGAGTGAGGCGGCGACCGCCCGCGCCCCGCGGCGCCGGGCGTCGCGCGCGGCCCGGTCCGGCTCGGAGAAGCCGGTGAGCCCGGCCAGCTCGTCCGCGTTCGGCTTGATCAGATCGGGCCGCGCGGCCAGCCCCCGGCGCAGCGGCTCGCCCGCGGTGTCCAGCAGGACGAAGACCCCGCTCGCCCGCGCCTCGCGGACGAGTTCGGCGTAGGCGCCGACCGGCACCCCCGGCGGGAGGCTGCCGCACAGCGCGACCGCCGCCACGTCCCCCGCGGTCAGCAGCTCCCGGTAGACGTCGACGAAGTCGGCCCACTCGGCGGGGCTGACGGTCGGCCCGGGCTCGTTGAACATCGTGGTGTCCCCGGACGCGGTGTCCACCACGCCGACCGTACGGCGGGTGGTGCCCGCGACCTGGACCAGCGCGTCGGTCAGCCGCTCGGCGTACGGGTCGGCGGCCAGCCCTCGGCGCAGCTCGTCGCCCGCCGGGCCGCCGGCGAAACCGGTGACGGTCGTACGGTGTCCGAGCGCGGCCAGCACCCGGGCGACGTTGAGTCCCTTGCCGCCGGGTCGTTCCGCGGTGTCGAGCACCCGGTGAGTGGTGTGCGGGCGCAGGGCCGGGACCCGGTAGGTCACGTCCAGCGCGGCGTTCAGCGTGACGGTGATGATCACCTGATGATGATGGCAAATCAACGGCGGCCAGCCCAGAGCGGACCGGCCGCCATTTCGCGGCCCTTGGTCGTACGATCGTCTGATTTCGCTATGAATCGCCGGAAAAGGCCGCGGGTTGGGAGTCGTCGGGAGTCGCCGAGCGCCCGCCGGGGTCCGGGCCGGATCAGGCGGGCCGGACCACCCACTCGCCCTTGCGCATGACGCCGACCAGGTCGTACCCCTCGTCCAGGACCACCAGGTCGGCGTCCTTGCCGGGCTCCAGGGTGCCGATCCGGTCGTCCAGGCCGAGCAGCCGGGCCGGGTTGGTCGAGATGGCCCGTACGGTGTCGGTGAGCGAGAGCCCGTCGAGGGTCACGGCCCGCTGGAACGCGGTGTCCAGGGTGAGCGTGGAGCCGGCGATGGAGCCGCCCTCCACCAGCCGGGCGACGCCCTCCAGCACCTCGACCTTCATCGGCCCGAGGTCGTACATGCCGTCGCCGAAGCCGGCCGCGTCCATCGCGTCGGTGATGAAGGCGACCCGGTCCGCGCCCGCGCTGTCGAAGGCCAGCTCCAGGATCGACGGGTGCAGATGCGTGCCGTCGTTGATCAGCTCGACGGTGACCCGCTCGTCCTCCAGCAGCGCCGCGATCGGGCCCGGTGTGCGGTGCTGGAGCGGCGGCATCGCGTTGAACAGGTGGGTGGCCACGGTCGCGCCCGCATCGATGGCCTGCCGGGTCTGCTCGTAGGTGGCGTCGGTGTGGCCGATCGCGGCGATCACGCCGAGGTCGGCCAGCAGCCGTACCGACTCGATGCCGCCGGGGAGTTCTGCGGCCAGGGTGAGCATCTTCGCGGCGCCGCGCGCGGCTTCGACCAGCTTGCGCACGTCCACCGGGTCGGGGTGCCGCAGCAGGCCCTCGTCGTGCGCGCCCTTGCGGCACGGCGAGATGAACGGGCCCTCGAAGTGGATGCCCGCGAGGTCGCCCTGCTCGACCAGTTCGGAGAGCAGCGCGGCCCGGCCGGCCAGCGTCTCCAGGTTCTCGGTGACGGTGGACGCCACGAGCGTGGTCGTGCCGTGCTCGCGGTGGGTGCGCACGCCGGTGAGGATGTCCTCGGCGGTGCCGGAGGTGAAGGACGCGCCGCCGCCGCCGTGGTTGTGCAGGTCGACGAAGCCGGGGACGATCGTCAGGCCCTGTCCGGCGAGGTCGAGCGTGGCCTGCTCGGCCTGCTCGTTCGCCGCGATCCGGGTGCCCTCGACGGTCAGCCGGCCGCCTTCCACCACTCCTGACGGCAGGACCACACGGGCACCCGCCAGCACCGTGCGCTGCGTTGTCGTTACGGGGGCCATCAGGCCGATACCTCCACGGAGATCAGGTCCCAGGCGAGCAGACCCGCGCCCAGGCAGCCGGCGGTGTCCCCCAGAGCGGCGGGGACGATGAGGGGGAGCTTCTGGAACGTGATGCGTGCCTCGACGGCCGCCCGCAGCGGGCCGAAGAGGGTGTCCCCGGCTTCGGCCAGGCCGCCGCCGATGATCAGGACCCTGGGGTCGAGCAGGGTGAGACCGGTCACCAGGCCGTCGGCGAGCGCGTCGATGGCCTCGCGCCACACCTCGATCGCCTCCGGGTCGCCCGCCTCGACGGCCAGCGCGCAGGCCGCCGCGTCCGCCTCCGGGTCGCCGCTGGCCGCCGCCCAGGCGCGGGAGACCGCCCCGGCCGAGGCCAGCGTCTCCAGACAGCCGTACTGCCCGCAGCCGCACTTCGGGCCGCCGGGCCGGACCACGATGTGCCCGATCTCCCCCGCGTACCCGTGCGCGCCCGCCTCGATCCGGCCGTCGATGCCGATGGCGCCCGCGATGCCGGTGCCCAGCGGCAGGAAGAGGAAGCGGTCGGCGCCGTTGCCCGCGCCGATCCGGCCCTCGGCCAGCCCGCCGGCCCGTACGTCGTGCCCGAGCGCGACCGGCACACCGCCCAGCCGCTCGGACAGCAGCGCCCGCAGCGGGACGTCCCGCCAGCCGAGGTTGGCGGCGTACACGGCGATGCCGCGCACGTCGTCGACGATGCCGGGCACGGCCAGGCCCGCAGCGCAGGCGGGCTCGCCGTACGCGCCCAGGCCGTGGTCGCGCAGCTCGGCGGCGAAGTCGAGGATGGCGGCGATCACGGCGTCGGGACCGCGGTCCCGGCCGGTGGGGCGGCGCGCCTGGTGCAGCAGCGTGCCGTCCTCCGCGACCAGGGCGGCCTTCATCCCGGTGCCGCCCACATCGAGGGCGATGACATGTCTCACGGGGACAGTGTCGCGGTTAAACCCCTTAAAGGTCTAGTCCACTTCACCGGGTGATCGAATTCAAGCAGTGAACGAGGCGCGACCCGGCCGGCCGGGCCGCGCAAAGCTCCACGTGGGAAGGGGACCCGCCTCTGAAGAGATATCACTCATGGTGTAGACCTTGGCCCAAGGTATGGGCAAGACTCGGCGCTTCCACAGTGGCGCGGGCGGTCGGCCGGCAGTCGGCAGGGCAGTACTTCAAAGGGCGGTAGGAACAGTGCAGCGGCGACGACTTCTGGGCCTGGCGGCGGCCGGGCTCACCTCCGTGATGGCGTTGACCACGCTCAGTGCCTGCGGCAGCAGCTCCCCGCTCAGCAAGAACGTCACCCTGCACCTGATCGCGGCGGACTACGGCGACCCGAAGACGGGCAACAGCTCCACCGAGTACTGGAACGACATCGTGCGGAGCTTCCAGAAAGACAACCCGCGCATCAAGGTGAACGTCGAGGTCGTCGACTGGACGCACGTGGACGACAAGGTCGCCGAGCTGGTCAAGGCGGGCAAGGCCCCCGACATCGCGCAGATCGGCTCCTACGCCGCCTACGCCGCCCAGGACCAGCTCTACACCGCCGACGAGCTCTTCACGGTCAGTCAGCAGGCCGACTTCATCCCCTCGCTCGCCGACGCCGGTTCGGTCGACCACACCCAGTACGGCATTCCGTGGGTCTCCAGCTCCCGGCTGTTCTTCTACAACAAGAAGCTCTTCGCCAACGCCGGCATCACCAAGGCCCCCGAGACCTGGGACGACCTCGCCGCGGACGCGAAGCTCCTCAAGGACACCGGCGTCAAGGAGCCGTACGGGCTGCCGCTGGGTCCCGAGGAGGCGCAGGCCGAGTCGCTGATGTGGATGCTGGGCTCGGGCGGCAACTACACCGACACCGTCGGCAGCTACACCTTCGACTCCGCGCCCAATGTGGACGCCTTCGCCTGGGTCAAGAAGAACCTGGTGGACGCCGGTCTGGTCGGTCCCAAGGACCCGGCCAAGACCGACCGCAAGCAGGTCTTCGCCGACTTCCTCGCGGGCAAGGCGGCCATGATCAACGGCCACCCGACGCTGCTCGCGCAGGCGAAGAAGGCGGGCATCAACGTGGGTGTGGCCCAACTGCCCGGCGAGACCGGCGCCGACACGAACACGCTCGGTGTCGCCGACTGGGTGATGGCCTTCAAGCAGAACGGCAATGTCGAGGCGGACGGCAAGTTCCTCCAGTACGTCTACCAGCAGCAGAACCTGGTCAAGTTCCTCGACCAGTACGGACTGCTGCCGGTGACCACCAGCGCGTCGCAGGCCATGCGGAAGAATCCCAAGGACAAGGACCTGGTCAAGTTCCTCGACCTGCTGCCCGAGGCGATCTTCTACCCGGTCAGCAAGACGTCGTGGGGGCCGGTGAGCGACCGGGTGAAGAAGGTCATCGGGACGGCGGTGCATGGCGATCCGAAGTCGGTACTGTCGGATCTGCAGATTTACGCGGAGGCGCAGGACGCGGACAGCGGCGCCAAGCAGTGAGGCTCTGAGGATCGGAGGGTGGGCGTGACGGAAGAGGAGTCTTCCGGGCGCGGGCTCTCCGAGCGGGGGCTCTCCGAGCGGGATCGGGCGGTGCTGGACATCGCCGGGCGGACGTGGAGCGGGCCCGGGCCCCGGGAGCGGGCGATTCGGGAGCGGCTGGGGATGTCGCCGACGGCGTACTTCCAATTGCTGAACGCGTTGCTCGACGAGGAGAGCGCGTTGCGTTACGCCCCGGTGACCGTCAACCGCCTCCGCGCGTCCCGCGCCCGCCGCGCCACGGACCGCTAAGGCTCTTCTTCTTCTCGGACCTCGGGGGCCACCGCCGTCGTGGCTTGTCGTGCAGTTCCGCCCCCAGGCTCCGCCCGGGGGTACCCCAGCGCCACCTTGGGGTGGTCGCCCCCGTCGTTCCCCTTTGCCGCCGTCGTGGCTGGTCGCGCAGTTCCTCGCGCCCCTTCGGGGCACGTTTCTTCGTTGCTGTCCGCGCCGCCGAGGTGGAGGGCCCCGTTAGGGGCGCGGGGAACTGCGCGAGCAACCGGCCACCGGCCGGCGGTGGAGGAACTGACCGGATGGGGCAGTGCCTGTTTGGGGGCGCGAGGAACTGCGCGACAAGCCCCGTACCGGCCGGTGGCGGAAGAACCGGCCGCAAGGGGCAGTGCCTTTCAGGGGCGCTGGGGGTACCCCCGGGCGGAGCCTGGGGGAGGAACTGCGCGACAAGCCCCGTACCGGCCGGTGGGCGGGGAACCGGCCGGAGGGGGCTGGGCGGCGGGCGGCGCGCGCAGCGCGGGGGGCGGCGAAGCGCAGCGCAAAGGTAATCTCGACGTATGGCTCTCGCCGACATCCTCGCTCCCCACACCCCCGAGGGAGCAAAGGGCCTCGCCGCCCTGCTCGCGCAGCCCGACCGCGCTGTGGTCGCCCTCGACTTCGACGGCACCCTCGCCCCCATCGTCCCCGACCCCGACCAGGCCCGCGCTCATCCCGGCGCCGTACCCGCCCTGGCCCGCCTCGCCCCCCACCTCGCCTCGATCGTGGTCGTCACCGGACGCCCGGCCGGCGTCGCCGTACGCTACGGCGGCTTCGCGGGCGTCCCCGGCCTCGACCACCTCGTCGTCCTCGGCCACTACGGCGCCGAACGCTGGGACGCCCACACCGGCGAGGTCCACACCCCCGGCTCCCACCCCGGCGTCACCGCCGTCCGCGCCGAACTCCCCGGCTTCCTCGACCGGATCGGCGCCTGGCGCGGTACCTGGATCGAGGACAAGGGCGGCCGCGCGGTCGCCGTCCACACCCGCCGTACCGAGGACCCGGACGCCGCCTTCGCCGCCCTCAGAGCGCCGCTGACCGAACTCGCGGAACGCCACGAGCTGATGGTCGAACCCGGTCGCTACGTACTGGAGTTGCGGCCGCCCGGCATGGACAAGGGCGTCGCGCTGGCCGCGTACCTGCGGGAGACCGACGCCGCGTCCGTCCTCTACTGCGGCGACGACCTCGGCGACCTCGCGGCCTTCTCCGCGGTGCGCGGCCGCCGCGAGGAGGGACACCCCGGGCTGCTGATCGCCAGCGCGGGCACCACGGAGTCGCCGGACGAACTCACCGAGCAGGCCGACCTCGTGGTCCCCGGCCCGGACGGTGTGGTCGACGTGCTCAACGCGCTCGCCGACGCGCTGGAGTAGCCCCGTCGGCGGACATCACGTGGCCGGGCCGCGCCGGTTGACGGTCGTGTAGAGGCCGCGGCCGTGCCGGTTCAGCAGATCGGCGTAACGGTCGCCCTCGTCGAACTCGACGTAGTCGGTGACGGGGTCGCCCGCGTGGACGAGTTCGACCGCGCAGCCCAGGCACCACACGAGACCGGTCTCGTGGTCGCGGAGGTCGGCCGGGTGGACCCGGCAGAAGGTGCAGGGGCGGCGGTGCCGGCCGCGTTGCGCGGGCGGCGACGGGGGCTGGGCCTCGCGCTCGGGCCGGGGCCCCGGCTGCGGTTCGGGCGCCGGCCCGACGGCGTCGCTCACCGGCCGGGCCCCTGGGCGGCGAGGGCGTCGGGGCCGGCGCCGGCCGGTCCCGGCGGGAGGGCGGCCCGCAGCCGGGGGTCGGCCATGGCGTGCCTGAGCAGCTGCTGCACCAGCCGGAACCGGGTCGGCGCCTGCACGCCGAAGGTGATGTGCAGCGAGCTGCGGCTCCCGGTGTACCCGTGGTGCGCCCAGCCCCGCGGCACGAACAGCACGTTCCCCGCGGTCAGTTCGACCTCCAGGTCCGGCATGTCGGCGGCCCGCGAGAGCCGTTGGGACGTACGGCCGACCACCGTCCAGGGGTCGCCGCCCGGTGGATCCGCGCGTAACGGCCCGCTCAGCCGCCACACCTTCGCGCCGTGCGTCTGCGCGAAGAAGAGGTGATGGGTGTCGCGGTGCGGCCCGTGACCGCGCGCCCGACGCGGGGTGCGGTACGCGTTCGCGGTCACCGGATGGCCGAGCTGGGCGGCGAGTCGGTCGCAGAAGGCGGTCAACGGCGGCCACGTCAGGTGGAGTCCGTGCAGGACGAGGGTGCTCGTCGGGTCGTCCGGGTCCGGCCGCCGGGGGTCGATGACGCCCTCCCTGACCATGCCCATCGCGACCGGCCGCAGCGCCGGTTCCGCGGCGATCCGCCGTACCGCGGCCGCGTCGAGCAGCGCGGCCAGCTCCGCGGGGCGGCGCGCGTACACCACGGGCTCCTCGGGCCACGCCCGGCCGAACGCCTCGGGGTCACCGGTGAGGCGTTCGAGCGCGGAGACGGGCACGGCGGTCGTGGCGACGGGGGCGGCCGGTACGGGTTCGGGCGCGGGGGCGGGCATCACAACTCCTGGTCCAAGGCGTCGGGTTGGCGCACGGACAGCCCGACGTACGGAACGTCACTCACACAGTACGCAGGGTGCCGGAGTGTCGGGTCAATGTCATACCCCTGTGGTGGAGTCGAAGTGACGGAATTTCACGGGAGTGGGGTGACGCGGGTGGTGAGCCGGGAGCGGCGGCGGCCGTGGCCGGAACGGCTCGCCGCGCACGCCCCCGGCGAAGGACCGGCCCACCCCGCGCGGGTGACCGCGCGGGGCCGGGGGCGGGTCAGCCGCCCAGCGCGTTCAGCTGGTCGAGGAACCAGCGGGTCGGGGGGAGCGCGGTGGCGGCCGCCGCCAGGCGTTTGGTGCGGTCGGCGCGCTCGGCCTCGGGGAGGGTGAGCGCGGTGTTGAGGGCCGCGGCCGTCTCGCGGATGTCGTACGGATTGACCGTGATCGAGTCCTCGGCCATCTCCTCGTACGCGCCGGCCTCGCGGGACAGCACGAGGGCCACGCCGTTGTCGGAGAGGACGGGGACCTCCTTGGCGACCAGGTTCATACCGTCGCGGATCGGGTTGACGAGCGCGACGTCGGCCAGCCGGTAGGCGGCCAGCGAGCGGGCGAAGTCGTCGTCGACCTTGAGCAGGACGGGCAGCCAGCCCTCGGTGCCGAACTCCTCGTTGATCTCCTCGGCGACGCGGGCCACCTCGGCGGTGTAGGCGCGGTAGGAGGCGAGGTCCTGTCGGGAGGGGTACGAGAAGGCGACGTGCACGACGCGCTCGCGCCACCCCGGGTGGTCGCGCAGCAGCTGCCGGTACGCCAGCAGGCCGCGGACGATGTTCTTGGACAGCTCGGTACGGTCCACCCGGACGATCAGCTTGCGGCCCGGCCCCGTCTCGGCCCGCAGCGCGGTCATCCGCTCGGCCACGTCGTCGCGGTGGGCGCGCTCGCGCAGGAAGTCCGCGTCGGCGCCGAGGCCGTGCACGCCGAGCCGGGTCGTACGGCCGCGGTGGGTGACCGCCCGGCCGTCGTCGGAGAGCGTCGCGCCCAGCACGGTGACGCAGCACGCGGCGAAGGCGTCGGCCCAGCGGCGGGTCAGGAACGCGGCGCGGTCCGCGCCCAGGATGCCTTCGAGTACCTGTACGGCCACGGAGTCCGGCAGCAGCCGGAAGTAGTCCGGGGGCGCCCACGGGGTGTGCGAGAAGTGGCCGATGCGCAGGTCGGGGCGGCGGGCGCGGAGCAGCGCGGGGGTCAGGGCGAGGTGGTAGTCCTGGATCAGGACGGCGGCGCCCTCCGCGGCTTCCTCCGCGAGGGCGTCGGCGAAGGCGGCGTTGTACGTCTCGAAGGACGCCCACTGGGCGTGGAACTCCTCGCCGAAGGCCGGTTCGAAGGGGGTCTGGTAGAGCATGTGGTGGACGAACCACAGCACGGAGTTGGCGACGCCGTTGTAGGCGGCTTCGAAGTCGTCCGGGTCGATGGCGATCATGCGGGCGCCTGGTTCGCCGACGCCGCGGCGGACCGCTTCGCGGTCGCCGTCGGAGAGGGCCGCGCACACCCAGAGGGCGTCGGCCTCCGGGCCGATCGCGCTCAGGCCCGAGACGAGGCCGCCGCCGCCGCGCTTGCTGTGCAGGTTGCCTTCGGCGGTGAGGGCGTACGAGACGGGGCCGCGGTTGGACGCGACCAGAATCCGGGCAGCGGGCTGCGTTCCGACCATGCCGAAACCCTAGCCCCGCGCGCCCCCTCTCAAACGTCCCCCGGCCCCGGGGACCACCGGGCCACCGGGCCCAGCCACCCCAGGCTCCGCCCGGGGGTACCCCCAGCGCCACCTTTGGGGCGCGTCTCTCCGCCGCCGAGGCAGGAGAGCCCCGTCAGGGGCGCGAGGAACTGCGCGCTCAGCCATGACGGTGGCCCGCTGGACTATGGGCCTCAGCCACCCCAGGGGCGCGGGGAACTGCGCGAACGGCCACGACGGCGCCGCAGCGGGCCACGGGGTCCTGCCCCGTACGGTCGGTTCTTCGGCCACCGCCGGTGGCCGGTTGCTCGCGCAGTTCCTCGCGCCCCTGGAGGGGGCTGCCCCGTACGGTCGGTTTTTTGGCCGCCGGGCCGGTGGTGGGCTGGTCGCGCAGTTCCTCGCGCCCCTGAAGGGGCGGTGCCCCTTGCGGTCGTACGCGATCCACCGGCCGGTGGGGGGCGGGGTTAGGCCGCGCGGCGGGAGACGTATTCGTGGATCTCCACCATCGGCACCCGCTCCACCGTGTCAACGGGAAGCGTGCTGGGGACGAACCCCTCCTCCCCCCGCTCGAACTGCGTCAGCCGCGGCCGCACCAGCGGCCCGCGGCTCAGCCGCGACTGAGCCGTCCGGTAGATCGCCGCCGCCATCCGCCCCAGCGCCTGCCCGTCCTGGTGACGGTGATGCCGCACGCCCACGTCCACCTGGGCGAGCGCGTCCAGGCCGACCAGGCCCAACGCGTCGATCAGCATCGCCAGCTCCACCCCGTACCCGACAGGGAACGGCAGCCGTTCGAGCAGCGAGCGCCGCGCCGCGTACTCCCCGCCGAGCGGCTGGACGAAACCCGCCAGCCGCGGCCAGTGCAGATTCAGCAGCGGCCGCGCGACCAGCTCGGTGACCCGGCCGCCGCCGGCCGGCACGACCGCGCCGCCGGTCTCCAGCGGCCGGTCGTACATCGCCTTGACCAGCTGCACCCCGGGATCGGTCAGCAGCGGCCCGACGATCCCGGACACGAACGACGCGTCGAACTCCCGCAGGTCCGCGTCCACGAAGCAGACGATCTCCCCGCCGGTCACCAGCAGCGAACGCCACAGCACCTCGCCCTTGCCCGGCGCCGCGGGCAGCCGCGGCAGGATGTCGTCCCGGCGGATCACCCGGGCCCCCGCGCGCGCCGCGACCTCGGCCGTGGCGTCCCGCGACCCGGAGTCGATCACGACCAGCTCGTCGACCAGCGGCACCCCGGGCGACATCAGATCGCGGCGGATCGCGGCGACGATCTCGCCGACCGTCGCCTCCTCGTCCAGCGCGGGCAGCACCACGCTGACCGTGCCCTGCGGACCCGCCGCGCGCTTGGCCGCGAGCAGCAGGTCGAGCGGACGGTCGGTGCCCGGCCACGACCGGGTTTCCAGCCAGCGCTCCACCTCATCGAGCACGTACGATTCTCCCTGCTGATCGGGGCTGTGATCCATCTCGCGGTACGGACGACTATCTCAAGGGTCACCCCTGTCGGTTACAGTCTTGAACAACGCGTACGCCCGCCGCATGCCGGGGGTCGTTACGTATGACAAACGCCTGGACCGAAGCGTCCGGTGCCATACCGCTCATCCAGAGGGGCAGAGGGAACGGCCCGTTGAAGCCCCGGCAACCCTCCCGCCGACCGCGAGGTCATCACGGTGGGGAAGGTGCCAATTCCGTCTCGTGGCGAAGTGCGTCGCGAGGAAGATGAGGAGAAAGGGCCTCGCCACCATGGCTGCGCAGACCGTCGAGAACACGACTCCGGACACCGCGACCGACTCCGCGCCCGCGGACACCCCCTTCGGCCCCGCCGCGGCGCTCTCCTGCCGCGAGTGCGGCACCCGCTTCCCGCTCAGCCCGATCTTCGCCTGCCAGGAGTGTTTCGGGCCGCTCGAAGTGGCCTACGACCTCCCGCTCGGCGACCCCGAGGCGCTGCGCAAGCAGATCGAGGCGGGCCCGGCCAACATCTGGCGTTACGCGCCGCTGCTGCCGGTCCCCGCGGACGTCGCCGACAAGCCGAACATCAACCCGGGCTGGACCAAGCTCGTCAAGGCCGACCACCTGGCCCGCGAACTGGGCGTCACCGGCGGCCTGTACGTCAAGGACGACTCCGGCAACCCGACGCACTCCTTCAAGGACCGGGTCGTCGCCATCGCCCTTGAGGCCGCCCGTACCTTCGGCCTCACCACGCTGTCCTGCTCCTCCACCGGCAACCTGGCCGGCGCGGTCGGCGCCGCGGCCGCCCGGGCGGGCCTGCGCAGTTGCGTGTTCATCCCGCACGACCTGGAGACCGGCAAGGTCGTCATGGCCGCGGTCTACGGCGGCGACCTGGTCGGCATCGAGGGCTCGTACGACGATGTGAACCGCTTCTGCTCCGAGCTGATCGGCGACCCGATCGGCGAGGGCTGGGGCTTCGTCAACGTCAATCTGCGGCCCTACTACGGCGAGGGCTCCAAGACCCTGGCGTACGAGATCTGCGAGCAGCTCGGCTGGCGGCTGCCGGACAACCTGGTCATCCCGGTCGCCTCCGGCTCCCAGCTCACCAAGATCGACAAGGGTCTCCAGGAGCTGATCAAGCTCGGCCTGGTCGAGGAGAAGCCCTACCGGATCTACGGCGCCCAGGCCGAGGGCTGCTCCCCGGTCTCGACGGCGTTCAAGGCCGGCCAGGATGTCGTACGCCCGGTCAAGCCGGACACCATCGCGAAGTCGCTGGCGATAGGCAACCCGGCGGACGGGCCCTACGTCCTGGACATCACCCGGCGGACCGGCGGCGCGGTCGAGGACGTCAACGACGAGCAGATCGTGGACGCGATCAAGCTGCTGGCCCGCACGGAGGGCATCTTCGGTGAGACCGCCGGCGGGGTGACCGTAGGCGTGCTGAAGAAGCTCATCGACAGCGGACAGCTCGACCCGGCCGCCGAGACCGTCGTGCTCAACACGGGCGACGGCCTGAAGACTTTGGACGCGGTGGCGCCGACCACCGGACCGACCGCGACCATTCGCCCGACCCTTGACGCGTTCCGAGAGGCTGGCCTCGCATGAGTGCTTCTGTACGTATCCCCACCATTCTCCGTACTTACACCGGCGGCCAGGCCGAAGTGCCGGCCGAGGGCTCGACGCTCGCCGAGGTCATCGAGTCGCTGGAGAAGAATCACGCGGGTATTTCGGCCCGTGTTCTCGACGACGCCGGAAAGCTCCGGCGTTTCGTGAATGTGTACGTCAACGACGACGACGTCCGCTTTTCCGAGGGCCTTGCCACGGCGGTGCCGGAAGGCGCCAGCGTGTCGATCATTCCGGCGGTTGCCGGCGGCTGACACGGTCCGCTCCGGTTCTTCCGGTTTGTGCCCCGTTCACCCCTTTGGGTGGGCGGGGCACCCGTGTCTCCCGGGGTAGTTGAAAAGTTGTACAGTTGCCAGGGGCAAGTGAGACGCCGCTGAGGTTGGTGCGGCGATTTATCGCCAAATTCATGGTCGTAATATTCCCTTGGTCCCCTTTTGTCTGGCCCGAGATGCCCCGCATTATCGTTTTTTCCTGGGGTATTTCCGATGGATCGGGCCCAGAATTCTCGTCCGATTGACCTGTTGCAGTGGGCATCCGTGCAGATACATTCAGCCGCGGTCGACGCGTTCCGGCGCACGCCTCACAGGGTCCCCAACCTGCCGATGGTAAGGGGTACTTCGTGAGGTGAGGTCTGACCCGGCCCCGCGGAGTGCGGGGCCGCGATAGGGCCAGTAATAGGGGAGTTAGGAATGGCTCAGGGCACCGTCAAGTGGTTCAACGCGGAGAAGGGCTACGGCTTCATCGCGGTCGACGGTGGTGCGGATGTTTTCGTCCACTACAGCGCGATCCAGATGGACGGCTACCGCACCCTCGAAGAAGGCCAGCGAGTCGAGTTCGAGATCTCGCAGGGTCAGAAGGGGCCGCAGGCGGACATGGTCCGACTGGCAGGCTGACATCCCGGCGCGTTCGGCCATCGACGCGACGTACTCACGCATGAAGGGTCCGCACCTCACCGGGTGCGGGCCCTTTGTGCGTGCTGTGCGTGCGCGCGGGGGTGCGTTCCGGGGGTCTTCCGGGGGCGCCCCTCGGGGCCGTTCGGGGGTCGTCGAGGGGTCGCCCGGAGACCGTTCGGCGGGCGCCCGGAGGCCGTTCGCGGGCCGTCCGGGGGGCGGGAAACCGACCGGGGGCGCTTGCACTCGATGGGGGTGAGTGCTAATCATTGGCGTTAGCACTCTCCGAGTGAGAGTGCTACAGGACCGGGTCGGTGAGGCCCGTTCGGGCGCCGGGAAGGAACCGGCGTACGACTGGCCGTCCGTCGCGGGCGCCACACGGTCCGATCCACCGCCCCCTGCCTCGGTGGGGGAACCCCCAGTCCGCGGAGGACACTTCACAATGGCTAAGATCATCGCGTTCGACGAGGAGGCGCGGCGCGGACTCGAGCGCGGGATGAACCAGCTCGCCGACGCCGTCAAGGTCACTCTCGGCCCCAAGGGCCGCAACGTCGTCCTTGAGAAGAAGTGGGGCGCCCCCACGATCACCAACGACGGTGTGTCCATCGCCAAGGAGATCGAGCTCGAGGACCCGTACGAGAAGATCGGCGCCGAGCTGGTCAAGGAAGTCGCGAAGAAGACCGACGACGTCGCCGGTGACGGCACGACGACCGCGACCGTCCTGGCCCAGGCCCTGGTCAAGGAAGGTCTGCGCAACGTCGCGGCCGGCGCCAACCCGATGGCCCTCAAGCGTGGCATCGAGAAGGCCGTCGAGGCCGTCTCCGCCGCCCTGCTGGAGCAGGCCAAGGACGTGGAGACCAAGGAGCAGATCGCTTCGACCGCCTCCATCTCCGCCGCCGACACCCAGATCGGCGAGCTGATCGCCGAGGCCATGGACAAGGTCGGCAAGGAAGGCGTCATCACCGTCGAGGAGTCGCAGACCTTCGGTCTTGAGCTTGAGCTCACCGAGGGCATGCGCTTCGACAAGGGCTTCATCTCCGCCTACTTCGCCACCGACCTGGAGCGTATGGAGGCGTCGCTCGACGACCCGTACATCCTGATCGTCAACTCCAAGATCTCCTCGGTGAAGGACCTGCTCCCGCTGCTGGAGAAGGTCATGCAGTCCGGCAAGCCGCTGCTGATCATCGCCGAGGACGTCGAGGGCGAGGCCCTGTCCACGCTGGTCGTCAACAAGATCCGCGGCACCTTCAAGTCCGTCGCCGTCAAGGCCCCGGGCTTCGGTGACCGTCGCAAGGCCATGCTCGGCGACATCGCCATCCTCACCGGTGGCACGGTCATCTCCGAGGAGGTCGGCCTCAAGCTGGAGAACGCGGGCCTGGACCTGCTCGGCCGCGCGCGCAAGGTCGTCATCACCAAGGACGAGACCACGATCGTGGACGGCTCCGGCGAGGCCGACCAGGTCGCCGGCCGGGTCAACCAGATCCGTGCCGAGATCGAGAACAGCGACTCGGACTACGACCGCGAGAAGCTCCAGGAGCGTCTGGCCAAGCTGGCCGGCGGCGTGGCCGTCATCAAGGCGGGCGCGGCGACCGAGGTCGAGCTCAAGGAGCGCAAGCACCGCATCGAGGACGCGGTGCGCAACGCCAAGGCCGCCGTCGAGGAGGGCATCGTCGCCGGTGGTGGCGTGGCCCTGCTCCAGGCGTCCGCGGTCTTCGACAAGCTGGAGCTCGAAGGCGACGAGGCGACCGGTGCCAATGCCGTCAAGCTCGCGCTTGAGGCCCCGCTGAAGCAGATCGCCGTCAACGGTGGTCTTGAGGGCGGCGTCATCGTCGAGAAGGTGCGCAACCTGCCGATCGGCCACGGCCTCAACGCCGCGACCGGCGAGTACGTCGACATGATCGCCGAGGGCATCATCGACCCGGCGAAGGTCACGCGCTCCGCGCTGCAGAACGCCGCGTCGATCGCCGCGCTCTTCCTCACGACCGAAGCGGTCATCGCGGACAAGCCCGAGAAGGCGGCCGCCGCGGCTCCGGGCGGCATGCCCGGCGGTGACATGGACTTCTGATCTCGCGATCAGCAGCCCAACCGGCAGTACCCGGGCGGCGTCCCCTTCCACGGAAGGGGGCGCCGCCCTTGCTTTGCCCGGCTCAGGCCCGGCCCGCGGTTCGGCCCGGCGCGATGGCGGGGTGCTTCGGATCGACCGGGCGGCCCTGCGCTTCCTCGACGTGCCGGCGCTCAACGCGTTTCTCGCCGAGGCGGGCTTCGGGGTCGAGGCGCAGTACGGCGACTGGCAGCGCGGTGCCATCGGCGACGCGAGCCGGGAGATCATCACGGTCGCGCGCCGGGACTGACCCACGTCGGCGGAGGCCCGGGCAGGTCCGGCGTGTTGACGTCCCGTCGGGCGCGACGGCCCGGGCGGATCCGGCGTTCCGGGCGGGCGCGGGCCTCGTTACCAGTCGCGGGCGGCGATCAGCTGCTCGACGTCCGCCTCCGGGAAGCCGTACGCCGACGCCACGAACCAGAAGTCCTCGGCTATCTCCTCGCGCGCGACCGTCTCGATCTCGCTGCCGGCCGCCTCGAACTCGGCCTCCAGCGCGTTGAACTCCTCGGTCGCGGGCTCCGTCAGCGCGTACAGCGCCGCCAGGTCCGTGGGCCGCTCGGCCTCGATCCGCGCGCACAGCCGCAGCAGGACGTCCTTCCCCTTGTCCACCACCTGGTCGGGGAAGTACGCGTCCTTGTAGAGCCCCTGGAGGAAGGCGTACTCGGTCACCTGCTGGTTGGTGATCGACATGGCGATCCCCCCTTTCGACGTTCCGACGATCCGACGCTTCGATCATGCACCACGGCACTGACAACGCCCTTCGGGCCGCGAACGGGTGACCGTCGTCGCCGCTTCCGTCGGGACACGGGGCCGGCCTCGGAGCGGCTACCGGTGGGCGGAGTCCAGCGCGGCGCGCAGGTGTCCGTTCGCCTCGGCGAGCAGGCGTCCGGCGGTGGGCGCGTCGACATGGGCCAGCAGCGTGAGGATCGCGGGCTTCACCTCGCCGTCCGTGGCGGTCAGCGCGTCCTCGATCGCCGCTTCCCCTGCTCCCGTCGCGAGCGCGACGATCCGCCGGGAACGGGCTCGCAGCTTCTCGTTGGACGCCCGCACGTCCACCATCAGATTCCCGTAGGTCTTCCCCAGCCGGATCATCGTGATCGTCGACAGCATGTTGAGCACGAGTTTCTGCGCGGTCCCGGCCTTGAGCCGGGTGGACCCGGAGACCAGTTCGGGCCCCACCACGACCTCGATCCCGTGCTCCGCGGCGGCGGCCAGCGGCGAACCCGCGTTGCAGGAGAGCCCCACCGTCAGCGCCCCGAGCCCCCGCGCGTACTCGACCGCGCCGACGGCGTACGGCGTGCGCCCGGACGCCGAGATCCCGACCACGCTGTCGGCGGCGGTGAGCCCGAGCCGGGCCAGGTCGGCGGCGGCCAACTCCTTGCTGTCCTCGGCGCCTTCGATGGACGTGACCATCGCCTCCGGCCCGCCCGCGATGAGTCCGAGCACTTCGCGCCCGGGCGTCGTGTTGAAGGTCGGCGGGCACTCGCTGGCGTCGAGCACGCCGAGACGTCCGGCCGTACCGGCGCCCGCGTAGATCAGCCGTCCGCCGCCCTCCATCCGGGCGGCGATCCCGTCGATCGCCGCGGCGATCCGCGGCAGTTGGCCCGCGACGGCGGCCGGAACGGTGGCGTCCTCACCGTTCATGGTCCGGGCGATCTCCAGGGTGGAGAGCCGGTCGATCTCGGCGAGCTCGGGCCGGAACGCCTCGGTGGTGAGCGTCTCCAACTCGCGGCGCAGCTCGGTGTACTGGGTCATATGCGGCTCGTTCGTCCTTCTCGTGCGGGGGTGTCGATGTGGTTCAGGCGCGGCCGGGCCGCGGGGTGTGCCGATGGGCCAGGGCCTCGTACGAAGCGGAGAGAGCCGGCGCCGCGTTGTCGTATGTGCGCTGCGCGACCCCGATGAACAGGCAGTCCACGACGAGGAGTTGACCGGTACGGCTGGACATCGCGGCGGGCCGCAGCTCGCTCTCGCGCGAACTGGCCGTGGTGAGCACGAGGTCGGCGTACTGCGTGACCGCGCCGTTCGGGCGGCCCGTGATGGCGACGGTGGTCGCGCCCCGGTCGAAGGCCGCCCGCAGCGGCTCGATCACGTCGTGCGTGCTGCCGGAGTGCGTGATGGCCAAGGCGACGTCCCCGGGGCGCAGTTGGACGGCGTTGGTGACGGCCAGATGCGGGTCGGTGTGGGCGTGGGCTATCAGCCCGATCCGCAGCAGCTTCTGCACGAGGTCCTGGCCGACCAGGCCCGACGCGGCGATCCCGTACACGTCGATCCGTCGCGCGGCCGCCAACGCGCTGACGGCGGCCTCCAGTTGGGTCATGTCGAGCTGTGCGGCGGTGTCGGCGAGGGTGCGCTGCTCTTCGAGCGCGAGCTTGGTGACGACCTCGGCGAGCGGGTCGTCCACGGCGATGTCGGCGGTGACGGCGGGCGGCGCGCCGGTGGCCTGCTGGGCGGCGAGCGCGGCCAGCGCGAGCCGCAGGTCGCGGTAGCCGGGGTAGCCGAGCAGGCGGGCGGTACGGACGACGGTGGCCTCGCTCGTGCCGGTGCGTACGGCGAGCGCGGTGACGGTGAGCTGGGCGCAGCCGGCCGGGTCGCCCGCGACGGCTTCCGCGACCCGGTGCATGGAGCGGGTCATCGAGGGGGCGAGGGTGCGGACCTTGGCGGCGAGGGCCCCCGGGTCGGGGGGCGTGACAGGTACGGCGGGCGCGCCGCCGGGCGCCCCGGGCACGCCGCGCAGGGGGCGGGCGCCCGGGGAGAAAGTTTCCTTCACGCTGTAGGTCACGGACTGAAAGGTATTTTCAGCACTGGGCAGCGTCAAGAGTGCGCCGGACGTACTTTGCGCCACACGCGGTGAGCCAGGCCCCCGGGCGCGGGGGCCGCGCCGGGCGGGACGCCGAACCCTCGGCCGGCCGAGGGGGCCGTACCGGTACGGGGTCCGGGCGGCCGTGCCCTCCCCGGAGGGGCCGTGCGGGCGGGCCCGCTGGGCACCCCCGGTGGTCGGAGCGCGGGGCCCCGGGCCCGGGGGCTTCTCGCGGGCCCGGGGCGGGCGGGGGCGCCGAACCCTCGGCCGGGCGCCCGGCGGCGGGCCGCCGGCGGCGTCCCTGGGGGCGAGGGCCGTGTCCGTGCGCGGTCCGGGTGGCTGTGCTCTTTCCGGAGGAGCCGTGGGGGTGGGCCCGCTGGGTATACCCGGTGGTCAGGGCCCCGGGCCCTGGGCTCCGGGTGCGGGGCCGTGGGCCCGCGGTGAGCGGGGGCTCTGAACGCTCGACCGGGAGCGGTCCGGGTGGCCGTACCGCTCCCGGGGAGGGGCCGTGCGGGTGGGCCGCCAGCGGGCCGAGGCGAATCGCTGCCGCGCGAGCGGTGTCGTGTGGCCGCGCGTCTGCCCGGAGGGCCCTCCTCCGCGCGGTCCCGGAGCGTACCCCTCCCGGGAGGGGTACGTACCCGTGCGCAGCCCGGGTGGCGGTGCCTCTCCCCGGAGGGACCGGTGGGTCCGCTGGGCAGCGTCAAGGGTGCGCCGGGCGTACTTTGCGCCACGCCCGGTGGGTCAGGGCCCCGGGGGCGGGGGCCTGTCGCGTGCCCGCGGCGGGCGGGGGTGCCGAACCCTCGGCCGGGCGGGGCCGTACCCCTGTGCGGGCCGGGGGGCGTACCTCCTCCCGGGAAAGGGGCCGCGCGCAATTGCGCGCAGGGCGCTCCCCTCCGCGGGGTGGCGTTGAGACAATGGACGTATGGAAGGTCATGCCGACAGCCAACCCACCGAGCCCGTGCTGCACGGCGCCCGCGCCCTCGTACTGGCCGATCTCACCGCCCGGGACGTCGCCGAGGCCCGGGTCGTCTCCCTGCTGGAGGAGGCGCTGAGCAAGCGCCGCTGGTGGCTGGAGCAGTGGCCGGACGGCGCCGCGTACGTGGCCGGGCTGCTCGCGCAGGACGTCCAGGACGCGCTGCTGGAGACGTACGGCCGCTGGCCGCTGTGCCCGCGCTGCGACGAGCCGCACGCGCTCGCGGTCGAACCCGAGCTGGGCCCCGACCCGCACTGGGTGTGCGAGGCGCGCGGCGAGGCCGTCGCCCCCGTCGGCGCGCTCGGCCGGTAACCGCGCCCGATGCCCGTCTACATCGACCCGCCGACCTGGCCCGGCCACGGCCGCCACTGGTCGCACCTGGTCAGCGACCTGTCCTACGCCGAGCTGCACACCTTCGCCGCCCGCCTCGGCGTCCCCGAACGCGCCTTCGAGCGCGACCACTACGACCTGCCGTCCACGCGCTACGCGGACGCCGTGCGGCTCGGCGCGATAGAGGTCGGCAGCAAGGAGCTGCTGCGGCGGCTGACGGAGGCGGGGCTGCGGCGCCGCAAGCCGCGGAGGGGTGACGTGCGGGCGTAGGGGCCGGCCTTCGCGTGGGTGCCGACCTTCGCGTCGGGGTACGGAGGGCCTTACGGCGGACCCCCGGCCGGAGGGCCGTACGGCGGACCCGTACACCCCGGCCGTGTCCCTCCCGGGTCGGCGGGGCCCGCGCGGGCGACAATCGGCTCGGGCGGGCCGACTGCCGATGCGCCGGACGTGGAGCTGTGGATGACGACACCGCGGGACCTCTTGATCATCACCATGGACATGCCGACCACCCGGCCGGTGGAGAGAGGCGACCTGTCGCTCGCGCTCGCGGGCGCCGAACTGGTCGACCTGCTGCGGGCCGGCGCCGTACGGGTGGAGGGTGAACACCTGCTGGCGGACGACACCGCGCGGCCGATCGCCGACCGGCTGCTGGACGAGGCCGCGTCCTCGGTACCGCACCGGGCACCCTTCGAGTCGGTCGCCGAATTCCTCTGGCGCCGGGGCCGCGGGCTGTCCGCCGCGTATCTGGCGGCCTTCGACGAGGAGGGCCAGCTGACCCGGCCGGGGCGCCGCCGCTGGGGGCTGTTCCGTACCCACGAGCGGGTGCTGCTCGACTCGCCGGACCGCCGGCGGGCGGCGAATCGCTGGGCGGCCGAGGAGCCGGTGCTGACCGCGCTCGCGACGGACATCGGCGTCCGCGACAAGCGCACCGAGGAGTCGCCGGAGGTGGCCGACGAGGTGGTGGCGGACGTACTGGCCTCGGTCACCGAAGCGTTGGCGGAGCTGGCGGAGGAACGGCAGCGGCGGGCCCGCAAGTTGGACGACGCGGCGGTCACGAACTACCGACGCGGTTACTGAACCCCGGCCCGACCGGGGGCCGTTCAGCGCGCGGGTCCCGTAAGAGGCCCGCGACGACCGCCGTCACGGCCCGGTGGGTGCCGAGGACGAGGGGGAGGGATCGTCCTCGGGCCGAGGCCGTCGAGAGGCGGGCGTCGGAATTCCGCTCGTCGGATCTCCACTTGTCGGATCTCCGCCCCGACTCGTCCGCCCCGCCCCCGTGGACGCGCTCGTGAACCACGGAACGGGGTCGGCGGGACATCGGCGGAAAGACGCCCCGGGGCACGGGTGGCCCCGGGGCGTCGGTGGGTCAGACGACGATGCGGTCGAGGTTGGGCGCCCCGGCCGAGGGGTTGGAGAACTTGATGGTGTTGCTGCCGGCCTTGAGCTGGACGGTGACGTTCTTGGTGACCACGGTGTTGTAGTCCGGTGTCTCGGGGAAGCTGACGGTCTGGTTGACGCCGTTGACGGTGACGACGGCGGTGCGGGCCTGGCCGACACTCATGAAGGAGATGCTCATGGTGTAGCTGCCCGCCGCGGGCTCGGTGACATTGTTGAAGGTCGCCGTGCCGCCGTTGCCCAGGTAGCTGAGCTTCTGGCCGCCCGAGCAGTGCGCGCAACTGGTGATCGTCGTGCCGCCGGCCAGGGCGGCCGCCTCGGCCTCGTACGACGTGTTGCCACCGCTCGGCGGGGACGTCGACGGCGGAGGAGTGGTGGGAGGCGGGCTGGTGGGAGGCGTGGTGCCGTTCATGCTTGCGCCGAGGCTGTCCAGGGCCTTCTGGACCAGGGCCTGGGTGTTGTCGTTCAGGTTGGCGTTGGTGCCGTTCACGACCCAGTTCGAGCCGGAGAACATCACGACGGTCACGCCGTTGTCGACGCCGCCGGTGGTGCCGCTGCTGGGGATGCCGAGCAGCTGGGCCGCCTTCACGGACGCCTCGCCGAGTTCGCGGGAGTCGTTGTCGGAGGTGGTCTGGTTGTTCGCGGTCTGCGTGTCACCGAAGATCGAGCCGATGACCTTGCCGTTGTAGAACATCAGCGCGAACTGCCGCCCGGACATGCCGCGTTCTTTGTAGTAGAAGTGCGGGCAGGGGGTCTTGCGGTCCCAACAGTCGTCGCCCAGCACGTAGAACGGCACGTGGTGCGCGCCCAGGGCCTTGCCGTTGCTGTCTTCCCAGGTCGTCTCGCCCTGATGGTCGGGGTCGGGGTCGGAGTCGCTGCCGTCGGTGTCGATGGCCATGCCGGAGGTGTAGGCGTAGACGCCGGAGGCGACCTGGTAGACGTTCACGTTCTGGGCCCGCGTCATGGTGTTGATGTGGGGCTTGGTGTTGACCTGGTTCGCGGCCGTCGAGTGCTGCTGGATGCCGGCCAGTACCTGGGCGGCGGTGTACGAGGTGGCAGCCGAGGCGGCCTTGACCGTTGTGGGGGTCGTCGCGGCGTCGGCGTTGCCGACGGCGAGCGGGACGGCGAGCGCGAGGGCCGCGGCGGCTGCCAGGGCCAGGCGCGTACGGATTGATGACATGGCGGTGTGGGGCCTCCGTCAATCGTTAGGAATGGTTCCTAACAGATGGAAGCACTGTGACTCCCGTCATACATCGCCTCGTTGCGTAACTTTACTAAGTGCATACCTTCAACCGGGAACTCGGCTGACGGTCCTGACGCCGAGTCGATCTTCGAATGCGCAGGTCAAGGCGGTGCTCACGTTCCACTGACCTCGGAACGGCCGGCCCGGCCCATGCTCCGGCTCACCGCGATGCCCGACCCCAACGGCGTCCCCCAAGCCGCCCTGGCCGGCCCACTCGCCCTCGCCTGCCTCATCCAGGACCTCGCTCACCGGCGGGGGTGGGGCGGGCGATCCGAAGCCCCGGGTGGCCACGGAGCCGTGCGGGCCGCCGTGATGCCGTCCGGGGCGGTCATCCGCCGGGCGGAACGGGGCCGATGACCGGAGGAACCGCCGACCTCCAGGTTCGTCACCCCCGATCAGGGTCGTGATCCCGACAATCGAAGCGTTGGCGTGCCTATTTCTGACCGTGGCGAGAAATTTCTGCTGTCCGTTGCGTGCTTCTTTTCTGCCCCTCCGGTAGACGGTGAAGTGTGTCCAGCTCAAGGGATTCGATGGACCGCCGACGGCAATTAGGGTTGCCCTGCTGAGCTGGAAATGCGACGCCAGGCCGCGGGGCGTTCCCGCAGGTAGCGGCGTCACCGCCGCCCCACCGTGCCGCCGTGCGGCCGCTCGGTAAGGGCGCCCCGACGCGGCAGAATTCTGATACTGGCGGATGGCAGGAGAAAGTCAGTGGCAATCGAAGGGTTATCGGGCCGGTCGGCCGGCACACGGCTGTTATGGCTGGACCTGACGCGGAACTGCCAGCTCCATTGCACGCATTGCTACAACGGGTCGGGGCCCAGGGGCGATCACGGCACCATGACCCGCGAGAACTGGATCGGCGTGCTCGACCAGGCCGCCGACGGCGGTGTCCGGAACGTCCAGTTCATCGGCGGCGAGCCGACCATGCACCCGGACTTCCCCGAGTTGGTCGACCACGCCCTGAACCTGGGTCTCGACGTGGAGGTCTTCAGCAACCTCGTACACGTCTCCGCCCGGTGCTGGACGCTCTTCCGGCGCAGCGGCGTGCGCCTCGCCACGTCCTACTACTCCGACCAAGCGGCTGACCACGACGCGATGACCCGCCGACGGTCGCACGGCCGCACGCGCGCCAACATCGGGCAGGCCGTGAGCCTGGGCATCCCGGTACGCGTCGGCATCATCACCGGGGAGGACACGCGGCACGTGGGGGCGGCTCGGCGTGACCTGGAGAGCCTGGGCGTGACCCGTATCGGCGTCGATCACGTCCGCCCCTTCGGGCGAGGCGGTCAGGCCGGGGCGCCGGACCTGTCGAAGCTCTGCGGCGGCTGCGGTGACGGGACCGCCGTCGTCGGGCCGGACGGCACGGTGTCGCCGTGCGTCTTCTCCGGGTTCCTCGACACGGGCAACGTCAGGACGACCCCGCTGGCCGATATTCTCGGCGGCGACGCGATGGCGGCGGCGGCCGCGTCCATCCGGAAGGCCGTGGTCGGAACGCGTGCCTGCTACCCGGATCAGGCTCCGTGCGGGCCCGACACCTACCCGCCGCAGATCTGCGGCCCCGATGAGGAAGCCGGGTGCCGTCCTGGGACGCCGCCCACCACGTGCAACCCCAGGAGATGAGCGTCAATGAACCCCGGACCTGAGCTTCGGGCGCTGATCCGTCCGCACGCGGGCGAGGTTTCCGAGATCCGCCCGACCACGTACGGGTACAGCTCGGACCTCACGGCCGTCATCGAGTGCGAGAAAGGGCCGTTCTTCGTCAAGGTGATGCGCAACCGCCCTGGCGGGTGGCGGGATTCGATTGTGCGGGAAAAGCTGATCAACCCCTTCGTACAGCCGATCTCGCCGGCCCTGCGGTGGGTTGCCGAGGACGAGGAGTGGATCGTCCTCGGGTTCGAGGCCGTCGAGGGGCGGGCGTCGGATTTCCGCCCCGATTCGGCCGACCTGCCGACCGTGGTCGAACTCATCAATGCCGTCGCCGAGTTGCCGTTTCCCTCCGTGGCGCGGGACTGGCCCGAGACGCGGTGGGACAGGTTCGCGGCCGACGCGGCAGAGACGGAACTCTTCCGGGGCGACGCCCTGCTGCACACGGACATCAACCCGGACAACGTACTGATCGGGGGCCGGAACGGCTGGATGGTGGACTGGTCGTGGCCCACGCGGGGAGCTGCGTTCATTGATCCCGCGTGTCTCGTCGTCCAGTTGATCTCCTCCGAGCACAGTGCGGAGGAGGCCGAGGGGTGGGCCGCGCGCTGCCTGGCGTGGAAGGAGGCGGATCCGCGGGCCATCGACGTGTTCGCCGCGGCCAACCTTCGGATGATGCGGCGGTTCGCGGAGCGCCGGCCCGACGAGGAATGGCGCGGCGCGATGGCGGCGGCCGCCCGCGCGTGGGTGGACCACCGCGGCGTCACGGTGGCCTGACCCCGAGCGCGGACAGGTCAGCGCCGGGTCAGCGCCGGGTACGCGCGTGGTACGCGAACAGCACCTCGGCCGCGGCCTGCCACTCCCGGACCAGATCGACGCTCTCCGGCGCCCGTAGCCACTGGATCTGGAGGCCGTCCATCATCGCCACGATGTGCCGGGCCAGCGCTTCGGGGCGATCCGTGAGCTCCTGGGCCAGCCCGGCGAACGAGGTGATCACCCGCTCCTGCCGCCGTACGAAGTAGTCGTGCGCGGGATGGCTCGGCGCGAGCGCCTCCGCCTCCAGCACGGTGAACAGCCGTACGATCTCCGGCTGTTCACCGTTGCGCCGCATAGTGGCCTCGCACAGCTCCCGCAGATCGACCCCGTCGGGACCGCCGGCGGACCACTCGTCCGGCAACTCCTCCTCGCCGACCCCGAGTTGCGCACGCAGTGAGCGCGCGTCCTCGACGTCCCGGTGCGCGAGCACCTCGATGAGCAGCCCCGCCTTCGAGCCGAAGTGCCGCAGTACGCCGGGCACGGTCAGCCCGCAGCGGTCGGCGACGTCCTGCATCGACAGTCCCCAGAAGCCGCGCTCCGCGATGAGCGCCGACGCCGCCGCCATGATCTGACGCCGACGCTCGGCGGCCGGCAGGCGTGCCCGGTCGCGCCGGAACGCGGGAGCCCCGTCAGCCATCTTCCCCAAGACCCTTTCCGTCCGGCCGCACCCCGCCCCGGTCCGGTCCGCCGCTCGCTCCGGCACACCACCCGTTCCAGTTCGCCGCCGTGATCACAGTACAAGGAGCGGACACCCGGCGACAGCGCGCTCACCTGCGCCCCGGGCAGCCCCCGGCCGCCCCCCCGGGCAGACCCCGGCAGCCGTGTGTGCCACCCGCCGCCGCGGGTGGCACACACGGTCAGGGCCGGGAACGCCCCGATCGGATCAGGAGTACACGCCCGAGAGCCGGTCCACGATGTTCGGCCAGCGCCAGGTCGCCGTCTGCCGGGTCAGCAGCCCGAACTGGTCGTCACCGAGCCCCGTGCTGTTGTTGTCCCACACGACCGTCTTCTGCCCGTACTGCTTGGCGTACGAGGCGAAGTGCGTCTCGTAGTTGGCCACTTGGTCGGAGTTGTCGCCGCCGTTCAAGGGCTTGACGGTGGCGCCGAACTCCGTCCACACGACCGGGATTCCCCTGCTGCTGAACAGCCGGTTGGCGTTGTTGATGTCGCCGTCCGGCAGGTAGTTCAGCGAGCCGTCCCAGGTCAGGTAGTTCGGGGCGGTGGTCGATGCGAAGGCCCACGGGTTGTAGCTGTGTACGGACACCGCGATGTGGCTGCCGGCGGGGACCACCAGATTGTTCGCGCCGGTCTGCGCGTTGGCGCCGTAGGGCACCACGAGCAGCCAGCGGGAGGCGTTGTTGCCGCCCGCCGCGCGGACGACGTTGACGAAGTCCTGGTTCAGCCGGTTGATCACGGGCCAGTTGTCCGCGGTGCCGCCGCCGTAACGGTTGCCCCCGTTCGCGTCCTGCGGCTCGTTCAGCGACTCGAAGAGCAGGTGCTCGTCGTAGCTGCTGAAGTAGCCCGCGACCTGCCGCCAGATGGCGGTGAACTCGGGTTCCACCTGCGGGAGTCGGGCCGAGCTGGGGATGAGCCAGCTGTCGCCGCCGCCGTCGTGGTGCACATTGATGTCGACGTACATGCCGTCGGCGATCGCCCAGTCGACCACCTGCCGCAGCCGCGCGAGGAACGCCGGGT